>JAAUUW010000098.1 GCA_012030735.1 Acaryochloridaceae cyanobacterium SU_2_1
ACTGTCTCAATATCTTGCCAAACCTGGTCAAGACAGTGGGGCTGCAAGGACAGCACCCTGACAGATGGATGGGTCATTTGCCCTACGGCTGCCTCTACCTCTGCCAAACTCACGGCACAGACTTCGCATTGGGCCTGGGTTAAAATATGGGTCGGTCGCAGCTCTGACAATTGCCTGAGATCTAACTGGTAAATGCTCAGGGCTGATTGCCATAACTCCGTGACCCGATCATGGATCTGACGGCTGCTGCCAGCCGGATCGAGATTGGGTGCAGTACAGATGGGTAATTCTTGCACCCCCTCGGGATAATCACATTCATGGGAGCGACCGACTAAAGCATCTTGTAAACCAAGGGCCGCTACAATTTCAGTTGCACTAGGAATCAAGGACAGAATGCGCAGGTCAGAGAGCGCCATAGAAGCCCTTACTCAATCGTAATGGACTGAGGGCCGCTGCCGGAGGGAGGGGAAGGGGGGAAGTTAGACCCCATCCTCTGGGGGGCCAAGTTTTTGGTCTAACCAGCTTTTAACCGGTTCTTCCGCTAAATTAAGGCGCAGTAGACCAGAGGCAAACCCCCCTAGAAAGGCCAAGGGTTTGTTCACCAGCTCTTGAAACAGGGGTGATAATTCATTCAAAAACATCTGTGTCTCTCAAAACATGCAACTAATCACATGTTAGCTTGACCAACATGATTCCCTTAAGATCTGGAGAGACTATTTGCTAGGGGTGGCTCTTGTGCTTGAAAGACTTGCGCGTAGTTATTAATCAAAGGCATTCCGTAGGCTGACATGAGCGACAAGGCTTGATCATGGGTATTGAGTTGCGATTGTACATAGGGACTTTGCGCAATTAGAGCACAGGCTTGTTCTGGTGTCTCGCCTTGAATTAAGGCTTCTAGGAGGACGCCTTGATCTAAGGTTTGCCCCATATCAGGGTATAGAGAAACGATTGCATAATAATCTTCGTAAGTCGAGCCTAGATATTGCCATCCCAAATCCTGATGGGCTGCTTGGGCTAGTTCAACGTAACGTTTGCGAGCAGTTTTTCGTAATTCAATCTGGACATCGATCACAACAATATCCTCAATAACATTAGCCTGCGTCAGATCAAGGTTCGCAGCATCCCTAGCGAGGTAGGGGTACTTGAAGTCAAGGGGGAGGGAAGGATAGTTATCCCCAGTGATGGATAACTATCCCTGAGTGCAAGTGTGATTATCGTTGAGTGCAAGTGAGGTTTTGCGAACTCAAGATAACCATGTCGTTACTTTCTCAGGATTGCCAGTGAGTAAATATCGTAAAAGCACCGAACTCTTATGCGGAGGTTGCGATCCCTCAGGGATGTGGGGGTGGTTGCGGGCTAAGGGCTGAGAGAATATCCGTAAATATACGGTTGTCTCATGATCGGGTGTTTAATCTGGATCGATGACATCCATTTGAGGGGGGGCATGGGGTGAAGGGTTATCAACCCCGAGTCGTTTCTCGTGCAGTTGCAAGAGAATTTCGGCATGGACTTCGCGAGTAATGGGGTAGAAGTAGGCTAGGAGCAGTCCCAGCAACAGAAAAAGGGTCGGTAACGGACCAATGGCAATCCGAATGGCTAGTAGGGCTGAAAAAGGTTGAGGGGGGTTAGGCAGTTCAGGCGTTGAGGGGATGAATCCGGTCATTTGCAGGGCCTGACCGACGATAAATAATCCTAGGGCCAGCCCGATTTTTTGCAACAAGACCATAAAGGCATAGAAAATTCCCTCTCGCCGTTGCCTGTTGTGAGTTCATCCAGTTCAATGACATCGGGCAACATCGACCAAGGAATTAAATAGGCCGTGGAGACGCCTACGCCAGCCATGGCACTCAGGATATAAAGCAGGACAACTTGGCCAGGACGCAAAAAAAACAAACCTGCTTGGGCAATAATCCAGAGAGACATGCCCATGAAATAGACCATCCGTTTGCCAATCCGTTTGCTGAGTGAACTCCAGCAAAACAACATAATAATTGCCACAATCTGGACAATCAGGGCAACTTCGAAGTAAGAGTCTCGTTTCATCCAACTGGTGACAAAGTAGGGAATGATGGAGGCCGTTAATTGAAAGGCAAGCCAAGAGCAGAGGTAAATACCAATCACATAGAGAAAGGGGCGGTTGGTAAAGGCAATTTTGATTTGTTCCCCAAGGGGAAGACTTTCGGTGGTCTGGCTGGCATATCGCTCTTCGGTGCCCCAGACACACCAATAGATAGGGAGCATGGACAGCACGGTACAGATTAAACCGATAATCCAATATTGCTGGCTGGGGTTAGCAATCTGTTGAGAAATCACCACCCCTAGAATCAGGGTTAGGATGCTGCCCCCTATGGAAAAGGCAAAGCGAAAACTATTGAGGCTGGTGCGTTCGTTGTAATCTTGAGTTAGTTCTGGGGTGAGGGCTGTATAGGGAAGATTAACGGCGGTAAAACCCAGATTGAAAAGGATGCCAATCGCGACATAATAGGCAAACAATCCCCATTGGTTGATATTTGTATTGTTACTAAAGTGGGGGACCACCCATTGCAAACAGAAAAATAGACCAAAGGGAATGGATCCAAAGAGCATCCAAGAATGACGACGCCCCCAGCGAGATTTGGTGCGATCGCTCAAGATCCCGATAATCGGATCATTGATAGCATCACTAATCTTGCCAATCAGGAGCACAGTTCCCGCTAAACCAGGATTGAGACCTGCCACATTGGTTAAAAAGATCAGCAAGGAAAAAACCATCAAGGTAGAGGTAATTCCTGCCCCCATATCTCCTGCCCCATAGGCAAGCTTGGTACTGAGGCTCAGCTTTTTAGAAAGGGAAGAGTCAGGATCAATCATGATTCCTTGGGTAATCTATGGCCTCTCATTGTCCCTCACTCGCCGCCCATTAACCTAATCTTGAGCAAACTAAGACTCTGGCCTCAAGGTTCAGCAGCTAGATCAGGCTATGTCCCTTGGCGAAGTTGATCGAGCACGCTTTGGTCTTCCATGGTTGAGGCATCGCCGACGAGGTCTTCACCACTGGCCAGGTTGCGGAGGAACCGGCGGATGATTTTGCCTGATCGGGTCTTAGGGAGGGCCTCGGCAAACTGAATTTCTCCTGGACGGGCAATGATGCCAATTTCCTTGACGACATGTTGGATCAGCTCCGCTTTAAGGTCTGGACTGGGGCTGTAGGTATGTTCAAGGGTGACAAAGCAAAGACGTCTTCACCTTTAAGATCATCGGGTCGACCCACTACGGCAGCTTCGGCAACGGCGGGGTGTGAGACAAGGGCTGATTCGATTTCCATGGTGCCCAGGCGATGCCCTGAGACGTTAATCACATCATCCACCCGCCCCATAATCCAGAAATAGCCATCGGCATCTCGGCGAGCGCCATCGCCAGCAAAGTAGACATATTGGCCATCTTGGACTGGAATATGCTCCCAGTAGGTGCGTCGAAATCGATCATCATCGCCATAAACGGTTCTCATCATACTGGGCCAGGGATGACGAATGATCAGGTACCCCCCCTCATTGTCTGCCACTGGATTGCCCTCTCGATCGACAACATCGGCCAAGATGCCTGGGAAGGGGCGGGTAGCAGATCCAGGTTTAGTGGGGGTCGCGCCGGGTAGGGGTGTAATCATAAAGCCGCCGGTTTCGGTCTGCCACCAAGTATCGATAATCGGACAGTTGCCGCCACCAATGACCTGCTGATACCAGATCCAGGCTTCGGGGTTGATTGGCTCGCCTACGGTCCCTAAAATTCGCAAGGAGGAAAGATCGCGCGCGCGGGGATGTTCTTCGCCTAATTTGATGAAGGCTCGAATGGCGGTAGGTGCAGTGTAGAAAATGTTGACACCATATTTTTCGATCACATCCCAGAAACAGCCTGGATTAGAGGGGCGTGGCACCCCTTCATACATTAGGGAAGTGGCGCCATTGGAGAGGGGACCATAGACAATATAGCTATGCCCTGTAATCCAGCCGACATCAGCGGTACACCAGTAGACATCTGTTTCTTTGTGATCGAAGGTCCATTTATAGGTCATATGGGTATAGAGGTTATACCCGCCGGTGGTATGTACAACTCCCTTGGGCCGACCTGTGGTGCCACTGGTGTAAAGGATAAATAGCATGTCTTCACTGTCCATGGGTTCGGGTGGACAGTCGGCAGAGACCTGGGCTTGAAGCTCGTGCCACCAATGATCTCGGCCTGGCTCCATCAGAATCTCGGCCTGGGTGCGTTGGACAACAAGCAGATGTTCAACGCTGGGGGCACCATTGTTGGCGAGGGCTTGATCGACGGCGGCTTTGAGAGGGATGGTTTTATCCTTGCGAAAGCCACCGTCGGCGGTGATTACTAATTTGGCTTGGGCGTCGTTGAGGCGATCTTTGAGTGATTCGGCGCTAAATCCTCCGAAGACGACGGTATGAGGTGCGCCAATCCGGGCGCAGGCGAGCATGGCGATCGCAGCCTCGGGCACCATGGGCATATAAATACCAACGCGATCGCCTTTCTTGACCCCGAGCTGCTTGAGTACATTGGCCATCTGGCAGACTTCTCGATGCAATTGAGCATAGGTGAGGGTTCGAGAATCGCCGGGTTCGCCCTCCCAAATGAGGGCAGCTTTATTGCGTCGTTCAGTTTGCAGATGCCGATCTAGACAGTTATAGGTAATGTTGAGTTTGCCGCCGACAAACCATTGGCAAGCGGCTGCCAATCGAGGACGGTATGCCATTTTTCAAACCAGTCTAGTTCCTGGGCTGCTAATTCTGCCCAAAAGCTAGCTGGATCGGCCTTAGCTTTGGCATAGAGCTGTTCGTACTCAGCAAAATTATTGATTTGGGCCTGGGCTGCTAAGTTTTCAGGAGGTGCAAACAAACGTTGTTCTTGCAGAATAGATTCGATCGTGGTTTCTGACATAGCTTTGATTTTTATACTGACGCCTGAATATTTTTTCCTGCTGAGGTGAAATCTCTATTTTGTTTTTAGGGTGTATTGACAACTCTAGGAGATGCGATCGCAATTCTTTATCCTGAATGCAACCCCTCATCAAGCCCTAGCCAAATATAGAGTCTCAGATATTTTGTCGCTGTGACAATACTACCCCATCAACCCCCAGAGTCTGGCACTGCTCTTGTCGGCCCTAGAAAAGATGGTGTATGCTTTGGAAAACATTAACTGAGCCAAAATAACAACCCCTTCAGATTCTCAAAAATTAACTGAGTTTTGAATTGAAACCTTCCCCTAAACAACGTAATACATCCTTGATTTTCGCTAAAAATATATAGATTTCATTAAGGTCAAGAAAATGCTGGTAAAATTTGCCGCTTCATTTGCCCTAGCTAGCGCCCTATTGGTCGGGATTACTCCTCTCAGTCAAGCTCAGCCCGCTGAAGATCTGGGCACCTCCCCTGCCAGCTCCGACTCCGCCAGCGCTCTAGGCTTTTTCACCCCCGCCAGCTTGCCCGCCGATATACCCCATCACTCCCCTGTCCATGCGGCGCCTGTGATCCAGGATTCAGCACCTCAGACCACAGCCTTAACCACCAATCCTGCGGTTGAACCCCATGAGATTATGGCTCATTATGGGTTGGTACAGTCCTTGAAGGGAGATCAGCTTTCTGTGCGCCTCCTGGATGGCACAGCCCGCACCTATACCGTCGCCACCACTAATCATTCCATGACCTTTCGTCGAGGCAGCTTAATCGGCTTTGACACCACGGGAAATAACTACATCACCAACATTGCCCCGCCCCGCGTTCGCCGCATCTTTGAGGGCACTGTCATCGTCGTTGAAGAGGATAAACTGGGGTTGGTTTCTGCCACGGGCGAGCAGCTTGTCACCAGCCTGTCCCCAGAGAAAATTGCCTATATGAAACTAGTGCCTGGTAGCCCCCTGAGGGTCACCCAATATGAAAACACTTGGGCAACCAAGGTCTGTAGCCCCACCGGAGAAGAGGCTGCCACCCTTCTCAGCAAATCATCCCTTAAGCGTTGGTGATCATCGAGGGCAACAAAACTATTCCCTTATCCCTGAGCCAGCTACCCCTGAGCGGCAGTCTCCTTAATTCCTAAAGCTAGTGACTAACCTTGAGGGTTGATTTTAATGGCTGGTTGAAGATAATAGATTGGCTGAGGATATCAGCCGTGATCTGCAATACTAGTTTCCTGCGTACCGGTTGTAAACTTACTCCCCACCCCTTCCAAGTGAAGAGAAGATTAACTTTTTCAGTTGCCCAGAGGATTTGATTTCATTTCAGCATTTATGATGGGTTTGTAGACTTTGAAACTTAGGGTTGTTGATGATCCATTCCGCTAAGCTGCTTCTCAAACAGGAGAGACGTCAGATGAAACTAACATGGTTTGTCTTGGTTGGCACAGCAATGTCGCTATTGCCAGCAACAGCAGACATTGCTCAAGCCCAGTTCGTATTCGGCGCCTCTGCAGAACAGGTTATCCCCATACCGGTTGTTTCACCCTATACAGGGTATGTGCCTTATTCCTATCCCTATCCAGGTTTTTACAATTATTATTTCCAGGGCGCTGCCAGTTACAACCCGCAATATGAATATTCTCTGAGTGAGAATCTCACCTACGAGTTTCCGGTTGTGGGTAACTTTCGCTACGAATGAGCCCTATCCCTTGCTTGGTCTTAGGCTAGAACCTTGGGTCAGAGTCTTAGATCAGCCCTTGGGGATGAACTGTTTGCTCTGAGTCTGGGCCGACTTGATGGCTTCATGGGGTTGTTTCAGTCTTAATCCATTCTCTAGACCATGTTGTGCCACGGCTGGCGGATATGGTATGCCTTCTTGAATAAGGTTCTTGATGGTGAGTTGGATATGATGTACCTGTGGTGATACCAAGTCCTGAACTGTTTCAGCAACTGACGACGCTTGTGGGGACTGAACAGGTCTGTACCGTTGCCGATCTAGAGGCAGCCGCTCAAGATCAGATTCGCCAACTCCTCTCCACAGAAGATCTACCGGCTTATCGGGTCTGTCCTCAAACAATCGCCGATCTGAAGGCCTTGATGGTTGCGGCTCACCAGCATCGATGGCGCTTATTGATTTGCGGTCAAGGCAGTAAATTGCGCTGGGGGGGCTTAGCTTGTGATCTAGACTTGATTTTGAGTCTGCAGAATCTCAATCAAGTCATTGATCACGATCAGGCAGATTTGACCGTTACTGTCCAGGCTGGCATCACCCTAAAAGCCTTGCAGCAGCAGCTCGCCCCATCCCAGCAGTTTTTAGCGATCGATCCGGCCTATAAAGATACCGCCACCATTGGGGGTGTGCTAGCCACTGGGGATACGGGAGGCCTACGCCATCGCTATGGTCGTCTGCGGGATATGTGCTTGGGAATGACCATCCTGCGTGCCGATGGCCAATTTGCTAAGGCGGGGGGCAGAGTTGTGAAGAATGTAGCGGGCTATGACTTAATGAAGCTTTTGACTGGCTCCTATGGCAGCCTCGGTGTGATTACTGAGGTGACCCTGCGGTTATATCCTCTGCCCCAGAATGCTAGGACCATGCTGTTCACCGGTAATGCCTCAACCATGACTCGGGCGGTTCCTCAGATTCTCAATAGTACCCTGACGCCGATTGGGGTTGATTTACTCTCGCCTCGACTTGTGGCTGCTTGGGCGGAGGCAGATCAACTGGGGTTGGCCATGCGCATTCAAGGTTCGGTGGCCAGTATTGCTGAGCAGGGCAATCGAATTGAGGCCATGGGGGAAGCACTCCAGCTTGATCTACAGGTCTTTGAGGCTGACCAATATCGAGATTTCTGGCAGCAAATTGATCAACAATTATGGCCTGCCAGTGCTGAGGTTGAGGGGACGATTCTCTGCAAGTTTGGCCTGCTCCCTGTCCAGGCAACGGCGGTGCTGGATAAGATGCATCATTATTGCCAAACCCAAGGAATGAGCTGTTGGATTCGCTTATATCCAGGTCAGGGTACGGGGGTGATGCGTTTGCAGGCACCGGGGAGGGAGATGGCGGTGGAGGAGATTGAGACCTTGAGATCGCACTGTCAACAAGCCCAAGGATTTTTGACCCTGTTAGTTGCCCGCCTGCTCTCAAACAGGCTGTTGAGGTATGGGGGTATGCGTGGACTGCCTTAGGGCAATGCAAAAACTCAAGCAGCAATTTGATCCGCACCATCTGCTCAACCCCCATCGCTTTGTGGGAGGGATTTAGACAATGACCTCCAATGGCTCTCCAGTGGGAGGGCTGAGCGACCTGTCTTGAGGGCAATCTTGCGAGCAAAGCATTAAGCTATCCCTCAATCCGTCAACCGTTTAAAAACCTAGGAACGTCATGCCAGATAAACCCAATTTTAGGCGGCCAAAGGACTCTCAGATAAGAGATTGGCTGTTGCAGGCGCTAGTGCTGGCAGTGATTGGCTTAGTTTTGTCTATCTAAGGCATAATTTGCTCCAGAAGCTGACAGTCCCCTTTGGATTTGACTTTTTAACCACCAAGTCAGGGCCTAGTATTGGCGAAACCCTGGTTGACTATGCGCCGACAGATGATATTGCCCGAGCCTTTGTAGTGGGGCTGCTTAATAGTTTGCGAGTGATGGTCATCGGTATTGTCTTGGCCACCCTTTTGGGGATTACCTTAGGGTTGGCTCGCCTGTCGGACAACTGGCTAGTGCGACAACTGGCCCTAGTTTATGTGGAGACTATTCGCAACTTTCCCTTACTGCTGCTGTTGCTGTTTTTATATTTAGGGGTGTTTGTAAAGCTCCCTGCCTTTGACAATCGCTTGACCTTACCCGGTCCAATGTATTTGAGCAAAAATGGGATGGCCTTACCTTGGTTTGCGGGTAATGAGGCGACAGTTCCCTGGCTAATAGCTTTAGGTGCTGGGGTTGCCATCGCTCTGTTGGTCTGGCGCTGGCAAGTGCGGCGTCAGGTGGAGCAAGGTCTGCAAGGCTCTACTTTCCTGGGGCCAGCCTTGATCTGTCTGGCGGCGCTGGGCCTTGTGGGCCTCCTGACCTGGAGCGCGCCTGTGAATCCGAATCTACCCACGATCACTGGCAATTTAGTTGAAGGTGGGCTACAACTATCCTCAGAGTTTTCGGCTTTATTATTAGGTCTTACCCTCTATAGCGCCGCTTTTATTGCCGAAATTGTGCGGGCGGGCCTTAGCGCTGTCGCGCCTGGTCAATGGGCAGCAGCCCGGGCCCTCGGTCTTAAACCGATTACGATTCTCAGATTTGTGGTCTTTCCCCAGGCTCTACGGGTGATGGTGCCTCCCCTAACGAGTCAATATCTCAACCTGGCTAAAAACTCTAGTTTGGGGGTGGCGATTGGCTATCCTGATGTCTACTATGTTGCCAGTGCTTCCTTAGAAAGTACGGGCCGCACAGTGGAGATTATTCTGTTATTGATGTCTGTCTATCTGACGATTAGCCTGTCGATCTCGATTTTGATGAATGTTTATAACCGCAGTATCCAGGTGGTGGAGCGATAATAAGGTCAATGACTCCTGTGAAACTACCGCCCTCGCCCCCTGCTGCTACTCTCCAGACTACTTGGATCTGGATGCGCCGCAATTTATTCAGCAGTTGGTATAACAGTTTGCTGACTGGTCTCAGTTTGGGGATTGTCTATCTGTCTGGACAGTCTCTGTTGGTCTGGATGAACGACCAAGCCCAATGGACCGTGGTGCAAGTCAATTTGCGCTTGTTCTTGGTGGGGCGCTTTCCCCTGACTGAAATTTGGCGGATTTGGTTAATCCTGCTGCTGGGGGCTGCGATCGCAAGTTTAACCCTGGCTATCTGGCAGCCGATCCAGCGCCGCACTGGGTTGGGGTTGGCCTTAGTGGGTGTCTTGGGTTTTGGTGTGATTCAAGGGCTGGGTGGGGCAGGGTCTGACCTGTTATGGTGGCTGAGTATCGTGATGATGGTGGCCTTTAATCTAGTCCTGGGGCCTTACTGGGCAGCCCGAGTACCCAAGCGACTCTTGGCTCGCAGTTTGCCAATGCTTTGGCTGGTGACCTTCTTGGCTGTGATCTGGCTATTGAGCGGCGGTTGGGGGTTGGCACTCACCAGTACAAGAACCTGGCAGGGCCTCTTATTGACCCTAGTTACAGCCCTTGTCAGTATTGTCTTATCTTTCCCTTCGGGGTATTGTTAGCTCTGGGACGACGCAGCGCTTTACCCGTGATTCGCGGGGTGAGCATCCTCTACATTGAAGTGATTCGTGGCTTACCCTTGGTGGGTATTTTATTTGTTGCCCAACGCCTCTTGCCCTTGGTCTTACCCGAAGATCTCAATCTTGATCAGGTGCTGCGGGCCATTTGTGGACTCACCCTATTTAGTGCGGCCTATTTAGCCGAGAATGTTCGTGGTGGATTGCAGGCGATTCCCCAGGGGCAATTTGAAGCGGCTCAAGCCTTGGGTCTTAATTCACCCTTAATCTTGGCTTTAGTTGTTTTGCCCCAGGCCCTACGTGCGGTGATCCCGGCCATTGTAGGACAGTTTATTGGCTTATTTAAGGACACTTCCTTACTCTCGATTGTGGGCTTGATTGAACTGCTGGGGATGTCTCGCTCGGTGTTGGCTCAGCCTCAATTTTTGGGACGGCATGGCGAAGTGTATTTGTTTATTGGCTGTATCTATTGGGGCTTTTGTTATGTGATGTCACGGGCTAGTCGTCGATTGGAGCAGCGCCTTGGGGTGAGTGCTAGGTAAAAGGATATCTGTGGGATGAGGCCGACCAGTCTGGCCTGCACAAGCGTGAGGAGTAGGAAACCGATGAGCGAGCAACCCCCAATTATTGTGGCGGAAGATATTCACAAATGGTATGACCAGTTCCATGTTTTGCAGGGGGTTAATTTAGCTGTTGAGCGTCAGGAAGTGGTAGTGATCATGGGACCCTCGGGTTCTGGTAAGTCCACCTTCATTCGGACCTTGAATGCGCTGGAAGCCTATCAGCAGGGCCGAATTGTCATTGATGGCATTGAGTTGTCGCCCGAATTAAACAATGTAGATGCCATTCGCCGAGAAGTGGGAATGGTGTTTCAGCAGTTTAATCTGTTTCCCCATTTGACGGTGTTGCAAAATATCACCTTGGCTCCCATTTGGGTGCGTCGCTGGCCCCGAATTAAGGCGGAGGAGGTCGCCATGCAACTCCTAGAGCGAGTGGATATTCTAGAGCAAGCCCAGAAATATCCGGCACAGCTATCGGGTGGACAGCAACAACGAGTTGCGATCGCTCGCGCCCTGGCTATGCAACCCAAAATTATGCTATTTGATGAACCGACCTCCGCACTCGATCCAGAGATGGTGAAGGAAGTTTTGGCGGTGATGCGGTCCTTAGCTGATTCGGGCATGACCATGGTGGTGGTCACCCATGAGGTGGGCTTTGCTCGGGAAGTGGCCAACCGCATCTTGTTGATGGACCAAGGCATCGTGGTGGAAGAAGCTAGCCCTAATGATTTTTCCAAAATCCTCAAGCAGAGCGGACGCGGTTATTTTTGTCCCAAATTCTCTTTTGATGAGCATCTGATGAGTACCGTTTTAGGACTCATACCGAATTTTCGCAATGTTGATGGGGGCGATCCTAGGGCCTCTGTCCCAGGGTAGAGGTCAAACATCATTACTGAGGCTGGGTGGCTTCGGTCTGCTCGCGAATC
>JAAUUW010000099.1 GCA_012030735.1 Acaryochloridaceae cyanobacterium SU_2_1
CGTGCAACGCCTGACGGTCAATCAAGACACTGGGTTTACCGTACACGTCATCCCCCGAGAATCGGGGGTTTTTTGTTTGTCCCTTTCCCTTGGCTACCTTCTGGGTGAGGGGTCTCATGAATCAAAAGTGGTTTAGTAGTGGCTTAGGCAGATGGTCACTCCAATTTAATTCAATAGTTTAAAAGTCCTGTAAGCTCAGCCATCCTATAAGTGAGAGCCATGATTGATTCTGTTCCCAATCGAGTTGTCTGAGTGGCGGTTGGAAAACGATAGCTGGAGACTTTTTCGTGTTTAAGAATTCTTGTCTTGCTCAAGATGAGGATCATTTTATCAGGAGATTGCAGCCACTTGGCTCTAGACCATTAGTCTAAAAATAGATCTAGACCATTAGCCCAAATATAGAGTATCCTAAGGGTTTGTGAGTTTTTCGTGAAAGTCTATGCACGCTGAACAGATTCTGCGCTCAATAGAAGCGGAGCATTTGAAGAAAGATACGCCGATCATCTATGTCGGTGACACTGTCCGAGTGGGTGTTCAAATTCGGGAAGGAAACAAAGAGCGAACTCAGCCCTATGAAGGAACTGTGATTGCAAAACGGCATGGGGGTATCAATGAGACCATTACTGTGCGGCGAATTTTTCAAGGCATTGGTGTCGAACGGATTTTCTTGATCCATTCTCCCTTAGTGACCGATATCAAAGTGATCCGAAGGGGGAAGGTGCGACGAGCCAAGCTTTATTACCTGCGAGATCGCGTCGGTAAAGCAACCCGTGTCAAACAGCGATTTGATCGGGAACTATAGGCTCTGCTGTTAGGCTGAGTAGCAGAGCAACCTTGAGTCAGAGACATTCCTGCGTCAAACCACCGTTGCACGGTAAAATCGAAACAGGTTAGAATTCTTAGGCTCTGACAAATCGGACTTCAGTTCGTTAAAGCTTCCAATCTGCGCCTTTAGTTCAGTTGGTAGAACGCAGGTCTCCAAAACCTGATGTCGGGGGTTCAAGTCCTCCAAGGCGCGCTCGATTCACTAGGACCCTTCCTTGGTCAATCTCGGTCTGAGCTAAGTTGTAAATCACTGAAGTTCTTCAGGTGCTGGTAGCCGAGCAACCGTTGCGCTGGAAAAGCAAAGGTAGGGCGATCTTGAGTTTTGAAGAGGACAGTGGGAATATCAGCAACCAGAAAGGGTCTGCAGGGGTTAGTAATTGGTATACAGGGGTTAGTAAATAGTGGCCAAGAGAAGAAAGAAACAAAGTAGTCCAGACAGCAATGGCTCCTCTGCTCCACAAGATATCGATTTGCCAAACAATCATGATTCTGCTGAGTCAGAGACAGAGGTTCCTGTTTCCACTATCGATGCTGAACCTGAAATAAGATCTGACGCAGTAGCCCCCCCTAGCTCAGCCACAAAAGGTTCAATCGGATTTCTGAAAAGCACTCAGGAAGAACTAGGGAAAGTCGTTTGGCCCGATCGACAACAACTGATTAGTGAGTCCATCGCTGTTTTTTGATGGTGTCTCTCTCAGCAATCTTGATCTCTTTTATTGATGGTATATTCCGCTGGGCATCGGGCTTAATTTTTGGGTGATCACCATGATAGATGAACCACTAAGCCATAGTGTTATGGCAGATTTGCAAACTGATAGCCAGCCTAGGATTAACCATTGGTATGCTGTTCAGGTTGCTTCTGGCTGCGAAAAAAAGGTTAAACATAACCTCGAGCAACGCTTGCAAACCCTTGATGTTGCTGACCGGATTGTCCAAATTGCCATCCCTCAAACCCCGACAATCAAAGTTCGTAAGGATGGCAGTCGCCAAACAGGCGAGGAAAAGGTTTTTCCTGGCTATGTTTTGGTCCGGATGATCTTGGATGATGAAACTTGGCAGGTTGTCAAAAATACTCCCAATGTGATCAACTTTGTTGGTGCTGAGCAGCAGCGCCGTTATGGTCGGGGTCGAGGACATGTGAAACCCATGCCCTTAGGATCTTTAGAGGTGGAGCGAATCTTTCGACAAGCCCAAGAGCAAGAACCCGTGGTCAAGGTGGATATGGCCGTTGGTGATAAGATTACAGTTCTCAATGGTCCATTTAAAGACTTTGAGGGTGAAGTCATTGAGGTGAGTCTAGAGCGCAATAAGTTAAAAGCTCTTCTCTCTATCTTTGGACGGGATACTCCCGTAGAACTAGAGTTTAATCAGGTGAAAAAAGAGTAATCAGCAATGGCAAGAAAAGTTGTAGCAAATATTAAGTTAGCGATTACCGCTGGCAAAGCGAATCCTGCTCCTCCCATCGGCCCAGCCCTAGGGCAGCATGGCGTGAATATCATGATGTTCTGCAAGGAATATAATGCTCGCACGGCGGATCAAGTTGGGTTAGTGGTGCCCGTGGAAATCTCGGTCTTTGAAGACCGCAGCTTTACCTTTATCTTGAAAACACCTCCGGCTTCGGTGTTAATCAAGAAGGCAGCTGGTATTGAAAAAGGGTCTGGTGAGCCAAGGACAGTGAAGGTGGGTCAAATTACTAAGGCCCAGCTTCAAGAAATTGCCCAAACTAAGATGCCAGATCTCAATGCCAATGACATTGAGGCGGCTATGAAAATTGTGGCGGGTACTGCTCGCAACATGGGTGTTTCAGTGCTTGATTAGAAGTATCGATGGCGTGAAAAACGCGTCTTTTGATGGACTTAGTTCGGGTTTTTGTAAACTAAATCAGGGGAAGAGGCGATCGCTTCGTTAGTACCCCAGGAGGATAATATGACTAAAAAGAGATCTCGTCGCCTGCGCGAATTGCAACAACTGGTGGAAGAACGTCCCTATGAGCTCTAGAGGCTCTAGAGCTGCTCTGTAAAACAGCAACTGCGAAATTCCCAGAATCCGCTGAGGCCCATATTCGTTTGGGCATTGATCCAAAATATACGGATCAGCAACTTCGCACTACTGTGGTTTTACCCAAGGGCACAGGTCAAACAATTCGGGTGGCGGTTGTGGCTCGGGGGGAGAAGGTCAAGGAGGCGACAGATGCAGGGGCGGATGTAGTGGGCTCTGAGGAGCTGATTACGGAGATTCAGCAGGGCCGCATGGATTTTGACTTGCTGATTGCCACACCTGATATGATGCCTCAGGTGGCTAAGGTGGGTCGTATCCTCGGTCCTCGAGGTCTGATGCCTTCCCCAAAGGCGGGTACAGTTACCTTTGATCTGCCCTTGGCAATCTCGGAGTTTAAGGCTGGCAAATTAGAGTTTAGAGCAGATCGAACCGGCATTGTCCATGTTCAGTTCGGTAAAGCTTCTTTCGCTGCTTCAGATTTGTTGGCGAATCTCAAAGCCTTGCAAGACACCATTGATCGCAACCGGCCGGCGGGTGCCAAGGGTCGCTTTTGGCGGACTCTATATGTTGCTGCGACCATGGGGCCTTCTATCATGGTTGATATCTCTGCTTTGCGGGATTTGAGCTTAACGGAAGTCTAAGACTGAGCCTAAGTCTAAGTGTCTTGCGATGAGTGTTCGTTTGCTAAAGATTGATTCTTTACGTCTAGGATTGAGCCATTGCCAACGCTAACCAATTAAATAGCCAAAGCCGTAGAAGGTAGGGGTTGTGAACTTAATAGCCTACTGAGGTTTTGAGACTCTCGCTAAGTGGGGAATAGATCCTGACTTAGCTAGGATTTTTCTCGAAAACCTCGGTATATCACCGAGGTTTTCTGATCTAGAGGGAAAGGTTGGTCAGTGTTGGCGTGGGGCATTGTTAAGTTTGTTTTGATGGACCAAATTCTTAAGGAGGTGAACTGAAACATGGGACGAAATCTAGCGGAAAAGCAGGCAATTGTTACTCAATTACAGGAAAGTTTGAGTGAAACTCAAATGACTATTGTGATTGACTATCAGGGTCTGACTGTAGCTGAGATGCGCGATTTGCGTAATCGTCTGCGACTCACGGGTGCCTTGTGCAAAGTTGCAAAAAACACGTTTATGGAGCGTGCGATCGCAGACGATGAGCAATGGCAACCTTTGTCTGAATTGCTCTCAGGCTCTTCAGCTTTCTTACTCGTCAAAGAAGATCTAGGGGGTGCCATAAAGGCCTACCAAGACTTCCAAAAAGCAACCAAAAAAACTGAAGTGCGTGGCGCGGTCATGGATGGCCAATCCCTTTCTCAGGCAGATGTTAAAGCGATTGGGGACTTACCATCTCAAACCGTATTGATGGCTCAGCTCGCGGGCGCAATCAATTCTGTGATTGCCAAAATTGCAGTGGGTATCAACGAGGTACCAGCCTCCTTGGCTCGTGTGCTGCAAGCCTATGCAGACTCAGAGAAATAAGTCTGTCTAGGTCCATCACCCTGATTGACTTGCACAATTTTTACCATTTAACTCAACTTAAGGAACTAAACCATGTCTGTAACAGATGAAATTCTAGAGCAATTGAAATCGCTAAGACTGCTAGAAGCAGCCGAATTAGTCAAGAAAATTGAAGAAACCTTTGGTGTCAGCGCAGCCCCAGCAGCAGGCGTGATGATGGCTCCCGCCGGTGGCGCTGCCCCAGCCGAAGAGGTTGAAGAACAAACTGAATTCGACGTTATTCTTGAGGAAGTTCCTGCTGACAAGAAAATAGCAATTCTCAAAGTAGTGCGCACCCTCACAGGTCTGGGCTTAAAAGAAGCGAAGGAGATGGTGGAATCAGCCCCTAAATCGATCAAGGAAGGGGTTGCTAAGGAAGAAGCGGAAGAAGCGAAGAAGAGCCTGGAAGAGGCTGGGGGCAAAGTCTCTATCAAGTAAACAAAATAAGCAACTAAACCAGTCACTATATTGGCTTAGTTCTAGCTAGCTGTCTGAGGGAGGGTGATCCCCAGTCTCAGACAACAGAACTAGCCTAGGGTTAATACCCATTAAAAACAGTCTGAGGGCTCCAAATACCCTTAGGCTGTTTTTAATTGAGTCACTATTTGCACCATGGGTGGTGCAAATAGAAAAATATGATTACCAAGCATTTTTTGGTGTCCTGACAGAGCACAAGCACTGCCAGCAGCGAAATCAGCAAACCTCTGGGCTTTGTCAGCCCCTAAGCTAGCTAGATTCAGCAAAATAACAGTTCCCGCTTTTAAGGCATCGACGGCTTGGGTCGCTTCGTCAAAGCTCTGGGGCTTCAGGACAGCAATTGTATAATGAGGAATACCAGGTAATGGCAGCAGGTTTTCATACTCACCTTAACCGTTGATAGATACTGTCTAAACTAGCGTAAGTTGCCAATATGCAGAAGCCCCTCCTGCCCGATAATTGTCAATTGCGCCCTGCAAGGTTGCTGATCTTGGGACTATTCGACGGATGGTATGGTCAGCGAGACTCGATCCAACTCAATTGCGGTGGACACAATTTTGGGTGATTGAATGCCAAACGCGCATGATCGCCTGTGGTCAACTGCGTTCCTTTGCTCAAGCCCAAGAACTAGGCAGTCTCATTGTTGATCCTGACTGGAGAGGTCAAGGGCTAGGGTCTTATTTGACCAATCATTTAATTCAGCGGGCTAGTGAGCCCCTATATTTGGAATGTTTGGGCCAGCAATTGCGCCAATTCTATCATCAACGAGGATTTGATACGGTGTCTTGGTCAGCTTTGCCAGCGTCGTTGCAGCGTAAATTTGGCTTGTCTCAGTTAGCCAAAACTCTAGTACGCCTACCGATCTATTTCATGAAATATCAAGCTTAGGGCTAATCAATGAAGGAGGGTGGAGCTCTTAGGGGGTACCTGGATGTTGTAAGGCATATTCACGAAATCGATTTAGATCATCGCGCAGATTAGATTCTACTAGCTTCCCCAAAAAGAGATTGTCCATTAAGGAGCCGACAATTCCAGGAATTTTGTAGGCAACGGTCAATTTGACGATGCTGTGATTGTCTTTGCGGTCATAGAAGCGAATTGCGCCTTGATTGGGGAGACCATCAACGGATTCCCATTGAATAATTTGGTGAGGGACTTCCTTGAGAATGCGAGAGAGCCAAGTGAATGTCAAACCGCCACCCGATAAGGTCCATCGAGACAAATCGGGTTTCTCAGTAAGGACTTCTACGGAGTCGATCCAGTTCATCCACTGAGGCATGAGCTCCAAATTGGACCATAAATCCCAGGCTGTTGCCACAGGTACGGGAACCTCTACTTGTTCGCTATGTTCTAACCAATCTGACATGGGTATTGCTCACTCAGTGTTTGGAGAATAGATGCATTGCCTAAAACGGCTTGGGCGGCTTGATGCCCAGAAATTGTGGCTCCTTCCATGCTGTCGATATAGTCTTGACTGGTGTAGCTCCCCGCTAGGAAAAAATTGGGAATGGGTGTTTTTTTGTTGGGGACGGTAGGGATCCATTCCGGGTGCTTCTCGGTATAGGGATTGGGCTAATTTGACGACGCTATACCAAGTCATGTTCAGGTCCCGAGCTGAGGGAAATAAGTCTTGAACTTGCTTGAGCACATGTTGCGCGATCGCATCATTGCTTTGTTTGATAAAGGGATCACCAGGGGTCAAGACCAGTTGCAGCAAGGACCCTTGTCCTTCTCGATAATAATCCTTGGGACTGGTGAGAGCTAAATCAGCAAAGCAGGAAAAGTCAGCATCCGCCGTGTAGAGGAGATTATCCAAACCCACAGCCCTTTGGAGCTGATGGCGGGCCTCGGGGTCTTTGAGTTCCGTGACCCAGCCATCAAAGCGCAGTTGAACGGTGGCCACAGGCACTGCATCCAGCTTGTAAATATTGTCAAACTGAGGCCAGCGCCGCCAAGCTTCGGGGAGTAACCGTTGAATACCGGGTATATCGCAGGCACAAACATAGGCATCGGCCTCGATCACGTCCTCCCCTGCCTCCTTGGCTACCCGCAAGCCCGTGACTTGGACCTGGTTATCATCTGTTGTGGTGTATAAAATTTCTGTGGTGCGCCGTCGTAGATGAAAGATGGCTCCTCGTTCTTGTAGATAGTGAATGATGGGTTGGTGCAAATATTCTTGGGGCGATCCGGCTAGCATGCGCAGCATTGAAGCCTCACGGCGGACAGCAAACATCTGAAAGATGGTCAACATACAGCGAGCCGAAATCTGTTCGCAATTGATGAAACCTAAGGCATAGGCAATGGGGTTCCATAGATGCTCAATGCTGCCTTCACTGCCCCCATGGCGACGAAACCAATCGGCAAAGCTGATGCCATCTAAGCTGCGTATCACCCTCATGGCCCCTTCGTAGTTCACTAAGCCGAGGACAATGGGGCTGGTGCCCAAGGCGATCGCATTCTGTACCTTATCTCGCCAGGAGAGCTGAGAAGTCGTAAAAAATGCTTTTAAACCATTAAAGGGTGCACCGAGCAAAAAACGAAAGTCTAGGGCACCCAATCGACCGCCTCGATTTACAAAGGTATGGGTATGCTCTTTGAGCAAGAAATGATCGAGGGCACCCACTTTAGCCATTAAGGCGAATAATCGGCGATAGTTGCCAAAGAAAACATGGAGTCCCATTTCAATATGGTTGCCTTGTTCATCGACCCAACTGCCGGCTTTACCGCCGATGAAGGGACGGGCTTCAAAGAGCTCTACTTCGTGACCGGCATCCACTAAATCAACGGCAGTGGCCATGCCAGCTAATCCGGCACCTACAATGGCAACACGCATGGTTTTATACCTCTTTAAAGGGGCCTTTGGGGATGCTTTCTGAGGAAACATCTCCGATTTTAATGTAACAAATTATTGCATGCCCGTTCTTAGGTCTGTCCTAACTTTTCTCAGTTAAATTACTAGGAACTGCGGCGCTATCTGAGGGTGGCAAGTTAGCCCCTTCCTCAATAACTGTTTCTGTTGTCTGGAGTCTATCCAACAGGGCTGTAGCGGCTGAGGTCGGGGGTGCTGTTGTAGCGGTTGTTGTACTTACGCTTCTGTCTGGAAGAGTTTGAACGGAATCGGTTGGGGTTATGGCTGGTTGGGGGCTGGTTATGGCTGCTGTTTGTGGTGCCACAGGCTTTTCTACGGGTTTTTATTTCTGTTCCCTTACTGAGAGATTCTTCTTGAGATAAGCTCCTTTGGGGGTTTTGTTGGTTTGGCCTGGGGCTGAGCTTGGGCCACCACCCGTTCCTTCACCGCAGGCTCTGACGCAACCCGCCCTTGGGGGGCAGTCGGCTCTGAATCTTGGGGTTTAGTCTGAGGTTGTGAAGGACCTCGGCCCACTAAGCGACCCAGCGCTTCACAGGTCTTTTCGATTAAGTTGGGTTGTCGTTCGATGAACAGTCCTGGTTTCTTCTGGATGGGGACGCTCTTGATGATGTCGAGTTGAGCACAATACTCTAAATCTTCTTTGCTCTTGAGCTTTAGTAGTCGCTGACCATGGCTGGCACTGCTCAGTAGCTCTGGTAGCTCTTGCTTCCATTGTTGATAGAGAGAATAGGCTGCGATCGCTTCATCGTTGCCAGCCAGTTGGCTCAGCTTCTTGTTGCTATTGGCGAGAATGCTGGCAATAATCGCACCAGCACAGACTGTGTCTTCTAAGGAATAGCTACCCTCCCAACCAGAGCCAACCAACCAGAGATTGCCTGGATTTTTGCTCAGTAAATAATTGGCAATCGCTTGGCGGTTATTGAGGGAGCCGATCACGACCTGGCCAGCTTTGCTGACACGCTCAGAGCATCGGGTGCCATTGGTAGTACTTAAGAAGAGCTGGCGGCCAGCGGTTTGCTCGGGGGTAAAGGCCAAGGGAGAGTTGCCGAGTTCACAGCTTGGGACTTTCTTGCCCCCCCGTTCACCTGCCCGTAAGCGTTGCTCTTCAGGGATGCTGTCACTGGCTTCGAGGAGTTGATCGATGTCGCTGAAGACTTGCACCGCTGTGGCTCCAGCCTCTAAGGCAGCGACGATGGTGCTACTGGCTCTTAAAACGTCGATGACGACGGCACAGTTGGGGAGGCGATTATTGGGAATCTCTTCGGGGGTATGGTAAACAGATATTTTCACGGGGGATAGTGCAACCTATATCGTTTTCTCTTATCGTGTTCCATTCTATGGGGCTTTGTCTCTTCTTAAAATCAGAGGTGGTTTTGCCCTAGACAAAGTGAAAGGCAAGCAAGTTTATGGACTTGCTTGCCTTATTTAGGCCAACTGTGAATATGGATCAGCCTATGGGTTGAAAGCCATAATGTTCTTAGAAAAAACACCATACCTCAACAGATCAGTAAACCAATATAAAGCAGCTCTAAGCACTACCTTAATTAGTACCTGTCATTGACTTTCTGGGATTTATGGCTTTAGTTCCATGCTGGGAGGAACCCGGTTGAAGAACTGAGGTAGTTTGCGGAAGTCAAATCCTGCACTGCGGATGCAATGGAAAAAATGACCTTGTAAACAATAGAAGGCCCAGTAGAAGTGGAAGTTACAAATCCAGAATCGAGTTGTATGACCAGCTTCAGAAACATCTATCGTATCAGCAAAATAAGGTAGGGCACCTAGCTTAAGCTCAAGAACGGGACCAAAGAACTCTAGGGGAAATGTGATTTCATTCACAGCCGAGAAATAGCAAGCATTAAAGCCGGCAAAGGCCAATCCCCCCAATGCGTAACCTAGTAGGGCTTCAGCATTTTTGATGTAGAGGCGATCGGTATAGGGCCAAGGCTTGACCAAAATATGAAAGATTCCACCCAGAGTGTAAAGGCTACCCACAAATAGATGGCCAGTTTGAACATCCTCTAAGTTGTTGACAAAGTATGGGTTGAAGCCAGGAACAGCCCAACCATATTTAAAGAGCCGAACGAGATTCAGTGTGGGTGTAACGGCTCTCACTTCGCCGATATTTGAATCATAAAATCCGTGAGTAGCACCCCAGGTCAAGAACAGGAAAGTGGCTGCCCCCAAGAATAAAAGGTGGTGGCCAAGAATGCGACCTTGGGTCTCAAAATCATCCCACTCAAAGTGAAATCTTCGGCCTGCATCTGCCTCACTCTCGGAGAAGCTTTTGGGTCCGGTCAAAATATGAAAAAGAGCACCAGAAGCAAAGACCGCTGTGGCCACGAGGTGAATGATGCCGATGGCGAAGTAGGGATAGGTATCAACAACAACACCACCGGAGCCTACACCCCAGCCCAACCGGGCCATCTGCGGTAAGCAGACGAAACCTTGGCTATAGAGAGGAATATCAGGGTTATATCGAGATAGTTCAAATAAAGTAATTGATCCGGCAAAAAAGCACATGGAGGCAATTTGGCCGATATGGGCTGCTAAGAACTGGGCGCTATCATCTGTATAGCGAGAGTTCCCTGCCCACCATGGGTATTCAACGTTTGTTTGTCCAAAAGTTTGCATTGCTTAACGATCTCCTCCTTTGTTATCTATCCCACCGTAGCTTTATTATCAAAATCAAACTTAATAAAAATATTATCAGACCTCAGCTCTCTAAGGTAATGTTTTTCAGAGGATGGGTTAGTTATGCTCAATTATTGATTATTATTGAGAAATGTTAAGAGCTGCCAGCAGCAACAGGCAGTTTTATACCATACTGCTTCTGTTCGTTCCTATAGTTTACCAACTCAGTGCTAACTACCTTTGATGAACTGTTATGGGCAATTATCGGACTGTTGCTCACCATTAGTGGGGTATTTATTGAGGTTGCTATTCCTTTCCCCACGTTGGCTTGGCCGATGGATTGGCAACAAATTGATATTCATACCTTGGGGGTTAGCTTGCAGGTGGGGGCTGTGCTGCTGATCGGCTGTGTCGGAGGGAAAAATGCGGGGGCTCTTTCCCAGATTGCCTATCTTGTCTTAGGTTTGAGCGGAGTGCAAGTGTTTACTCAGGGGGGTGGTTTAAGCTATTGGCAGGAGCCTACCTTTGGTTATTTGCTAGGTTTTTGCCCGGGGCATGGCTTTGTGGTGATTTAGCTTTTCGCAAAAAACGGCGTTTGGAGATGATTCTGTTGAGCTGTCTGGCAGGGCTATTGGTGATTCATTTGGCGGGCATGATGTACCTAACGGGCCTCGCGATTTTCCAATCCTTGCCAGGGAGTTGGGGTGGGTCGATATGGCAATATTCCTTTGTGCCCCTCCCTGGGCAGTTGGTTATTCTCTGTGCTGTTGCTCTTATTGCTTATTTATTAAGGCTAGTGCTGTTTTATTAATCTATGCGCTGGAAAAAAGCTTGTTTTGGGCTACGGCTATCGCTAGTCTGTTGATCGATCGATGGACAAAATTTTGGGTAATTGAGACTTTTGAACTGATTAAGCCCCCTGATGCTCCTCAGTCCTGGGCTGTTATTCCTAATGTGTTTCACTTCACCTATGTCACGAATCCTGGTGCTGCCTTTAGCTGGTGCCGGGATTGTCCTTGGCTACCTTGGTTGTCTTTGGTTGTTACCCTGGGCTTGATCTGCTTGGGATTTTTTGGACCCCGCTTGCCTCGCTGGGACGCAAGCGGGTTACGGTTTTTTTGCTCGGGGGGGGCAGCGGGTAATGGGATTGATCGCTTGCTGACGGGCGAAGTGATTGATTTTTTAGATTTTCGCCTCGTTCAATTTCCGGTGTTT
>JAAUUW010000100.1 GCA_012030735.1 Acaryochloridaceae cyanobacterium SU_2_1
ACTTCAACCGTACGATGGCAAAGCCTTTTCAATGGACTTATAAGGGCAAGCCCTTAACCGCTTAAATAGTTGATGGACTTAAGCCAAGCTGTACTAGACATTAAAGCGAAATAACATCACATCTCCCTCTTGAACCAAGTAATCCTTCCCTTCACTGCGGACTAATCCTTTCTCCTTGGCTGCCATGAGAGAGCCATGTTCAATTAAGTCCTGGAAATTAACGGTTTCGGCGCGAATAAAGCCGCGCTCAAAGTCCGTATGGATGACTCCTGCTGCCTGTGGTGCTTTGGTCCCAATGGGAATTGTCCAAGCACGACTTTCTTGGGGGCCGGAGGTAAAGTAAGTGCGTAGGCCCAATAAAGTATAGGTTGCTTGAATTAAGGACCTGAGCCCCCCTTCTTGTACGCCCAAGGCTTCCAGAAAATCTAATTGTTCGCTGGCCGATAAGGCACTTAACTCCGATTCTACCTGGGCTGAAATGACTACCACCTCGGCTTGTTCTTGTGCTGCAACAGTCCGAACTTGCTCCACCCAATCATTGCCCTTGCCTAAATCGTCCTCTGAAACATTGGTGGCATAGATAATTGGTTTGAGCGTTAACAGACCCAGAAATTTAATCACCTCTAGTTCTTCGGCGCTTAAGGGGGCATGGCGTGCAGCTTGACCAGCATCAAGGGTGGTTCTTAATTTTTCTAGGATAACCAGCTCTTCTTGGGCCTGTTTGTTATTGCGGGCTGTTTTTTGGGTGCGCTCCCACCGTCGCTCTATTTGGGCGAGATCGGCAAGGCCCAATTCTAGGTTGATGACTTCGATGTCTCGCACCGGATCCACGGAGCCAGACACATGAATGATGTCATCATCGGCAAAGCAGCGGACCACATGCACGATCGCATCTACTTCTCGAATATTAGATAGGAACTGATTGCCAAGGCCCTCGCCCTGGCTGGCACCGGCAACGAGGCCAGCAATATCTACAAATTCGATGCGGGTGGGTACGGTTTTCTCAGAGTGGGAGATTTCTGTAAGCTTTTGTAAGCGCTCGTCGGGAACAGACACCATACCCAGATTTGGTTCGATGGTGCAAAAGGGGAAATTGGCCGCTTCCGCCTTAGCGTTGGCGACTAGGGCGTTAAACAGGGTTGATTTACCAACGTTGGGGAGGCCAACGATACCAGCTCTTAGCATTGAAGATGTTTAGGAATGAGTGAACTGTTGACCACTATAAATGCCATTGCCCAACTTCAGACTGTTTCATGGGTTTGTTTTCCCAGAGGGGGGTGCTTTGCTATTAAAGCATGGCCTTGATTAGCGCAAATTGATTCACGAGATGGATGGTCTCGACCAACAACAGGCTCCCCTTTGGCAAGCGCTTCAGAACATGGCGCATCAGCCTCAGGCGGCTTTTTATACGCCTGGCCATCGGCGTGGCCGAGGATTGCCGGCCTCTTTTTTGGAAGGGTTAGGGGATGGTTTCGCTTGCCTGGATTTGCCAGAGTTACCTGCTCTGGATAATCTATTTGCGCCTACATCTGTGATTCAATCCGCCCAATGTTTGGCGGCTGAAGCATTTGGAGCTGAACACACTTGGTTTTTGGTGAATGGCTCAACGGCTGGGGTGATCGCTGCCATTGTGGCGACCTGTGGGCCGGGTGAACAGATTATTCTGCCTCGCAATAGCCATGTTTCTGTGATCTCTGGCCTGATTCTAGCTGGAGCAAGTCCGGTCTTTGTGCCACCGGAATACGATCTGAGGCGGGGGATTGTCTATGGCCTCACCCCAGGGCGATCGCAACCGCCTTGGCGGCCTACCCCCAGGCAAAGGCAATTCTGCTGGTCTACCCCACCTATGAAGGCATTTGTAGTGATATCAGCGCGATCGCAACTCTCGCTCATCGCCATGATATTCCCCTGCTAGTGGATGAAGCCCATGGGCCTCATTTTCATTTTCATCCCGATTTACCCAGCTCCGCCTTGAGGGCAGGAGCTGATTTGGTGGTCCAGTCTACCCATAAAATTCTCGGGTCCTTGACCCAGACAGCGATGCTGCATATGCAGGGCAATCGAGTAGAGCGGCAGCGGATCAGTCAAGCCTTACAGTTGGTGCAGTCCACCAGTCCCAATTATCTGCTGCTGGCCTCCTTAGACCTGGCACGGCGACAAATGGCCCTCGGGGGTGAAGGAATCATGACCGAGGTGATGGCCTTAGCTTGGAGGGCGCGATCTCAACTACAAGCTCAGAGTGGTTTAGAGATCCTCACCCCAGAGCAGAGCCAACCAGCAGCGGGCTTTGTTAGCCTTGATCCAACACGGATTACCCTCTTTACTGCAGCCTTGAGAGGCGATGGCTTTCAGATTGATCAACGATTGATGGCTGACTTTGGGGTGGCGGCAGAATTAGTCACCCTAGAGCACCTCACTTTTTTGATCAGCCTGGGTAATACTGAGCAAGATATTCAGCGACTAGTGGCAGCAGTGAGGCAATTAAGGTCCTCGGCCCACACTCCCCTCCAACCAGAGATCATCCCGGACAAGATGGCGGCCTTTGCACAGCCCTACTCCACCCCAGAACTTTTACCCCGAGAGGCCTATTGGTCTGCCCAAGAGGTGGTTCCCTGGCAAAGGGCAGGGCATCGAATTAGTGCTGAATGGGTTTGCCCCTATCCCCCTGGTATTCCCGCTTTTATTCCTGGGGAGAGAATCCAACCCTCAGACTTAGATCTGCTACTGCAGATTCATCGCCTTGGGGGCAAAATCATGGGATGTGCTGATGTGGACTTACGAACACTAAAGGTTGTGAGAGATTGACACTCATCCCGCTAACCCTTCGGGTATAGCAAGAGATCCCTCTTTCTGCGACGTGACTTCCTGCATTAACCTGAGTTCAATCCAGTAGCAGCCTCCTCGCCAGAAGCGTTCGGCCCGATTGTTTTCCGGTGACACCTGGAGATGGTCGAGGAAATACCACCAATGCTGCGGTTTGTTTCGCAAAGAGCGCAGCAACGATTCCTCTGCTCTCGCCCTTGAAAGAAATCGAATCTCAAGACCCAGAATTCAAGCCTGGCATAAATCTAAAGCGATTATTAAGACCGTTCCTCTTCCTGAAACCAGATTGTAAACTGATGTTACATATTAAGTAATAATACTCATCTCTTCCGGCCTTTGTTAATGCAGCAGGGGCAATTTTCTGACAAGAAACAACATGCGCAAACTGGCTACTGAAGATTTATTCAACGCATATAACAAAGGTCAGCGTGACTTTAAAAATTTAGACCTGAGTGGGATTAATTTATTTGATGCTCAACTCCCGGATGTGGTGCTCACAGGCTGTAATCTTAGCCAGGTCAATCTAGCCTATGCCAACTTAAGCAGAGCCAATTTAGAGAAAGCCCAACTGAAAGGGGCTAATCTCAGTAAGGCTGTGTTAGATCATGCCTATCTACAAGGAGCAACGCTCTTAGAAGCCTCTCTGCTCGGTGCAGAGCTAGCCTTTGCCCAACTCCTCAGTACTAATCTAGAAAATGCCAATCTAGAAAATGCCAATCTAGAAAATGCCAATCTCACCGCAGCCTGTTTGATCGGGGCTAATCTTACTGCTGCTAACTTATCAGGATGTGTTTTAACTAAGGCAAACCTAGAGCGCTGTTCTCTGTTTCGGGCGCGCGCTGCTAATGTTGCTGAGGCGATTGTCTATCCCAGCACGATCTTTCCCAACGGTTTCCCAGGGGTTGTTGAGTTATAGTCAGTCTTGTTCATTTCCCCCTTAGCTGACTCGATCAGAAAATTGCGTTACTGCTGAAGCGCAATTGGGGTAGTAAGCAAATAATTTGTCGAGAGTTGAGATTCTCCAGCAACGAGCTGGCTCTATCAGATTACCTTTTACCTTGATTGCCCATGAGAGTGTGACCTGGTTTTGATCCAAGCCAGAACACCAAGCCCTTGGCGATCGCAACAGGAGCAGAGTCGGTTAGAGCGAAGCGACACATTTGACCGAGCGAATTTCCATGACTTCGGAAATGTAACAGGTTCCGCCAAACTTATTCAGCAGAGGCCGTACTCCTTCGACAACAGTTTTTATCAAATCTGGGGCACAAAAGGCAATGATATAAACATTGTCGAGCATTGTCATATCTAGATCTTCAGCACCATCTCGTAGGCCCTTGCCAGCTACATTGCGAATGACTGCATGGCCGTGAACACCGGAGTGATCTAGGGCATCCAAAATTTTGGCAAGCTCAAAGGAATTGGCAATGATTTCGATTTTTTTGACAATCTGCATGGATTTACCTCCATAAAAACTGGATGCCCGCTAAATACAGAGGGATGCCCACAATAATATTGAAGGGGAACGTTACCGCCAAGGCTGTGGAAACATAAAGGCTAGGATTGGCTTCTGGCACTGTCATTCGCATAGCAGCCGGAACTGCAATATAAGAAGCGCTGGCGCAGAGAACGGCAAATAGAAGCGCATCTCCTTGAGACATATGGATCAGTTTGGCAATTCCTAAGCCAATGCCTGCATTGAGGATAGGGATTAAAATGGCAAACCCAACCAAAAATACTCCTGTTTTTGTAAGTCTTTAATTCTACGGGC
This sequence comes from Acaryochloridaceae cyanobacterium SU_2_1, assembly GCA_012030735.1. Taxonomy (GTDB): domain Bacteria; phylum Cyanobacteriota; class Cyanobacteriia; order Thermosynechococcales; family Thermosynechococcaceae; genus Acaryochloris. The sequence goes on from JAAUUW010000100.1 coordinate 4,592, forward strand.
CGCGACAATGCCCATATCCAACAAGAAAAAGGTAAGCACCCCATAAAATAAACCCTGGGTAAAAGGCTCCAAGACACGCCAGCCCCGCTCGCCTGTCAAGGTTCCGATCCCTAGGCTACCCACTAATAAAAACACAGAACTGTTTAAGAAGGCTTCTTGCAGCACTTCAGACCATTTGAAGTCTTCTTTCGTGTCAACGGCAAATAGATTTACCAAAATTAAGCCCACAATGATCGCAGGAGATTCCATGAGGGCCAAGGCTGCAACCATAAACCCATCATAGGCAATATCTAGCTCTGTTAAGAAGGCGCTGGCGGTAATAAAGGTAACCGCACTGATGGAACCATAGGTCGCTGCGATCGCAGCTGCATCATAATTATCTAGTTTAATCTTCAGAATAAAAAAGGTATAGACAGGCACAAAACAGGCCATCAGAATTGCTGCACCCATCGTCAGCAGAACATCCTGAGTAACACCACTTTTGACCAGCTCTACCCCACCCTTAAAGCCAATGGCAAACAGCAAGTACAGTGAAAAAAGCTTAGGAATGGGTGCCGGAATTTCTAAGTCTGACTTGACAAAAACTGCCGTCATCCCCAAAAAGAAAAACAGGATGGGTGGGTTGAGAATATTAGAAATAATAAGGCTGACATCCATGAAGAGTCCTTCTTGTGCAGCCAGTTGTGCACGCTCATAACTCAGGAGAGCAGACTAAACCCCCGCAACCTTATGTATCCTGTGGAGGGATCTCCTGTCAATCAATTGACAAACCAAAGACATCAACAAGCCAAGACTTTATCTTATCTCTTAGGCTGGGTCAGCTCTGCCTTACCCAAAGCCGCTGGAGCGGGGGAAACGGGCTGAGCTGAGTGCTGGCTATCTAGCCAAGCCAAACCAGCACCTAAGGCTTCGGCGAGGGTATTCATCAACCGATAGAGCGCGACAATTCCTAGAGCAAAGCCATAGGATAAGGTTTGCTCCTGGGCAACGATACCAGGGCTTGTCAAGAGTTGACTGACTGTAAGTTCAAAAACACCAATCCCACCGGGAATCCCCGGCGAAATAAAACCCAACAACCAACCAACACTAAAAATACTGATTAACCGAGGAATTGCCGATATTTCTAGCGGCATCAAGGCTTCAACAACCATGGCAAATCCCAAGCCTCGCAGGATCAAGATTCCCAATTCACCCAGCAAAAGTCGCCAAGGATAAGGATGGCGTTGCAATGGAAACAGCTGGGGCTGATTGAACAATTTTTTTGAACGTAGGGATCTGGATAGCCCTCGGATTTGCTCTGCTCCCAGTTTGAGTACCCGAGGATGAATCAAGATCAACAGCGTCCCTAAACCTAGACCAGCCAACAATAGGCCTTGATCGGGAACAGTCATTACCCCCAAAACCAAGCCCGCAGCCATCATCAGTAAGGTATCCAATACTACGCTTAAGGTTGCCACAGAAAGAGGAACGCCCATCCGGGTTGCCGCGAGGGTCCGGCCGTATAAATGGATTAGATTGCTGGGTAGGTATTTGGCAATATTTGTGGTCAGATAAATTTGGGTCGCCCAGATATTGTTGATAGGATAGTCAAAATCCTGGAGAATCCAGCCCCATAACCATCCCGTCAAGATAAAGGCAAAGAGCGTTGTGCCGGTTGCGATCGCCAACCAAGCTCCAGCCACCCAGGTAATATGAATGGTAGCAATCCCTTGCCAATGTCGATATATCGCCCTACCTAAAAAGATGGCAATAAAGACCACCAAAGCAATGGTAATCAATCCTTGATAGCGAGTCCACTGCTGCTTTAGCCTGGGCCAAAACTGTTTCATAGAAGGGAGTTAGGCATCTAATACTACGGGAAATTCATCCTAACTCCAATGCAGTCCCTTAGCAGCTAACCAATCTGCATTAAAAAGCTTCGACTGATAACGGGCACCGCTATCACATAGAACAGTCACAATCCTATGCCCTGGACCCATTTGATGGGCTAAAGCCACCGCAGCCCCCACATTAATGCCCACAGAACCACCCAGAAACAATCCATCCCGTTGGAGCAATTGGTAGATCACTCGCAAACAGTCTAAGTCGTCAACTCGAATGGCATCATCAATGGGTGCCCCTTCTAAATTAGCCGTCACTCGGCTATTACCAATCCCCTCAGTGATCGAACTTCCTTCAGTAGCAATCTGTCCCGTTTTAACATAGCTGTACAACCCACTTCCCATAGGATCAGCTAACACCACCTTAATCCTTGAATTTTTTTCTTTCAGATACATTGCTACACCAGCATAGGTGCCGCCAGTCCCCGTCGAAGCCACCCATGCATCAATTTTGCCCTCGGTTTGTTGCCAAAGCTCTGGGCCAGTCGTTTCGTAATGAGCTTGCCGATTCGCCAAGTTATCAAACTGGTTAGTCCAAATCGCATTGTCAATGCTCTCGGCCAGCTTTCCGGATAGTTTTACATAGTTGTTAGGATCAGAATAGGGAAGCGCCGGAACCGCCCGCACCTCGGCTCCTAAGAGCCGCAGAGCATCCATTTTTTCCTGAGATTGGGTCTCGGGAATCACAATCAAGCAGCGATAACCCTTGGCATTACAAATATGGGCCAGCCCAATGCCTGTATTGCCTGCTGTTCCCTCTACTACCGTTCCGCCTGGCTTTAAGAGTCCCTTCTCCTCAGCATCATTGATCATAAACAGAGCCGCCCGATCCTTCACCGATCCACCGGGATTGAGGAACTCAGCCTTACCCAAAATTTCGCAGCCCGTTTGTTCGCTGAAGCTGTGCAAACGAATGAGGGGAGTATTGCCTACAGTACCAACAAAGCCGTTTTTGATGTCCATGAGCCCGGATCGAAATGTATTGTCGCTGACCTTCCTATCTTGCCATGGACTGCCTAAAACCACTGTCAAAAATCAGGCTAGTGAACAATTTTCTCTGCTGCCAAGCCCTCTGACTTTCTGTAACCAAAATTCTCCTTCAAGACCATAGCTAAGGCGCATCTGGGTATGTTAGGCTACTAAACTGGCGCAGATGTGACTCTTGATACTGTTGTCTAAGATTTCAGCGGTGTTCAGGTTCTCTGGCAAATTGGCTCAGTAGCTCAGTGGTTAGAGCAGGGGACTCATAAGCCCAAGGTCGGCAGTTCAAATCTGCCCTGAGCCATTTTTCTCCTACTTGTCCTCTTGTTAGTACTAAAACTCTGGAGTTTCAGTACTAACAAGCAAAATATACAGCTTTTTCCTCCGCTCATCAGTGCAAAAAAATTGTATCGGCTGCAGCATGAGCTCCCTTAGCTAATCAAGCGAGCAATCACTAAACAAAAAAAGCGTTCCCTAGTGCATAGGGAACGCTATAAAAGTCGAGAAAGCTAGAGATTAGCCTCTATTCTTAGGACAGTGCTAGAAATTCATTTCTGCTCCTTGCACCTTCTCGACTTGTTTCTTCTTCAGCACAAGCAAGGTTTGAGACAGCATAATCGCCGAGATAAAAGCAATCAGCCATTTAATTCGTGTTGAACTTTGCAGGACAATCTCTGCATCTTTTTGGCCAAAGCCACCCACATTCGGATCGGCACTCAGGGCGGCCCCTTCCACTACAGCTTGGCCTTCACTGACTGTTACTTGCAAGCCAGCCGGGACAAGTTCCGTGAGGGTCTTACCCGAATCGGTGGTAATGGTTACAGCATAGCCAGTACCGGACTCACTAACCTTAGTGATCTGCCCAGCAGCAGAGGCTGTAACTGGGTTGACATTTGTCTTCTCACCCGTAGGATTAATCTGTCCTCGTCCTCGATTGGCCCCAGCATGAACCGAGTATTTACCAAAGTGAATATTACTATTCGTTGCTGGATCAGGAGACAAGATAGGAAAGACAATTTCCTGGTGATCAGCACCAGAAATGGGTCCTACTAAAATAATATCTTCTTGGTCAGGGCTATAATTCTGGAAAAAGACGCCCTTCGTCTTTTCCTTCATCTCCTCTGGAATCCTGTCCTCTGGAGCGATCTTAAATCCTTCCGGCAACATCAAGACTGCACCGACATTCAGAGGGCCTAACTCGCCATTGCCCAACACCTGCTGAGCATTGGTATCGTAGGGAACTTTAACAACCGCTTCAAATACCGTATCTGGCAAAACTGCCTGGGGAATTTCTACTTGGGTGGGCTTAGCCGCAAGATGGCAATTGGCACAGACAAGGCGGCCCGTCGCTTCGCGGGGATTTTCATAGGCCTGCTGAGCATAAAAGGGAAAGGCTTGAGCAACCCCAGGAAGGGCCAGGTTGCAAGTGACAATCAGGATCAGCGCTGTCAGAATATGCAGGCTCTTGGTTATCAAGGCTGAGAAAAAGCTTTGCTTCATTGTCAATCAAATTAAACCTGAAAAGATGGGCAGAAAGGGCAAAAAGGCTGCAGAGAATATTTTAAGTCCACCAAGGATCTTTGTCTGTTCGAAAGTCTTTCTCTGTCCAGGTTGTAAACACGAGTTTGTCGTCAACACTCTCAGCATGAACGAGAGCTAAGGACAAAGGTGCGGGTCCACGGACTACTTTACCGGTGGCATCATATTGTGAGCCATGGCAAGGGCAAATGTATTTATTCTGACCTGCATTCCATGGCACGACACAACCTAGATGGGTACAGACTGCATTAATCCCATAACTAGCAATGGCTTGATCCTCGGTGACAACAACATAGGTGGGATCTCCTTTGAAGCCCTGGGTAAGGGTGCGATCTCCCGCATTATGGTTGGCTAAAAATTCGCTGACAACAATGTCATTGCCGAGGGCATCTTTGGCGTTAAGCCCACCCCCTGCTCTTCCGCTCGAAGGCGGGATGAAATATCTGACCACTGGGTATAACCCACCCAATGCAGTGCCAGTAATAGCACCAAAGGTCAGCAAATTCATAAATTGGCGACGCCCCATATCGGGGACATCAGCAGATCCAGAAACTTGAGCCATGATTTACGATGATGTTACGGAGGGACAGGATTAAAAGCACACATCTAAGGCATGCACTCCCGATGTCCACAGCCCACTAAAATCTAGAAAGGAGCAATGGATGAAGGCGATGCAATTAATCCTTAGGGTGTCATTACATTTCTTGACATTATTATCCCATTTGATGAGCCTCTATTTCATACGAAATGTAAAGTAAGTTGATCTTGAAACTACGGGTGAGTTGACCTAGGCGAGACCAATGAGGAGCGACTCAAATGCGGGGCAACCCCAATCAGGTTTAGTTTAGTCATCTCTTTTTTCTAAGTCTAGAACTCAACTCTGGCAAGGGGAAAACACCATGACCGGTCAAGAACTCCATCAACTTTTGCTCGAAAAATGGGGACGGTCTTATGATATTCAGCTTCGACGGACCCAAGGCAAGATTTTCGTGCAGGTAATGTGGCGTTATCTAGAGCAAAGCTCTTTTCCGATGACGGAAATGGAATATATTGGCCATTTAGAGGCTGTTATGACCTATGTTCGGGGTTGGGATGCGGTTCAGCAAGTGTGCATTTATATAGAACAAACTCGCCAACGTCCCCGCTTGGGTAAGGTGGTGAGCATTCCTGTGGAGCTGGGGGGGCGCCAATCAGAATGGCTCCTAGAAGAATATTAGCTAGCGACCGGTGAGGAGGACTAGACCCGTTCCGCCCATATACAGCCCAATAACAGCACCCCCCAATAGGCTTTGCGTTAAGGGATCTGTTGAGGGAGTTAAAACAGCACCTAACACGGCAGCACCCAAGACAACATAGCGCCAAGCAGACAACATTTGCCGACTAGTGACTAACCCCGTCAGTCCTAGCAATAGCTGCACCACAGGAATCTGAAAGGCAATTCCAGTGCTGAACAGGAGTAATAAAACGAATTCAAAGTAGCGATCAATCGACCAAAGTTGTTCAACGACATCAGCCCCATATTGAATAAAGAAGTTAAGGGCTGCCGGGATTAAGGCCCCATAGGCAAAGAGAATGCCAGCAAAGAAGAGGACGGAGGATCCTAGAACTATGGGGGCCAGCAGTTTTCGTTCAGAGCGGGTCAAGCCAGGTAAAACAAACTGGATGATTTGATACAGGATGAAGGGGCTGGCGATCAAGATGCCGCTATAGGCTGCAACCTTAAGGGAGACAAAGAAATATTCCCCAGGAGCGAGCTGTAGAAATTTTACTCCCTGGGCAGGTCGCTCTAGTAGTTTGACGATTAAGTTGACCTTAAAGAAACAGCCGATAATGCCGATAGCAATTGCAATCAGGGCATAGAAGATCCGCAGTCTGAGTTCTTCTAGATGATCGAATAAAGACATTTCAACATCATCAACCAGGGAATCATCCGAGTCTGGTTCTGTCTTGATTGAGGATTTTAAGGGGGCGGTGTCTAGTTCTGATGGAGGAGTCACAAGTCAGCCCAGGCAATTTATGTCCTCCCCATTATAGGTTTGTCACCAGAGGACCCAGATAAAAACAAAGATAAGTAAACAGAAGCCAAGTTCGCGATGGGTTATCTTAAAGCATGTGCAAGGATCCCAGAGCTGACTTTTCACGTTAAGTCATGGAGGCATTGCCAGATGGAGGTTCTAAGCAGTTAGTCCATATTCAGCTACGATGAGCGAAACCTGAGCTTGGAGGACATGAGGATGCAGACAGGGTGGCAGAA
>JAAUUW010000101.1 GCA_012030735.1 Acaryochloridaceae cyanobacterium SU_2_1
GAACCCGTATTCTGGGGTTTATCGAATACTTCAACCGTACGATGGCAAAGCCTTTTCAATGGACTTATAAGGGCAAGCCCTTAACCGCTTAAATAGTTGATGGACTTAAGCCAAGCTGTACTAGTCTTCATCCCAAGCTTCTACATCTAGCAAGCTCTGAATTGGATCTTGCATTGAAAATTCAAAATCAAGCAGTTCACCCTTCCAATGGGACCAGCGGTCTGGAAAGAGTAAGCCTACTTTCCATAAACTATCTGTGGGCTTCAGCTTTTTAGAATCCACCAGGGACTGTAACTGTCGTTGCAGTTTACCCATCGGATGTATATCCAGCGGGGCAATGCTGTGGTTTGTCATATTTAAGAGAGGTAGAAAAATTAAGCGACTTTATTGAATCGCATTATGATTGGGAATCGAGGCTAGAGAATTTTAGGGAACTATGCGAATCCCTAAGGTTAATGCGTGATTATGCTAGCACAAGTTATTTCCAGAAACTGAGGAGATATTATTGATTTTTTCTTAAGCAGTGAACTGAGTGTAAAGATGGTGGCAAGAGGACTCCGAGATTGGCAGGCATAAGAGTAGGCATTGTGGGCTGTGGGGTTATTGGGGCTGCGATCGCCTTTGAGTTAAGCCAATTTCCAGAATATCAGATCACCGTCTGGGATCGACGCTCACTCCAGGCTTGGGAAGCCACAGGGGCAGCCCTGGGGATATTAATGGCAGCCTTAAGTCCGAAGTTCAAGGGTAGGCATTTACAATTACGACTAGCCAGTTTGCAGGGGTATGAAACCTGGATTCCTCGCTTAGAAACCCTTGGTGGCAGTCCCTTGCCCTATAACCGCCAGGGCATCTTAAAGCTCTGCTTCCAAAGAGACGAGTTACGGCAATGGCAGGCAATCCAACAGATACGCCGTCAGCAAGGATTTGAATTAGAAATTCTACAAAAAGAAGAGTTCCAAGATCGCTATCCGCAGTGGAAGCAGGCCCATTTACTGGCAGACCCTCAACCTGTAGTGGGGGCCATCTATTCTCCTCAAGATCGCCAAATAGATCCGATAGCGCTGACAGAAGCTCTGATCAAAGCTGCTCAACTTCAAGGAGCAACCCTATGCTTCAATACCCAGGTTGAGCAGCTTCGCCATGATCAAACCTCAGTTACACCAGGCGTCACCCATGTTTGCACCCTAGGTCAAGACTATCCTGTAGATTGGTTAATTATTGCAGCTGGCTTGGGCTCTAGAGCCTTAACCCAGAGTCTGAATCAAAGGCTTGCTCTCCAGCCCGTTCTCGGGCAAGCCATGCGGTTGCGACGGCGCCATCCCATTGCTCTGCCAAGGCCGGTCGTCTATGGCGGTCAAACCCATATTGTTCCCTTAAGTCAGACAGATTTGTGGATTGGGGCTACGGTTGAGTTTCCTGCTAATGATCTATCCCCAGACCTATTCCAACCCAACCCCGATCAGTTGCAGACCCTCTATCAACAAGCGATCTCATTAGACCCCAGCTTAGCCTCCGCAGCAGTTCTCAACAAATGGTCAGGCAAACGGCCTCGACCCCAAAATCAACCTGCACCCATCATTGAACCCTTAGCAGGCTATCGCAATGTCATTCTCGCCACTGGCCACTATCGGAATGGTATTTTGTTAGCCCCTATTACCGCCCAAAAAGTGCGACAGTTAATGACAGCCTCTACTTAAGATTTTGTATGCCTTTTCCCCGTGCTAGCGGTCTTTTGTTACATCCTACTTCCTTCCCGAGTCCCTTTGGAATCGGAGATTTTGGACAAGAAGCCTATAATTTTGTCGATTTCTTAGCAAAGACAGACCAACAGCTCTGGCAAATATTGCCCTTAGGACCCACTGGCTTTGGAAACTCACCCTATATGAGCTATTCAGCCATGGCTGGGAATCCATTATTAATTAGCCCAGAACTACTGCAAGCCCAACAACTCTTACAACCTGAAGATCTAGAGCTGGGGATAGGATTCCGGCCCGAAACAGTGGCCTATGATGAACTCAGTCCAGTCAAGCTGGCCTGCCTACAAAGGGCCTATCACAATTTCAAAACAGGTGCCTTCCCTGAACTAGAACAGGCCTTTTCTCATTTTTGCCACTCTCGGCACTGGTTAGAAGACTATGCCTTCTTTATGGCTCTCAAGGATGCTCATCGGGGGTCGGCTTGGAATACCTGGCCAACCGAGATTGCCCAACGCCAAGCTACCACCCTAGAACAGTGGCGGCAAAAACTCTCCGTCACAATAGACTGTCATAAGTTTTGGCAATTTCAATTTTTTCAGCAATGGTCAGCCCTCAAAACCTATGCTAACCAAAAGGGCATCCAGATTATTGGAGATATTCCGATTTACGTCGCCCATAACAGCGCAGATGTCTGGGCTAACCCTGATCAGTTCTATCTCGATCCAAAAACTGGAGAACCAGCCTTAATGGCGGGCGTGCCCCCCGATTACTTTAGTGACACCGGACAACTATGGGGTAATCCCATCTACAACTGGGACCAGATGAAAGCTCAAGGTTTTCAATGGTGGATCCAGCGATTTCAGACCATGCTGGAATATGTCGATTTAATTCGGGTTGATCACTTTCGAGGGTTTGAAGCTTTTTGGCAAGTCAAACAGGGTGAAACTACGGCCATGAATGGCGAATGGGTGAAAGCCCCAGGGGATGATTTCTTTGAAACTCTGCGTCAGCAGTTGGGCAAATTGCCTATTTTGGCGGAGGACCTAGGGGTGATTACCCCAGAGGTAGAAGCCTTGCGAGATAAATTCGACTTTCCAGGCATGAAAATCTTGCATTTTGCCTTTGGATCGGGTCCTGACAACCCTTACTTGCCCTTCAACTATCTTCCTAATTGTCTGGTCTATACAGGCACCCATGACAACAACACAACCTGGGGTTGGTGGCAAGAACTGCCTGAAGCTCAACGCCAATTTCTGCAAGGTTACTTAGGCCAGCATTCAGATCAGGGGATTCATTGGGATTTAATTCGCTTAGCCCTCAGCTCAGTCGCCAACCAAGTGATTATCCCTGTCCAAGATTTATTGGGATTGGGTTGTGAGGCGCGCATGAACCTGCCTAGCTCTAGCGGCGGTAATTGGGCTTGGCGATATGCTTCTGGTGCCTTGACGGATGAGATTGGCGACTCCTTACAGCAACTGACAAATCTCTATGGCCGCAGCCCTCGGTCTTAGTTCCAAAGCAGGTGGCAGGGCTGCGGGTCAGGCCGGACTGGTCATCGGATCACTATCAAGAAGTACCAAAAAACAGGAGGTCAATCATTCGTCCTCAAGCTATTCTCTGGATTAACGAGGCGCAGGAGCTTTTGCTTGATTTGAGTATCGTAAACACTCCATTTAAGTTTGGCAAAGTCAGGATTCTCATTGAGGCCTGAGAGAAAGCCCATGGGAATTTCAAAGCCCCCAGCTAGGGACCGACCCCCGCCAAAGAATCGCCCCTGGGTGTCTTGGCCGAAGGCTTCTTTGATAAATTCATCGGGGTCTAGGGTTAGTTTGCTCGTCCGTAAAGATCCCACCACTAACTCTAAGTCTTGATCCTCGTCATGGACGATACCGTAGACAACCGCTGTATGGACATTGTCCTCTGTGACCAAAAAATCAGCAGCCTGGGGAATGGCATCCCGGTTGTCATAGCGCAAAAAACCGACACCAGCAATGGTGACATTGTTATAGACACTACGATTTTTGAGGGCACTTTCAATCACATCCATCACTTGCTTGGAGCGTGATGATTGCAAGACCATATTCAGAAGCTGGCTGTCATAAAAACGGCTCAAATAAGCGGCGGATAAGAAATCTTCTTCCTGGGCTTGCCGCAGATAATTGGTGTCTGAACGCAACCCATGCATTAAGGCTGTGGCACATTTGATATGCTCATTCACCGAGTTGTCAAATTTTAACAGGCCAGCTTGCAGATACTGAGTCATGATCGTTGCTGTGGCACGGGCATAGGGCCTGACATCCAAGAACTCTGCTTCAATGCCCTCTTGGATACTATGGTGATCGATCACAACTGTAATGGGTATGCTTGCTTCTCTTATAAAGGGCATTAGCTGACTGGTTGTGCCTTGATTGTCGATGAGGACGCAACCGTGATATCCAGAGAGATCTTTTTTGATCTTAGGTGATTGACAAGCCCAACGTTGTACGGGTAGGTTCGTCAGTTTGACAAGGGCAATATTCTCTTGATGGCTGAGTGTCCCCGCATATAAAATCTCGCATTGGATGTCAAATTGCTTGGCAATCAACTGGTAAGCCCAGGCAGAGGAGAGAGCATCCGGGTCGGGGAAATCCTGCAAAATTACGAGCTGAGATTCACCCCGATGATCTTCTAGCACTTTTCTGAAAGCATCGGATTTCTCTTCTGCAATGGGGTTCGGTACAGAGGCCAAGGGATGGGTAAGCCGAGATCCCGATGACTGAGTAGATTTAACCGGAGCAATACTTGCATCGGTCTCTGAGGGAAGAGATTTCAGAGAAGTCGAAACCATAGTGTTTAACCTAGGTAGGGGAATGATTCAGATATCTAAGCGGTGAGGACAAAGCTTGTCGGGAGTATGGAAGTTAGTTTCGCAGCCTATCATGATTGCTGACTCTTGAAAAATAACGCCAAAATGATGATGTGCTAGTCAGGCTGCTCACTGTTGAGGAATGAGGAATAAAGATATTAGCTTTGTGTTTTGTATTGTAATTGATCTCTTAACCTATCCCTATGGTGAGGATACCCCTAGGGATAGGTAAGGAAAACTCTTCCGACTAGACAATGGGATCCAAAGATAGTCTTGGACATTGCTGGGGCGATTGATCGGCTCTTTACAGGCCAATCACGTATTTTCGCCATTCTTGATGAATGCCATTGCATAAATGCTTGGTTACTTCAAAATAGAGGCTGCTGTAGGGCCGATGTGGCAGGCGACTGAGGGGCATTCGTGCTTCTTGAGGGGTACGATTGCCTTTCTTGACATTGCAGCGGACACAGGCGGTGACCATGTTTTCCCAGGTCTCTTGGCCACCTCGCGATCGCGGCATCACATGATCCAACGTTAAATCATTGCCTGCATGGCCACAATACTGACAGGTATGACTATCTCGGTGGAGCAGGTTACGACGAGTGAGAGGAATTTCTTTGTGGGGAAGACGCACATATTGACGCAGCCTAATCACCGTCGGCAAAGGAAAGTCACGATACACAAGCTTACCATTGTGCTCAACCTGCTCTGCTTTATCTTTGAGGACTAAAACCACCGCTCGACGCCAGTTCGTAATATTGAGCGGTTCGTAGGAGGCATTAAGAACCAAGACTTTGCCCATAAATCCTACTCCAAGAGGATTTGTTAAGAATATTACCACATCACTCCTTAAACCCCTCTAAATCTCTTGATTTAGCCACCCCCCAGAGTCAAGAGTGGCGCCATCCTGGCCGCGATTTTCTTTTCTGCCCTTCCCTGAATTTTCTTTACCCCAACTGGTGTAGATCATGGGCCTCACAGAGGTCGTGTAGTAGGTAGGCCATCGGTAAATACCACTGCTCGATTACGGTTGTCACAACGACAGGCACTTCTATCGCTGATTATAGTGATGGGTAAGCCGGTAATGAGTTCATGAAGGCTGGGGGAGTCAAGGTACCCCTCACCAAGGTATCTTCACAACATTAAGAAACAACATTAAAAATGCACCCCCTACCAATCGCAGAAAATACAAACCATGGTTGAACTGATGCTTCGACGGGGGAGACCTCGATATTGAAGATCGCAAAGACCTGATCCGCTGAAACCGTCTACACCAGGTTCGGTAAATACACCTTCAAGATCTGGATGTAAGAGGCTCAGTATAGATGTAAGTCCATCACCGAAAACTGCAGTTGGAAGACAGATCTACTTAATAAATGACTGCCTAGCAGCGTTTTGAGGATCTGTAATAACCCTGTTTATTAGAACAGACGATTTTTTTATAGAAGGAGCCTGAAGAAACCTATGGCAAAAGTTGTTGGCATTGATTTAGGGACAACCAACTCTTGTGTAGCCGTTATGGAAGGGGGAAAGCCCACCGTAATTGCCAATGCAGAAGGGTTCCGCACGACCCCCTCTGTGGTTGCCTATGCTAAAATGGCGATCGCCGTCGTGGGGCGAAATTGCCAAACGCCAGTCGGTGATGAACCCAGAGAATACATTTTATTCAGTGAAACGCTTTATCGGTCGCCGCCAAGATGAGGTCACCCATGAAACCACAGAAGTGCCCTACAAAGTCTTAACGGCAGGAGGCAGCATCAAACTTGACTGTCCCAATGTGGGCAAACAATTTTCGCCCGAAGAAATCTCCGCCCAGATCCTCCGCAAATTGGTTGAGGATGCCAGTAAATACTTGGGCGAAAAAGTTACCCAGGCAGTTATTACCGTACCGGCCTATTTCAATGACTCTCAACGACAGGCCACCAAAGATGCTGGCAGAATCGCTGGGGTAGAAGTGCTGCGGATTATCAACGAACCGACAGCTGCTTCCTTGGCCTATGGTCTAGATAAGAAAAGCAATGAAACCATCTTAGTCTTTGACTTAGGGGGAGGCACCTTTGATGTCTCTGTCCTTGAGGTGGGAGACGGCGTGTTTGAAGTGCTGTCTACCTCTGGCGACACTCACTTAGGAGGGGATGATTTTGACAAAAAAATCGTTGACTTCCTTGCCGGAGAATTTCAAAAATCGGAAGGAATTGATCTACGCAAAGACAAACAGGCCCTCCAACGCCTGACAGAAGCAGCCGAAAAAGCCAAGATTGAGTTGTCTAACGTTACCCAAGCAGATATTAACTTGCCCTTCATTACAGCAACCCAAGATGGTCCTAAGCATTTGGACACATCCTTGACCCGTGCCAAGTTTGAAGAGATCTGTGCTGATCTGATTGATCGCTGCCGGATACCTGTCGAGAATGCTGTCCGTGATGCCAAGATTGATAAAAGCAAGCTTGATGAAGTCGTGATGGTGGGGGGGTCAACACGGATTCCAGCGGTATTAGATGTTGTCAAGAAGGTGCTGGGTAAGGAACCGAACCAGTCTGTTAACCCTGATGAAGTGGTGGCTGTCGGTGCGGCTATTCAAGGCGGCGTCTTAGCCGGGGAAGTGAAAGATATCCTCTTGCTTGATGTGACACCCTTGTCCTTAGGGGTGGAAACCTTAGGTGGGGTGATGACAAAACTCATTCCTCGCAATACCACAATTCCTACTAAGAAATCTGAGGTATTTTCGACGGCAGTCGATGGTCAAACCAATGTAGAGATCCATGTTCTCCAAGGAGAGCGGGAAATGTCTACAGATAATAAAAGCCTGGGAACGTTTCGCTTAGATGGGATTCCCCCTGCTCAACGAGGCACCCCTCAAATTGAGGTGATCTTCGATATTGATGCCAACGGTATTCTCAATGTCACAGCCAAGGAAAAGGGAACGGGCAAGGAGCAATCTATCAGCATTACCGGGGCCTCAACGCTCTCGGATGACGAAGTCAACCAGATGGTCCAAGATGCAGAGCGCAATGCCTCTGCAGATAAGGAACGCCGCGAAAAAATTGAGATTAAAAATCAAGCGGATACCTTGGTCTATCAAGCTGAAAAACAACTTTCAGAATTGGCAGACAAAGTCTCGGATGCTGACAAAGAAAAAGCGAACGGTCTGATTGCTAGTCTCAAAGAAGCTATCTCCAGTGAAAATCACGAGCAGATGAAAACTCTGACTACGGAGTTGCAGCAAGCTCTCTATAGTATTAGTTCTCAGCTCTATCAGCAGGGTGATGCTGCTACTGCGGAGGCACCTAGTGACCCGGGAACTGATGGGCAAGCTGCTACAACAGGTGGTGATGACGATGTGATTGATGCTGATTTCACCGAAACAAATTAAAGAACGGGGGGTGCAATCACCTGTTGCCCAAGATTTGATGGCACCCTGACCTTGATCTGAAGCCCTTGGTTGATCTAAATTTCCGATTGTAGATGGGTTTCTATCACTTCTTCTCAACTCCGCTCTGTTTCTTAGAGCGGAGTTTTTTGTCTCTAGAGTAAATGGCACTGCTTTTGGTGCATCCTTTAACTATGGAATAGCACAAGGCGCTCGCGTTATTGCGCTCAAAGCCTGGGTTAAGCAAGCCATTGCCAGGATGTTGTAATTGATGGATTATCGTGTACTCGGTCAAACAGGCTTACGAGTGTCAGCCTTAGGAATTGGTGGCTGGCAACTGAGTGGCCCCTTAGTGGTGGATGGAATGGCGGATGGCTTTCCTGATCTAGGCCGAGATTCTGCGGTTACTTTGATCCATGCCTGTGGCGATCTTGGAATTAATTTGATTGATACGGCTGAAATCTATGGTAACGGGGAAGGAGAGCAACGGGTAGGTGTGGCTCTACGAGGGAGGCGGGAAGGATGGGTGATTTGCACCAAGTTTGGGTTGCGCTGTGGGCCCCAGCAACAGCGGATTGCCAATAGCGAGCCTGAGACAATTCGTTCTAGTTTAGAGGGAAGCTTGCGGCGATTACAAACGGATTATGTGGATATTTATCTGTATCATTGTCCACCGGACCCTCGGTCTATCTTGGCGGGCAAACAAGTTTTAGATCAGCTCCAGCAGGAAGGTAAGCTCAGGTTTTATGGGATCTCCATTGATCAGGCGGCTGTGCTCGGTCAACTGGTGGAGGTGGGGGCTGCTCAGGTGGCGATGTTTGCCCAATCTCTGATTGAGCATCCCCAAGGGTTGTTGCAGTTAGCAAAGGTCCATGATTTGGGGGTGATGGTACGCGGTGCCTTGGCGGCTGGCCAATTATCAGGCCAGTATTTCCACCAGCCTCCGCAATTTTCTCGGGAGGATATTCGCGATCGCACCCCCCTCCCTTGGCAAAAATATGCCTTTTATGAACAGCTATTGCCCCCCGGCATGTCCATGACCACTCTGGCCTTACGCTATCTACTAGATTTTGAAACAACCCATACGATAATTTTGGGTGGAAAGTCCCTAAATCACTATCAAGAGGCGCTCAAGGCCCTGGAAGTCTCTCCCCTTGATGCCAATATTCATCGAGCAATCCAACGGGCCAGAGGCCGCCTTGCTATAGAGCGGCTGGGCAAAAAACTGCTCCGCCCAGTCAGCCAGCCCTTACAGAAATTGATCTTGAGGAAGAAATAAGTTTTTGATAGGCAGTTTTTTGCTGATTTCAGGGAACAAGCTAGGCTAGAGATCAACGGTACAACCCATCACCTATGCGACATCTTAGGGCTTATATTCGGTATGACATCAAGCCTTCCTGATCCCTTTGAGACTGAGCAGATTAATGCCATGGACCTAGAGGATGAACTTGACCAAACCATCCAAGAATTCGAGCAAATTCAAGCAGAATTAGGTTATCAACAGGCACAATCTGCCCTATCAGCCTTGGTGGAAAAGCTCGATTTAACGCCCCGAGAACGGTCTGGCTTGGAGACAGAGATTAACTCCCTGCAATCGATGCTTGACAAGCTGGAAAATCAAGTGATCCATATTGCTGTCTTTGGGATGGTCAGTCGGGGTAAATCCTCTTTATTAAATGCTTTGCTCGGTCAATCGGTGTTTGCCACCGGGCCAGTGCATGGGGTAACTCGGGAGCGCCAACAGGCCCCTTGGAACATGGAAGCTGCAGAAGACCCCAGGGAAAACCCGCAGCAGATGGCGCGGATATCTTTACAAGGGGCGGGGCGATCTCGGATTGAACTCATTGATACACCAGGAATTGATGAGATTGATGGTGCAGTGCGCGAGCAACTGGCCCGTCAGGTGGCCCAGCAGGCGGATCTGATTCTGTTTGTGATTGCTGGCGATATTACCCAGGTAGAGTATGCAGCCCTCTCTAGTCTGAGACAGGCCAGTAAGCCGATCTTGCTTGTGTTTAATAAGGTCGATCAATATCCCGAGGCCGACCGCCAAGCCATTTACGAAAAGATCCGAGATCACCGAGTTAGGGAGTTGCTTTCCCCCGATGAAATTGTGATGGCAGCGGCGGCCCCCTTAGTAGCCCAACCCATTCATTATGCTGATGGTCGCTTGGGGGCAGAATTGGTGCCTGGTCCACCCCAAGTGGATGCCTTGAAACTTAAAATTTTGGATCTGCTAGAGCGCGAGGGTAAATCATTGGTGGCCTTGAATACGCTGCTCTATGCCAATGATATTAACGAGCAATTGGTAGAGCGCAAAAGGCAACTTCGCGATCGCGCGGCCAACGAAATTATCTGGCGAAGTGTGATGGCCAAGGCGGTGGCCATTGCCTTAAACCCCATCACCCTGGTTGATGTGATCAGCAGTGCAGCCATTGATATCGCCATGATTCTTACCCTGTCTAAACTCTATGGTCTAGCCATTACCCAAAAAGGGGCTGTGGACCTATTGCGAAAAATTGCCTTCACCATGGGTGGCATTGGCGCCACTGAGCTATTGGCAACCCTAGGACTCAGCTCTTTAAAAGGATTATTGAGCTTAGCTGCTCCGGCCACCGGCGGGGCCAGTCTAGTGCCCTATGTCTCCGTAGCGGCTTCCCAGGCAGCCGTTGCTGGTGTCTCTTCCTATGGAATCGGCGAAATCACCAAGCGATATTTAATCAATGGGGCCTCTTGGGGTCCCAACGGTCCTAAAACTGTGGTTAACGAGATTCTGGCCTCCTTGGACCAAACCTATTTGCTCAATCGCATTAAAACAGAACTGAAGGCCAAATTACATCCCTCGGATGATTTGCCCAATCAGCCTGCATCTCATAAGGTCTAAGGGTATCCCTAGGTATCATAGGTATCTTCTCTAGGACAGTGATCCTTAGGGCAATGTCAAGTTAAGTCCCTCAATAGCCCACCTTAGAGGGGTAAGATCACAGGATTTTAAAAGATTTAACGCTGATGAGGTTGCGATCTTCCCCTGACCCCCTTGCCTTACTACGGTGTACACACAAGTCTGAATTAGACTGTAAGGAAGCCGTATAGAGCATCATAAAGATATGGAAAATCCCATTTTGATTCATGAAGACCTTATCGATGGCACGACCTTTGGTGACCTTCGTTTGTTCAAAAGGGGGCGACCTTATTCGATGCCATTCATCACAATCAGAGCGTTAGCATTCGTCAAATCA
>JAAUUW010000102.1 GCA_012030735.1 Acaryochloridaceae cyanobacterium SU_2_1
GGGATGGAAGGGGTATCAGTCTCAAAGACCTCCAGGTACAGCAACTCTAACCCACGGCCTGAAACGGTTTGAGGCTATGTTCTTTGCATGGGAAATAGCTCAAAACCGACTTGTGTGTACACCGTAGGGTGCAGGGACACCCGCTGTTGTTGCGGTTAGTGGCAGATCTGCTGCAAGAAGAATATCCAGAGGCTCCTCATCTTGAACAGCTACAAGCGTTAGGGTTGGCGGATTTAGGCCAGTTGTTGACCAACCCACTGGTGGTGGGAGTTCACCGCAAAGAAGAGGCGGGGATGGTGTTGGTGCTGGATGCCAGCTACCAACGCTTAAGCCCGTTACAGAAGGAAATTTTGCAGGCGGTGGCGGTGTTGCGGGGGGCATTTTCTGAGCAGGCAGCTCAGGTTTGCACTCAGGGCGGGGCTGACGCGGGGGAGATACGGCAGGCTTTGAGGGGATTGACAAGACGCTCGTTCTTGCAGCGGGTGACGCAGCCTGTTGGCTATCGGTTTCAGGCGGTGGTGCAAGAATATGTGCGATTGCAGATTAATAATTTAGCAAAACGGCATGGACAAGCCATTGATTACTATCGCTCGATTGCATTGCCCTCTTCGGACTGGAAGGAAATTGAAGATACTCGATATCTGCTAGAAATTGCCCATCATCAGTTTGAATGCCAACACTACGGAGCGGTTAATGAGATGTTGGCAGTTTGTGATAGGTTCTTAAATCTCCGAGGGGCTTATTCATTGCTGTTTGAATGGAACCAACGGCTAATTGAGAGCTGGCAGCCTCAGGACTCTGAAGGAGAAGATTATTCTTGGGCTTTGAATCGCTTAGGCAATGTCGCCGATTCCCTAGGCCAAGCCCGAGAGGCGATTGAATACTACAAACAATCCCTCCAGATTTTTCGGGAGATTGGCGATCGCAAGGGAGAAGCCAATTCCCTCGGCAGTCTGGGTAATGCCGTCAATTCCCTAGGCCAATACCCAGAGGCGATTGCTTACCACGAACAAGCCCTCCAGATTTTTCGGGAGATTGGCGATCAAAGAGGAGTGGCAAATGCTTACTTTAACCTAGGGAATACCCTAGCTAAAGTAGATCGAGTTCCCGATGCCCAAGCCGCCTATCGCAATGCCCGTCAACTTTATGCAGACATGGAGCTAGAAGCCAGGGTGCAAGACTGCGACAATACCATTCAGCGGCTATCCGCCGCCCCCGAACCACCCCGCCCTCAAACTCAAAACCCTTTCGTGCGGCTCTGGCAGTGGTTCAAAAAATTGGTGCGGGCAGTCTTGAGTTAATAGCGCTCTCAAAAAATTAGAATAAGCACAAGACCCAGAAACAACTTCTATACCCAATGGATAGAGAAGGCGAAGGGCAATAGTCCTTAAAATTCATCGTCGTAGGGTTTAGCTGTACTGGCCTCATTATCTCGCTTAGATCCCAGTAGGTCTAATCGATCGACTCGAATCACAGGGCGAGATCGGTCGGTACCGGTGCTGCGGTCTTGCCAGCGATCAAACTTAAGGCTGCCTGTCACGCCAATTAAGCTGCCTTTGCGGACATAGCTCGCTGCAATTTCGGCTGTTTTACCCCAAATTTCTAAGCTGAACCAGTCCGGCTGGTCTTCTCGAGAGCGGCGGTTGACTGCTAGGGTGACATTACAGACAACACTACCGGACTCAAAATATTTGACATCGGGGTCTGTGCCAGCTCGGCCAACTAGACTGACTAAATTTAAGCTCATAGAGAGATGTCCATTAATCGCGATATTAAGAAGGGCATTCAGGGCAATTAATCTCAAGTTTAGCTGGATTCGTCTTTTTCGGAAATTATCCAGTGGGTATATCCGTGGAAGGGGTGATGTCTGGGCCTGGGGTAAGTTCTCCTCCCGGGCGGCCCATGGCCGGCAACTTGTCAGCCTGATCACTACCCCAATGATCCAAAATATCCTTAACTAAGATTTCCTTAACCCAGATTTGGCCCACTACGATCAAGGGCAAGGCCAATAGCAAGCCCAGAAAGCCAAAAAATATGGCAAAAATAATTTGTGAGAGAAGGGTCACCGCTGGCGCTAGGGAAAGTTGCTTGGCCATCACCGCTGGCACCAGAATATATTGTTCTAGTTGCTGGATGACGATGTAGAGAATCAAGACGAGGCCTGCCTTCCAAGGTGCATCTAGCAGTGCGATCGCCATCGCTGGAATCAAGCTGATCGTGGGACCAATATTAGGGATCGCTTCCAGTAACCCAGCAATTAAAGCATTAGCCAGCACGAGCTTAACGCCTAATAGCCATAAGACCGCTCCACTACAAAGGGCAATCACCAGCATATTGAACAAAATGCCAGCGATCCAGTTATCCAAGGCAGTATCGCAAAGATCAAGAATATAATCGATTCGTCTTCGGTAAAAAGCGGGAAATAGCCGAATAAACATCCGCCGATATTGGTTGGGGTCCACCAGCAGCATAATCGTCAACACCAAAATCAAAAGGATGTTGAGAGCTACCACTAAGGAATTTGAAAAGAGAGCAAAGAAATTACTGAACAGCTGTTCGGTGAGGGCCGGAATTTTCTCTCGAATGTTAGCGAGTAAGGTTTCAATGGGGATTTGGATGCCAGCAATGGGCAACCCTAGCTCTGGCCCCGCAGTTTGCAGCTGCTGGATATATAGTTCAAGACGTTCTAAGCTCTGCGGCACCAGAGTGGCAAGCTGCTTCGATTCAGCAATAAAGGGAGGAATGATTAACAGACCAATCACCCCAGCAATCCCGGCTAATAAAACAACCGAGAGTAAAACGGCAAGACCTCGCCTCACGCCCCGTCGGGTCAACCGCTGGATAAACCCATTCAAACTAGAGGCCAATACAATGGCCGTGAACCCTAACAATAAGACCTGCCGAATTTCCCACAAGATATACAGAGAGACCAAGAAGACAATTAAGCCAATCCATTTACCTAGGTTCACAAGGGGGACTCCATTGCTAGCACCAAATCGCTCACCCTGCTAGGGTACCGGATTTTGCTAGACAGTTTGCGACTTCATCAAGGGAAAGCCTAGGGCTTCACGCTGCTGAAGATAGAGTTGGGCTACTTGACGGGCCAGTTGGCGAATCCGGCCAATGTAGCGAGTGCGCTCCGTCACAGAAATAACACCCCTGGCATCTAAAAGGTTGAAGGTATGAGAGCATTTGAGGACATAATCGAGGCTCGGCAAAACAAGCTGGCGGTCGATTAGCTGTTGGGCTTCTTGCTCATAGAGCCCGAATAACTGAAACAGGAGTTCTGGGTTAGAGGCTTCGAAGTTGTAAGTGGATTGCTCAATTTCACCTTGCAGATGAACATCCCCATAGGTGAGGGTGCCGTTCCAGTCAATTTTTGCGATCGCATCAATGTCTTGCAAATACATGGTCAGTCGTTCCAAGCCATAGGTCAGCTCGATCGACACGGGTTGGCAATCTAGTCCACCACATTGCTGAAAATAGGTAAATTGGGTGACCTCCATGCCATCTAGCCAGACCTCCCAGCCCACACCCCAAGCACCAACAGCGGCATCCTCCCAATTGTCTTCTACAAACCGAATATCATGATCTTCGGGTTGAATGCCCAATACTCTCAGGGAGTCAAGATAAATCTCTTGAATATCATCCGGCGAGGGTTTCACAAGCACCTGATATTGATAGTAATACTGGTAACGATTAGGATTTTCGCCATAACGGCCATCGGCAGGGCGACGACAGGGTTCTACATAGGCGACCGCCCAAGGTTCTGGACCCAGCGCCCGCAAAAAAGTATGGGGACTTTTGGTGCCTGCACCCTTTTCAATGTCGTAGGGTTGCACAATTAAACAGCCGCGATCGCTCCAGAAATTGTGGAGTTGGGCAATAACAGACTGAAAATTCACGGGCAACTGACCTATGGGGAGCAACGACAGAGTTCAATTACCTAGTCTACGAGGCTATTAGACCTTTTGGGATGAAGGAGGGTCGAGATTTTTATGCCCTGCGCCTGATGCCAAGGAGGGCCTCCTCTGCAGCCTGCAGCTCTTTGAGAAAACCAGGATGCACTGCTGCCCAGTTAACTGCGTCCCTTAGGTACCGACGGGCTAGACGACTGCCAGATCATTGCCAGATGATTGCCAAGTCAAGAGCCGGGTCTAGGCAGCCCCAACTAGCGTGGTTCTAGTTACTAAACTTTGTCAAAAACACGAGAAAGTTAATAAATCTTGGTAATATGTTGGCATTAATAAATTTGTTTTGATTAAAACTGCATAGTGTCCCCATGTTAAATCCGTCTATCCCTGAGCCTGAGATTTTTTCCATTCGTCTTGGCCCCTTGCTAGGTGATTTTAATTACTGGCTCTGTCGCTCTCGGTCCTTACTAGAGTTTGAAGATATTAGCTTCCTAGAAACTCAACAGCAGTCCGATCTCCTCAAACGAGTTCGCCATACCTTGCTAGAAGTTTCTGCTGCGCGGAGCCTGTTTAAGGCCACCTATGGGCAAATTGGTATCGAAACCCAAGTTCTAGAAGCCTGGCATGAGCTGGTATCAGAATGCTGGCAAATCATGATCCAGTTGCGTTTAGGGCAATCAGCCTGAGCAAAAATGCTAGAAATTTTATAAGCTGGGATTAATAAAGGTCTAAGGTTGAATGACCGATCAGGGGTTGCTTTAATTAGAGCGGGTTTGGGGATATTTTTGCGTCTTATTGGGACTGCGAGGGAGATGGACAATGTTACAAATACTTTACATGGTGGCTTTTGTTGTGTTGACGGTGTTGGCGCTAGGTAATTTGTTTCGCAACTTATTTGCCCTAGGCGAACAGTCTCAGCGTACATATAATCAGCCTATTCCCCCTAGCTATGGCCAACGCTTGGGCCAACGGACGGTTCATCCTGAGTTATTGGATGAAGCGGGTAATGTGATTGATGAGCCATTGTTAGTGATGCGTTCTCTCAGTGTGGAAGATGCTAGAGAGCAACTTGATGCATTGTACGATCAGTCCCCCGGTGGAGAATAACCCCCCTAAACCAGAGCTACCAGAACAGATCCCCCAGCCGGATGCTGAGCCATCGGCTTCCTTCTCGTCAACCTTGAGATCTTGGCGAGCCAACTTACAGCCCCAAGCTGCCATAAAAGCTTTGCAAGGGCTAATGCTGACTCTGCAACAGGGCAGTCAGTCCTTTGGCGACTGGTTCCAAGTGGATGAGCAGGAGATTGCTGATCTTCTAGAGCAGGTGCGGTCAACGTTACCCACCACTGAGGTAATTTTGATTGGTAAGCCCCAGTCTGGCAAAAGCTCTATTGTCCGTAGTTTGACAGGCGCAACGGCTGACATTATTGGTCAAGGCTTTCGTCCCCATACGGCTCATACGCAGCAATATGCCTATCCCACCGCAGATCTGCCTCTGATTTATTTTACGGATACCCTGGGTTTGGGCGACGCTCAAACAGAGGCTCAGGAGGCGATGGCTGATTTGCTAGCGCTCTTCTCCCCCCAGGCTCAAGGTACCCAACCGCCTGCCGCTAAGGTGATGATTTTGACGGTCAAAATCAACGATTTTGCCACGGATTTTCTACAGGCGATTGTCAGTCAACTGCGCCAGACTTATCCAACTATTCCCTGTTTATTGGCGATTACTTGTCTCCATGAAGTCTATCCGTCCCAGAGGACGAATCATCCTAGCTATCCGCCTGATTTACCTGATATTCAGCGGGCTGTTCGGGCCTTGCAAGCTCAATTTGAAGGGATCTGCGATCGCAGCGTTCTGCTAGACTTCACCCTTGAGGAAGATGGCTTCACCCCTGTCTTCTATGGCTTAGACAATTTTGTTGATCAACTTGCAGAGCTATTGCCCGAAGCCGAAGCTCGACTATTACATCAATTGCTAGCCGATCGCCAGCCTTGATGACCGAAATCGGTATCTCTATCGATCAGGCCAGTCGTCGCTACATGATGGCCTTTGCTGCGATCGCAGCCACCTTGGCCGCCGTCCCCTTGCCCTTTGCCACCATGCCTGCCCTCACCGTCCTCCAAGTCACATTGGTGAGTTTATTAGGGCGCTTATATGGCCAAACTCTCAATTTTTCCCAGGCAGGCGGTGTTTTAAGTGCCATTGCCGGCGGATTTCTTGCGCAAGTCATTGGCCGTGAATTGATTAAATTTATCCCTGGCCTTGGCAGCGTCGTAGCAGCCTCTTGGGCAGCAGCCTATACCTGGGCTTTGGGCGAAGGGGCCTGCGTCTATTTTGGTGATTTGCTAGGCGGTAAAAAACCTGATCCGCAAAAAATTCAACAGACCATGAACCAAGCCTTTAAGGAAGCTAAGGTTCGCTTTAAAGGGTCAGTCTGGCCTGTGGCTGATCGCGTCTCTACCCCTAGCAATTTAGAGTCAGGTTCAGGAAATGGTGCCTAACCAAGCAGACCTGAATTGACCTGATCTCGAAAAAAGTAGACCTATAATATCAACTTTAATTTTTTGTTGAGTACGCTAATACATTTTCCCAAGAAATAAGCCTATTTTTGGTGTCTGCATAACTTACACAAGAAAGAATGATAGATGTAAAGATGCAGCCCTGAAAAAGCATTACATGCTATCTCGACCCTCTAATATTAGTTCTGTCTCTCACCATGAAAATCCTTTGATGGATGTATTGATCATGCTGCAAGAGACAATTGAAATCTATCTTGAGCATAGAGAAGGAAAGCTGCTATTGTTTTGCGCAAAACAATCAACAAGTGATAACAAGAAGGAGTTTAAGATTGGTATTTGCGGATCTCTCGTAAAAGCGTTCAAAATTACAGAAGATAGTTTAGATCAATACCTATTGCAACGAAAATCGATAGACAATGAAACTAAAACAGCACCTTATGTTTATGTGGAACGGTGTCTCTTGAAAATATTAAGAGGTAGTGGCTGGGGAGAAATTTCAATTGATTTTCATCAAGGTAGGCAAGGAAAAGTAGTGGCTGTTGGTCGGATGACCCTTAGCGATCGCATACTCATCTCACCTGTCACTAAGCCCTAAGTCAGCAGAGAGATTAAATGTCAGATTCCAAAGTAATTTAACTAAATCTGCTTTTGAACTAAGGATAAAAATATCTACTTCAAAAGCAAACAACAGAAATCAATCATACATATCAAGCCCAGAGCGTAGAAACTACGCCATAAGCTGACTTTAGTCGAAAAGTGCTAGTCAGCTTTTTTCTTTTCAATCAGATAAAAACAAGAGGCTTTACTCATGCGCCAACAAGTACTATTTTATCTGAAAATCTTTGCTGGTATCTATGTAATGGCTTTAGGTATAGCAACGATTACCGTGCCAACTTATTTTTCAAATATTCTAGGTTTGCTCTCTGTAATGAGCTATATTCTTTCACTCATTCCAGGAATTTTGAAGGTTATATTACCCAGTGCCAAAAAGAATACTGTCCTAATTGCATTACTGAAACATCGTCGATTTCTGGGTGTTGCTGCTTTTATGCTAGCGCTTAATCATGGTGCCTTGCAATTCATTAAAGAAAATATAAACTTATTAGAGTCATCAACTTATATTCATTATTTTCAAGGCTTAACAATGATGGTAATTATGACAATCTTAGCAGCAACATCAAGTGATGAATCCGTTAAAGCCTTTAAGAAAAATTGGAAAAAAATTCACAAACTAACTTATTTAATTATATTTTTATTGCCTTGGCATATTGTCGATAAAATGTCGAATCATTGGACCTTTGTGACGCCGATAGCTCTCTTGCTTTCTACTATTCTTTTGAGTTTATTTTTATTTCGCTTCTACAAAGAAAGACAAGCCACCATTGCAAAATATCTTTCCTAGATTTTTATTAAAATTCAATGCGGAGATCATGAAATGAGCATCAAAGCTTCTCAACACTGGTATTTGTCAAAAAATAGCCATAGACAACAAGGATTTTCTCAGGTGGAATTATTATATGTCATTCTACTGGCTGGCATTCTACCAACTGTTACCTCTTCAATCTTGGCTGTACAGTTTAATTTTCGTTCAGAACTCAAAGCAAATTACCAAGGGTTACCTGCACCTACTCTAAGCCTAAGAACTAAATAAAATTATCACTTGTTCTTGCAAAAATTGTTGAATAGATTGACTTGATTGAGAAGCAGTAGACTACAAGTTTTGAGCAATTGGTGGCTTATTTCTTGGGAAAATAAGTCACCAATTGCCTGTTTTTAATCCATACTCTATTTGAGTGTTTGCCTAGTATGGGTCATGCTCCGCCAGTCCTTGATTCTATGCGATTGTTCTAGATCTTGTAGAGCTATCTTCCCAACAGGCTCTACCTAATGGCTGTGACTTATCCCATATAGTCTTGGATGCTTGCTTGGGCTCAGAGATGCCAAACCAATGAATCATAGAGGCATAATCTAACCTTAAACTCAAGAATACCTTTCCTTAATCATTCCTTCGAGTATCGTTTATTGGATTCTGATACTATCTATTCTGAACTGAAGTCGGAAAACCTCTGACTTCGTTTCCACCTTAGCCAATCAAATTTTTGGTTAACAAGTTCAGTGGGACACTTTTTCTCGCTCCGTCGCTATGACAATCCTGACAGACAGAAACAGGGTGAACTGTACCCTCGGAAGCTCATGTTTATTGCTATTTTCGATGACTAAAAGTCTGGAAATAGATTAGTTGCTTAGGATTGTCGTAGCATTTTTTAAACATAAACTAATTCAATAATAGATATTTTTAAAAACTTATTTTATCTAGAGCTGTATCTGCAAGTTCGGTTATATTTTTGTGCTCAAGTTAACTCAAAATAGCAATAAGTTTTTATGACTATTATCTAATATTGGCTCGTCTATTGTTTCCCTTGGTGCATCGGTTTGCTAATTGACCATCGCTACCCATCATTAGCCTTGAAACAACTTACCCAGAATTTACTAGACTAGCAGGACGATTTCATGGCAACTTTGACCAACGGTGACCTTGCTTTTACCGCTTTCAATGCCGACGAAGATGGCTGGACAATTGCCACCTTTGCCGATATTGACCCCAACACCACGATTTATTTCACTGATAATGAAGCTACCAGCCTATCCAGCTTTAATAGTGGTGAATCATACTTTGTATGGAACTCAGGCACGAGCACGATTCCTGCGGGTACCGTCATTCGATTTAGCGCCATCGATAGCCCTAGCAGGGTTGCATCGATTGGCACCGTTAGCCAAGTTACTGTACCTGGTAATACTAACATTGGCCTGAGCGCCACATCTGAGACTCTATATGCCTATCTGGGCAATAGTCCAACCGAGCCGGTGGCCTTTTTGGCTGGGATATCCAATGATACTAACACTCAAGGAACTAGTGATTTAACTGCTGCCGGTCTAACAATTGGCACCGACGCCATCCTGCTCAATAGTAGTGCTGACTATGGCGAATACATTGGCTCGCGCACTGAACAGGCCAATTTTGCCGGTTACAGAACCCTGGTGAATACCCTCAGTAATTGGTCAGTGGATACCGTCAATGGCAATTATGCTACCACGGTTCCCAATTCGACAAATTTTGCGATCGCCCCACCCCCTGTCGCCGCCTTCACCCTGCAACTACTGCATTTTTCTGATCAAGAAGCGGGGATTCCTGCCTTAGACGATGCTCCGCGCTTCTCCGCTGTCCTCGCTGCCCTCAAAAATCAAGATGCCAATAGTGACGGCCAAGTGGATTTTGCCAATACCCTCGTGCTTTCCTCTGGGGATGCCTATATTCCAGGTGCCTTTCTCAACGCCAGCAGCCAACCTTTTGGTGGCCCAGGACGGGCTGATATTCTGATTCAGAGCGAATTAGGGGTGCAGGCCATTAGCTTTGGCAATCACGAGTTTGATCTAGGCACCAGTTTGGTCGCCAATCTGCTCCAGCCTGCTCTAGCTAACGCCACAACCCCTGCCTATCCTGGCGCGGCCTTCCCCTATTTAAGTGGCAATCTTAACTTTGCTACCGATGCCAGCTTGGCCCCCCTAGTCACCGCAGCGGGTCAAGAAGCCAGCACGATTCCTGGCAAAATTGCTGCTAGCAGCGTGATTACGGTCAATGGTGAACGTATTGGGGTGGTGGGGGCCACCACGCCGACCCTGGGTTCTATTTCTAGCCCTGGGACAGTGGGAATTAGCCCCACTCCCTTTGGGGGTAGCCCCACGTCAGCAGAGTTAGATGCCTTGGCCGCGGAGATTCAGGCAGATGTTGATGCTCTGTTAGCTGCCAATCCTGACATCAATAAGGTGATTTTGCTCTCTCATATGCAGCAGATTGCCATTGAAAAAGAGCTTGCCACTCGCCTCCAGAATGTAGACATCATTGTAGCGGGTGGGTCAAACACCCTATTGGCTGACAGTACTGACATCCTGCGGTCCGGAGATACCCAGCAAGGCGATTATCCCTTCTTTACCACCGACAAGGATGGCAAGACGATCGCCCTTGTCAACACCGATGGTAACTACCAGTATGTGGGTCGGTTGGTGATTGAGTTTGATGCCGATGGCAATCTGCTGCCCAGTAGCTACAACCCCGAGGTGAGCGGAGCCTATGCCACCGATGAGGCCGGAGTCGCGGCCCTAGGGGCGCAAACGCTTGTTGATCCAGAGGTGCAAGCGATTGTGGATCAGCTCAAAACCGTGGTGGCAGCTCAAGATGGGGCAATTTTTGGACATACTGATGTCTTTCTAAATGGCAGTCGCAACGATGTGCGCACCCAGGAAACAAATTTTGGCAACTTGAGTGCCGATGCGAATTTAGCGATTGGCCAATCCATTGACGGTGCTGTGCAGATCTCGATTAAAAATGGTGGTGGCATCCGCGACAACATTGGTTTTGTTACGTTTCCTCCTGGATCCACCGATCCAGCAGACTTGCTCAAGCTGCCTCCCCAGGCTAATCCTTTGGCCAATAAAGAGGAGGGGGATATTTCCCAACTGGATATCACCAACTCCTTGCGCTTTAATAATGGGTTGACCCTAGTACATCTTGGCGTAAATCTATCTACTATATAGAGGTACAAGGTTCGAGACTTTAAAGCGATGTCACCCCTGATAGCAGCGCCCCTGAATCTGAGTGAGTCTGAGAAAGCAGATTTAGAGAAAC
>JAAUUW010000103.1 GCA_012030735.1 Acaryochloridaceae cyanobacterium SU_2_1
AGAACCCGTATTCTGGGGTTTATCGAATACTTCAACCGTACGATGGCAAAGCCTTTTCAATGGACTTATAAGGGCAAGCCCTTAACCGCTTAAATAGTTGATGGACTTAAGCCAAGCTGTACTAGTCCCCTGAGTTCACCCAGGGGACTAGAATCTTCAGCTAGATGCAAACAGTGTCACCGCTGAGTCCTCGGAATTCAAAGGTGCCTAGTTCTTCTCGATAGGTTTTTTATTGTCTCGAAGCATACTAATGGCTAGTCTCTCGCCCAGCAAATTTCCACCCGTTTCGATTCCTTGGCCGTATGGTGTGTTTTGACTAGTGGATGTTCCATCCGTGCGCCAGTGCATTCCTGCACCGTCGCGGAAAAGGGTAATATTCGCAATCAGCTTGTTCAACTCACCATGAATGGTCAAAGCAGGGCCGGTATAAGGCATTAAACCCTGACCATCAGCAGTGGGAATGACTGGATTGGGAAAGGGACCATCTTCGAATAACGCTTTAACAGCGGTTGCGGATGCGGCACCAAAAGCTGAATGGCCACCAGGGTAGGCTGGATGGGTGGGCGAGCCCTCAGGGAAGGCCATGGGAAGTAACCAGCTACCCTCAGGATCGGTACGGTAGTTGCTCTGGTTTTGCACCTTGTTATGCGCCAAGATGCGTTCCAAAACCTTGGACTCCCGCCATACTTGAGCACCTTCGCCAAAGAGCTGGTTAAACAAGTCGTTGTTGAGTGGGTCTTGAGGAGACGTCCCTAACAACCCTCGACGGAACAGTTCAAGACGATGAGCATAGGCTTCGGGTCGCAGACGGCGATGAACACACCATTTTTGGAACCATGCATGTTTAAGGGCATAAACCCCAGCCAAAGCGGGTTGAATCGTGACATCAGGCCCTCCCAAGCTACCAAAGGGTACCGAGGTTTTAATCGACCTATTCACATAGGGACTGGCGTTGCTCACGCTAGCGCCAAGTCCTAACAAAATGATGCTAGACCATAGGCCAGCTTGGTGGGGGAAGTCGATGTGAACCCATTGACCTCCATCTCGAAGAGAGATGATGCGACGGTCCCCATCAAGGACATCGGAGTTCGAGGGATCAACAGTGCCATTATTGACCCGAAACCAACTTTCAAAATCAGTGAGATAGTCTAGGTTCTCTCGGGGATAACGCTGTCGCTGTTGGATGGGCTGATTACCAAAAATGAAGTCTTGTAGTAAAAATTGAGAAACATGGGGGCCAACCGCACATCCTTCATAGGGTCCACGAAAGATAGTTTGAGGTGTGCATTCAAACCCAAACGCTTGCTCAAAGCCAATACAGTTTAAGTCGTCACAGGCCTCAGCAATGATGGGGCTACTAAAATACTCATTGAAGGGAACATCTCGGCAGAGGGCCATCCAATAGCGCTCAGCCATATCTATCGCTGTGTTGCGGCTAGAGAATGCTGGGGCTGCAGCCATTCTGGCGCCGTTAGAGTCGTTGCCAATCAATTGGAACGAATAAGCATTGAGAGGATTAACAAGTTTCCGAGTGTTTGGTCGACCACCGCCTCCCAGTGAAACTTGATTGAAGGCCTCTTGAGTGCCTGCCTGAATAGCGGCGATCAGCGATGCAAAGGAAAGTTTTCTGACTAGACCGTTGTCATTATGTTCTAACGCTTTAGAGAAAGAGGCAAAGCCTGGATATCCAAGTTGCTCGTATGTTTCTTCATCACCGTTAGTGTTGGGTTGGTCTGTCGAGAAATTCTCCGTGGCCTGATCGCGAGTGCAATCACGAATCTCTCTGGCTTGATTTTTTCGTTCATGATAATCGTGTTGATGAGCGGTCATGCTTATTCCTTTTAATATTTCACTAAAGAATTTGTGCATTTCCCAAAAGTTCAGACTTTTGTCGTTATGACACTAATTAAATTTTCCTTGTCTTTAGTTGTCGGAAATATTAGAGGTTAATACGCATGAATGAGGATTTGATTTTCCTATCGCTATTTCATGAACAAAATTTCAGGTTCAAAATATATCTGGAATTATTTACTGGCGGCGGTCGTATTAGAAAGGGTCTGGATACTCAGCACTTGAGGGGGAGTGGAATCGGGGGGATAGAGGAATTCAACATTGACTCGTTGCTGCTGTTTTGGCAGCAGAGGTAGTGATAGCAAGGCTTTACCCCGCTGACCTCGATTTTGTACTAAGTGAAAATAGCGTTTTTGTTGCTGCCCTGTCGCGTCGGTGTAGCTGAGTCTGATCGTGCCCCGAAAGAAGACAGGACCGGTGGGCGCTCTCAAGAATCTCAAGCCACTCTGGCTGAGTTGATCTTCTTTGATGGGTGTTTGTAGAGATAGGGCGACGATTTGGGTTTGATCTGAGGTGTTTTTTAAGGGCAAGTCGAGGTTATACCTGAGACCATAATTGCCATGAGAGCGGTAGGCTGTGTCCTCATAGCGCACTAGCATGGGGGCGCTTTGAATTTGGCCTGTGCCTAGGGTGCCGCGGTCGAGGGAGTTGATCACATAGGAGATCCCATGACCCGGCTTAGGAATTTCTAACGCATCAGAATCGGTTGAATCTGTTAGTGTTGCTTTCCATTCTGAGCCCTTGGAGATGCCAGCGACTCGGCCATAGAAAAATTGAGCTGCCGTTGAGGTCGGCTCAGAGGGAGGCTGATCGCGCGGTTGAACGAGATCACCATTCTCCAGCACCGCTTGCCAATCGCTCAAGAGGGGGGCTTGAATTTTCCATTTTTCGGGTGAGCGGGCATGTTGGGTCATGACGGCGGCTTGAACTGGGCCGTTGGTCCACAGTCGCATCCAGGTGGTGCGGCTGTTGCTGGCGGGCATGGGCAAATTTAAGAGCATTTTCTGCTCGCCAGGGGGAATGATCAAATTGGTGGACCATCCCGATTGGCGTTCGCGGCGCAGCACATCCCCGGCGGTACGACTGCCAGGGCCGGAGAAGACGGTCCCCTGAGTATTGTTTTTAAAGGCAGGTAAGGGAATAAAGGGAGCATCGGCCTGGCTGAGATAGCTATTGGCTTGCAAGACCAAGACTTTGACAGGGTGATCACCTGGATTATGGAGCATGACACCAAAATATAGGGGGCGAATGCCTTGGTTGGAATCTTGGCGGGTGACATGATGGGCAAATAGGTCAAAGCGGCCAGACAAGGGATAGTTGAGATGGGCTTGGGGAAAATTCTTGCCCTCGGGGGTAAGGGTGGATACGAGGATGCCTGCTGTTTTGACAATCTCTGGACTATTGCTATGCAGCACCGGAAATTGATCTAGCTGGCCCGGTAATGGCCGTACCTCTTGGGGCATAACCAGTTCTGATGCAGTGGCAATGGGGGTGGATTGAGCCAATAATAAGGCGGAGAGCAAAAAAGACATAAACCTCTCAACTGAGTTTGGGCGAGTCAATTCTATCAGGCCAAGTTCTTTCTAGATCGGTTGAAGGGGACGCAACCCTACGGGTTAGGGATCTCGAAAGCTAGGCTGGGAGGCGAGGGCTTCAAATTTGCTATGTTCTTGGGAGGTGCCGACGAGTAAGATGCGATCGCCAATTTCTAGCATCGTTTGAGCCTCAGGATATCGATAGAGCTGCGCTTTGCGTTGAATGGCCATAATGGTTGCACCTGTCCGTTGGCGAATATTTGCTTGAGCCAAGCTGATATGGATGAAGGGTGAGGCGGCATCAAGGCTATACCATTTACCGAGCAGGTCTGGCCCGAGCAAATCTAGCTCAGGACTGGTGCGATCGCTCAGTTGAGCAGGCAAAATATCACGATAATGTCCGGCCCGATAGGTATTGGCAATCTCTTGGACTTGATGGAGAGGATCTCCTAAATTCAACAGAACATGGATGCCCATTTCTAAGGAGGCTTCAAATTCGGGCTGCACCACCTCCTTAGCCCCGAGTTGATAGAGGACGTCAATTTCTTGAATGGCATGGGCCCTGACAGTTACGTCCAGTTCGGGCACCAGAGTGAGCGCCCGTTTGAGGGTCAGTCGGGTGGCCATCGGATCAGGCAAGGCAATCGCTAATCCCCTGGCCCGATCTAGCTTAGACTTGCGCAATACCAACTCACTGGAAGCATCCCCATAGAGATAGGGCAGTTTTTGGTCTCGTAGGGTTTGCAACGTCGCCTCATTATTCTCAATCACCAAGACCGAATGACCTTGCGATCGCAACATTTGCACCAAAGTCTGGCCCACCCGTCCATAACCTGCTACCACAGAATGTCCTGCCAAGGCATCGGGGATAGCAACCTCCTTCGCCCTCTGTCCATACCTCAACCAACGACCCACCATCGGCATCTTTTCCATCAGCCGCAACCATCCAGGGGATAACCTCAACACCAAGGGCGTTAAGACCAGCGTAATTGCCGTGGTTCCCACCATCAAATCATAGAGAGACTGAGAAAATAAGCCCAGATCCGCAGCAACCCCAGTCAAGACAAAGGAAAACTCACCAATCTGATTAATCCCCAAACCAACCGTCAAAGCTGTTTTCGGCCCATAGCCAAATAGACTGACCAACCCCGTCACAATCAGGGCCTTACCCAACATCACCAAGGTAACAAGACCCAGCAAGATCCAGATATTCTGAACCAAAAAGAGGGGATTAATCAACATGCCAATCGAGGCGAAGAACAGAGTAGCAAAGACATCCCGCATCGGTAAAATACTATGCAGCGCATGATCAGCATATTCCACCTGGGAAACCATCAATCCAGCCACAAAGGCACCCATCTCAATGCCCAAACCCATCAATGCAGTGGCTAAGGCAACCCCCATGCAAAGGGCCACCACACTAAGCACAAACAGCTCCTGAGAACCCGTTTGGGCAATTTTTTTCATCAAAGGTGGCACCAGGCGCAGCCCGACCATCAGAGCGAGGCCAAAAAACAACAAAATCTTCAATAGCGCCATCAGTAAAGCCTGACCAATCATGGCCGAGGATTGAGTCATGATCGGCAAAATTGCCAACATAAACCCCAGGCTGATATCTTGAACAATCAAAATCCCCAACATTACCTGGCCATGGACTGTCTGCATTTCATTGCGCTCTAGCAGACTTTTGAGCACCACCGCCGTAGAGGATAAGGACAAAACAGTGCCCAAAAAAATTGCCTGGGGCCAGCTATTCACCCAGCCCGTCAGATAGGCCAAGCCACCCCCCAGCAAGGTCGTCAGCACCACCTGCAAACTACCGCCACCGATGGCGATGCGACGCACCTTTAAGAGATTACCCAAGGAAAACTCTACTCCCAAGGCAAAGAGCAGTAAGACCACACCAATCTCAGCAAAGAGGTTAATTACCCCCTCCGCTTGCACCCATTTGAGACCCGCAGGGCCGACAGCCAACCCCGCCAGCAAATAGCCTAATAGGGCTGGCTGCTTAAAACGATGGGCAAGGTAACCACCCCCAGCCGCTGCCGCTAAAACGGCTACCATATCGACAATTAAGGATAATTCTGTTGCCATAATATGGACTGTTCCCTCAGCGGGGGAGTATCAAAAGCTAGCCTGCAGATCCCTTGTATGCTTATGCTGCGCTTGTCTTGGGCTACTTTCCGGCCTCTAAAGGGCCAGAACCTAACCCAAATTTGATTAATCTCAAAGCATTAGCCCTGGCCGATGAGTCTCTCTAATTGCAACTCTTACTGGATCGATTAACCCACCATGAAACTACTTGTCGGTAATGATGATGGTATTTTTGCAGCGGGCATTCAAGCCCTAGCCAATACCTTAGCAGCAGCAGGGCATGAGGTAACGGTCGTCTGTCCCGATCGGGAGCGATCGGCAACGGGGCATGGCCTGACCATTCACCAACCCATTCGAGCAGAGCAGGTGGACAGCTTATTTGATCCTCGGGTCCGCGCTTGGGCTTGCTCAGGGACGCCCTCAGATTGTATTAAGTTAGCCTTTGGGGCGCTCTTAGAGAGTCCACCAGACTATGTATTATCGGGGATTAATCAAGGCTCAAACCTCGGCACGGATATCCTCTATTCGGGAACTGTTTCTGCTGCCATGGAGGGGGTGATTGAAGGGACCACCAGTATTGCCCTCAGTCTTACCAGCTTTTCCCAGCAAAACTTTCAACCCGCTGCTCAGTTTGCGAAGAGGTTATTGGATCATTTAATGGCCCATCCCTTTTCCCAGACCCTATTGCTGAACGTGAATGTTCCTGCCCTTCCGATGGCGCAAATTAAAGGGGTGGTCATGACCCGCCAAGGCATTCGTCGATATCACGATATGTTTGAGAAGCGCATCGATCCAAGGGGTAAGACCTACTATTGGCTGGCAGGAGAAGTGATGGAAGAGGTTGATGAGTTAACCCTTGATGCTGGAAACCCTCAACTGATAACAGATGTACAGGCCATTCGCCAAAACTTGATTACCTTGACACCCTTGCATTACAACCTAACAGCGCATCAAACCCTTGAGAGCTTAGCCACTTGGTTAGGACCGTTGAAATTGGAGTCTTGTGGCGATTTAGCTCCCTAAAGGGCCAGCCTTAGGCTAAGATTCTCAGCACGGAGCATTATTTGACTTCGCTAGGATTGGACCAATATCAACTGACCGAGTCCGTTGGCATCTATTTTTCTATGCAGGTAGAGCTAATCATTCGTTTCTGGGGCGTTAGGGGTAGTATTGCTTGCCCAGGCATTCATACTGTCCGGTATGGGGGTAATACTCCCTGCGTTCAGGTGCAGGCTGGCTCTGATCAGATAATTTTTGATGGGGGAACTGGCCTCAGGGTATTGGGACAAAGTTTACTCCAAGAGTCACCCGTAGAAGCACATTTATTTTTCTCCCATGCCCATTGGGATCATATTCAAGGATTTCCTTTTTTGCACCGGCCTTTATCGCTGGCAATCACTTCCATATTTATGGAAGGCCGACACCTGATGGCAAAACCATCGAGACCCAGTTGAGGGATCAGATGTTGCATCCTAACTTTCCGGTGCCGCTGCAATTGATGGGCAGCACCCTTGATTTTCATGATTTGCAGATGGGTCAAGTTGTCGAAATTGGTGAGATGACGGTGCAGAATACCTCTTTAAATCACCCCGGTGGTTCCCTCGGTTATCGCTTGACTTGGCAGGGGTTATCGGTGAGCTATATCAGTGATACTGAACATGTTTTGGGGGCCTTAGATCCGCATGTTTTGGCCTTGGCAAACCAGGCTGATGTGTTGATTTATGATGCCACTTATACCGATGCTGAGTATCACGACCAACAGTCGAGTAAGGTGGGTTGGGGGCATTCCACGTGGCAAGAAGCGGTCAAAATTGCCCAAGCGGCTGAGGTGGGTCAATTGGTTTTGTTCCACCATGATCCTCTCCATGATGATCTATTTCTAGATGGTATAGGAGCGGAAGCCCAGCGGGCCTATCCGCAAACGATTGTTGCTCAAGAGGGTCTCAGCATTACCCTAAAGCCCGATCATCAGCCTGTGATCCAAGCGCCAGAATTTCTGCCTAATATTTCCACCTTGAATGAGTGATTGTCGACAAAACTATGTCAGGATTTTAGC
This sequence comes from Acaryochloridaceae cyanobacterium SU_2_1, assembly GCA_012030735.1. Lineage (GTDB taxonomy): Bacteria > Cyanobacteriota > Cyanobacteriia > Thermosynechococcales > Thermosynechococcaceae > Acaryochloris. The sequence goes on from JAAUUW010000103.1 coordinate 7,537, forward strand.
TGTGTGGGTTACTTCGTCACTAGCGTCAGTTTTAATGCCAACGGTGGTTGCCCTCGGCAACTTTGATGGTGTCCACCAGGGACATCGCCAAGTGATTGAGTCCTTACGTCCCCCTGGCCAGGCTCAAGGGGATGCCTATGTGACGGTGGTTGCTTTTGATCCGCACCCACAGGCGTTTTTTTTCCGGTGAACATCAGCCCCTCTTGACCCCCCCTTTCGGAAAAGACTTTGCTGTTAGAGGCCCTAGGGGTAGATCAGCTCGTCTTGTTGCCCTTTGATCAGGCGTTGGCTCAGTTAAGCCCCCAAGCTTTTGTGGAAGATATTTTGATTCAACAGCTTGCCCCCCAACAGATTAGTGTGGGCTTTAATTTTTGTTTTGGCTATCAGCGGACGGGAACTGTGGCAGATTTGGTCGCGATCGCACAGGCCCACCAGATCCCCGTCACCGTCACCCCTCAAAAAAGGACCGCAGCCCAAACCATCAGCAGCTCAGCTATTCGCATCGCCCTAACTCAAGGCAACTTGCCCCAAGTGCAGCAAATGCTTGGTCGAGCCTATACCCTTTCTGGTCAGGTCATCCAGGGTCAGCAGCTCGGACGCAAACTAGGGTTCCCCACTGCCAACCTCCAAGTTGATGCTGATAAATTTTTACCCCGTCATGGTGTTTATAGCGTCACCCTCCTAGGTCAAGAATTCTCTAAACCTCAATTGGGGGTCATGAATTGGGGCTGTCGTCCTACGGTCTTAGGAGAGCAGCCCAGTTTAGAAGTTCACCTCCTCGATTGGTCCGGCGACTTGTACGGACAGACCCTCACCGTTCAGCTCCAAGATTTTCTGCGACCTGAACAGAAATTTGCCTCCTTAGATGCCTTAGTCGCCCAAATTAACCTGGATTGTCAGGTGGCTCGGGCCTCTCTAGGAGCCTTTGTCTAAAGTAAAGCTAGCCTACTTTGCCTTTATCTTTTGCCTCTGCCTATCGATATCCTTTGATCACTCTATGGGGCTTCAGCCTTGGAACCCATCCAAGGCTGCCCGCGTCAAGGGAAGTCCACTGTCACCTTTGCGATCGCTGATAAGATAGATTTGCCGAGGTGAAACGGACAGTTATTTCTACTTTTTGGGCAATTTCCTCTAATTTTCTTCCTGTTCTTTTTTCTCTGACTCGCTCTATTTTCCTATGCTTAAGCGTTTCCACTGGTTTCCTGTTGCCCTTGCTCCCTTCACCCTTACCTCTAGTGTTTTGGCCTCACTGCTGGGCCTCAGTTTAGCGCCCTTACCTGCTAATGCTCAGGTTCCAGGCTATTGCCAAACCTCAGAGACCTCTGCGAGTCAGAAGCTAAATTTATTGAAGGCTGCTGTTAAGGGAGATCTTGCCAGCCAGCGCGCTTATGAACAGCGGATCGCTGAGGATGCTCGCCAACTGCAACAATGCCGCGCCCAAAACTGGCCCCGCAACCAGGCCATTTGGTTACGTCTCTATGAATGCGATCTTAGTCCAGGGGTCTTAGATGCGCTTTTAGATCGAATCGCCAGCCAGGGCTATAACCAGGTCTATGTTGAGGTGTTCTACAACTCACAAGTGCTCTTGCCCGCCAACAATATACCGACACCTTGGTCCCCCGTCGTTAAAAACCCTGCCTTTGCGAACCGGGATCTATTGGCAGAAACCATTCAAAAGGGTCAACAACGGGGCATGAAAGTCTATGCCTGGATGTTTAGCCTCAATTTTGGCCGACGCTATGGTGAGCGACCCGATCGCCAGTTGAGTCTGGCCCGCAATGGCGAGGGAAAAACGAGTTTAAATCTCATTGACTCTACGGATCCTAATGTCAATTTAGACAATGGCGATATTGATCAGGTCTTTGTAGATCCCTATGATCCGGTGGTCCGTCAAGACTACGGTCGGATGCTACAAGCGGTCCTGCAGCGTCGTCCTGATGGGGTGCTCTTTGACTATATTCGCTATCCACGCCAGACCGGTGCTGCCTCCGTGGCTAGCCGCAGCACCGATCTATGGATTTTTAGCCGTGCGGCCCAGCAAGCCTTTCTGAACCGCGCCCTCAACCAAAAGGGGACGATGATTTTACAGCGGTATCTACAACAAGGCTTGTGACCCTTGCTGATCTCAAGTCAGCAGATACCTTATATCGCAATGAAGGGGCTGTGCTTTGGCAGGGCCGTCAGGTTCCTGCTGGGCCCTTGCCTCCTGTCGAGGTCCGTCTGCCTCGACTGCAAAGGGATCTATGGCTGCTGAGTATTGCCCATGCCTATCAAGGGATTGTTGATTATTTAGCCTATGTGACCACGCCAGTGCTCCGCCAAGGCATTCCTGCCGGGGCTGTCTTTTTTCCCGAAGCGAATCGGGAAGTGGGCCAAGGCTATGATTCTCGAATGCAACCTTGGCATCGATTTCCCCAGAATTTGGAATGGCATGCGATGTCCTATGGCATTTGTGGGAATACCAGTTGTATTGTCGATAAGGTGCAACGCGTGTTGCAAGAGGCGCGTTCTCAATCTCAAATCAAACCTGTCATCGCTGGGCAATGGGGCCGCTCCTTTCGCAATCGGCCTTCCTTAGAACAGCAAATGGCAGCCATCCGTCAGGTTGCACCCGGAATTGAGACCGTGAGCCATTTTGATTTCTCTTGGCAAGATCCGCAATTTGCCAATGCGCGACGGTCTTGTCGAGCCAATGCCAGCCTCTAATTTGCGCTTAGAAACTTTGGCTGGGTTGTCAGCCGGTAATCTATCTTTCTTGTGTAGCCCATCTTCCTTGATTCAAGGAACTATGCTAAGGATATCAAGGTTCATGGCGGATTGATTTTATGGGGCAACAACCGATTCAGGTCATTGGTGGGGGCTTGGCTGGTACAGAGGCAGCTTGGCAGATTGCCCAGGCGGGCTGGCCTGTGGTGTTGCACGAGATGCGGGATCTGGAGCAAGGGAGTGTAGCGGGGCAAAGGCAATCTGGGCAAGGGACTAGTCCGGCTCATCATACAGATCAGTTAGCTGAATTAGTCTGTAGCAACTCCTTTGGCGCGCTGGCTAGCGATCGCGCTGCGGGGTTACTCCATGCTGAGTTGCGTCTGTTGGGTTCAATTATTTTGGCCAAGGCCGATCACCATCAGGTGCCTGCTGGCGGAGCCTTAGCCGTTGATCGGGCAGTATTTAGCCAAGACTTAACCCAGACCTTGGCAGCCCACCCTCTCATTGAGCTGCGCCGTGGCGAGGTCCCGGCTTTGCCACGGGAGGGGATTGTGGTGCTAGCCACCGGCCCGCTGACAAGCGCGGCCTTAGCCGAAAGTTTGCATCGGTTGACGGGACAAGAGTACCTCAGCTTTTTTGATGCCGCTAGCCCGATTGTCGTCGGAGACTCCATTAACCGAGAGATTGCCTTTCTGGCATCTCGGTATGATCGCGGTGCTGCGGCTATCTCAATTGCCCCATGAATCGCCAGCAGTATCTAGACTTTTGGCAAGCACTTTGTACTGCT
>JAAUUW010000104.1 GCA_012030735.1 Acaryochloridaceae cyanobacterium SU_2_1
TAAGGTCTTGATTCTATATCTATCAAGCCTTACAGCCCTTTTCTACCTTCTTAAGTCAGTGCCATTGGGCTTAAGATACCTAAGATACCGGAAAACATGCTTGTCCAGTTCAGGCAAATATTTGAGTATCCAACCATGAATGATGCTGCGGCTACCCTCACCCTTCCCTCAAGGATCATCTCTGCTAAGGTTCAATAGCTGAAGGGATAGCGGCAATACCAACAAACCTTAAGCAGAATGATTTCAGATTGAACCAATCATCGACCCAGACAGTCAACAAAAATAGCTTGACAATGCCAGAGATATCCCTCCCATAGATATCTACATCTCTATTGGTCCCCACAGAAAGGCGAACTCTACAACTCTTCCCTTAGCAAGAAAATTATTTTTGAGATCAGTTTCTTATTCATACAATAACCGCATAAACAGGAAGCTCAGCAGATTACTAAAATGAATAATTTCGTATTTGTAGAGACAAAGTTTCTATAAGTATGTAGTCATTGATACTTCCTTTGGAGGCAACTTCTCATCGTTAGTTTGCGAAAAAGGCCTAGACGTCTAAACCCATAGGATCCAAAATTAATTTCCTGTCACCAGTCTTTTAACTTGCGGTCGGCTCTTTCTCAGGAAAAACTCAGCACCCTCACTTCTAATAGAGTCTAGAACTCACTCATCAGTTCGAAGACACTGGGAGAAGGCAAGAGCTGCAAAAAGCAGATAAACATGGCATAGTTGCCATGAATGACCATTCATTACAACAGAACTGTTGGGACCCTATGACCTATTTGAAATCAGCAGCAGAGTTTTATAGTCAAGTTGCCCAAACCCCAGAGGTAGGGCTATGTTGTGTCCAAAGTACTGCCTTACAACTACCTGGCCTAGTCGTTCCTGCCGCCATGCAAGAGATGAACTATGGCTGTGGTACAACGGTTCATCCCACTGAATTATCTGCTCAGCCCACGGTGCTTTATGTGGGTGTAGGTGGTGGCTTAGAAGCCCTGCAATTTGCTTATTTCTCTCGTCGAGCTGGAGCCGTGATCGCCGTCGATCCCGTAGGGGCAATGCGGGAGGCGGCAGCGCGCAACCTAGCCCTTGGGGCCCAAGAAAACCCATGGTTTGATCCAAGCTTTGTCACCCTCAAGGAGGGGGATGCCTTTGCCTTACCCGTTGCCGATGGCTCCGTGGATCTTGTAGCTCAAAATTGCCTATTTAATATCTTTGAGCCAGCGGACTTATCTCGGGCGTTGCAAGAAACCTTTCGAGTCCTCAAGCCAGGGGGACGGTTGGTGATGAGTGATCCCATCGCCACGCGACCGATCCCTGAGCATTTGCAGCAAGATGAGCGGTTGCGGGCCATGTGCCTTTCAGGAGCCTTAACCTACGAGCAATATATTCAACGCATTATTAAGGCGGGATTGGCCAAGTTGAAATTAGAGCTCGACGCCCTTACCGTGTGCTCGATCAACACAACTATCAGCTCCAGGAGCATCTGTTGCTAGAGAGCCTAGATTCGGTCTCCTTCAAAGTAGATATTCCCGATGATGGTGCCTGCGTCTTCACCGGCAAAATGGCAGTTTATACGGGGCCTGATCAACATTTCGATGACCAAGCTGGACATATTTTGAGTCTAGGGTTACCCCTAGCCGTCTGCGATAAGACCGCAGCTAAATTAGCGAAGGCCCATCCCCAAGCGATTATGATTACCGATTCCACTTGGCATTATGACGGGGGAGGCTGCTGCTAATCCGTCGCCAAGAATCAGCTTACTGTTATAGATCGCGCCCTCATGACCTTATCTGTAATGCCCCCTTTAACCCCCTTTGCCCAACGGCTCCGCTCACCCTTGACTAAGCGGCCGATCACTGTCCTGCAAATTAATTTGGGGCGACGGTGTAATTTGGCTTGTCACCATTGCCATGTCGAAGCCAGCCCCCAGCGCACAGAAGAGTTATCCCCCCAAATCTGTGAGCAGTTGATAGAGCTGATTCATCGATTTCCTCAGCTGGAAACGGTGGATCTGACGGGCGGTGCCCCAGAGATGAACTATGGCTTTCGGCCTCTGGTAGAGTCTGCTCGGGCCCAAGGCAAGGAGGTGATTGTTCGATCTAATCTGACCATTTTCTTGGAACCAGGATTACAGATTTGCCGGAATATTTTGCCCAACATCAACTGCGGGTCGTGGCTCCTTGCCCTGTTACCTAGAAGAAAATGTCAACAAAATGCGCGGTGATGGAGTTTTTATGGCTTCGATTAAAGCGCTCCAGCAACTGAATCAGTGGGGCTATGGATCTGACCCTCAGCTCATTCTCGACCTGGTTTACAATCCCCAGGTGCCCACAACGACAGATTTTGCCCTCGCCCCGGATCAGCACAGCCTAGAGCGAGCCTATAAAACTCATTTAGCCCAGCAGTTTGGCCTTACCTTTAATCATTTATTTGCGATTACCAATCTGCCCATTGGTCGGACTAAGTTTCATTTGCAACATCGTCAATTAGAACAGCCCTACCTCCAGTTTTTAGAGGGACATTTTAATGCTTCCACTGTAGAGCATTTAATGTGCCGCAATGAGCTTTCGGTAGATTACCTTGGCAATATTTATGATTGCGATTTCAATCAGATGGAGAATATCCCGGCCCGCACCCCTAAGGGTGAGATCTTAACGGTGAAAAAACTGTTAACAGCGGGAAGTCTTGATTTGATCGATGAGGTAAGAACTGCCCCCTACTGCTATGGCTGTACGGCTGGGACTGGATCGAGCTGTGGCGGCGCTTTGCTGTGATATTGCTGTTTAATCCTTAAGGTCACTATGAATTTTCGTCGCTGGAAAAGACTTCAACCTATTCTGCTGGCAGCTATTGCCTTTTTGGTGATTTCAGCTTCTCCAGCTTGGGCTGCGGAGGGCGGTGGTTTCAATCCCCCTAGAACTACTGCAACAACTGCAACAATTCCTACAACAACTCCTGCTAGATGCCCTGGAATGGGTTAAGGCTTTGGGGCCTGTGGGTGCGATCGCATTCATCGGCATTTACATCGTAGCCACCGTCGCCTTTGTGCCCGGTTCGCTGTTAACCTTGGGCGCAGGCGTTGTCTTTGGGGTGATTCAAGGCTCTATTTTAGTCTTTGTTGGGGCCACGATTGGGGCCACCCTAGCCTTTTTAGTGGGTCGCTATCTGGCTCGGGGTTGGATTTCGCAAAAAATTGCCGGGAACGATAAATTTGCCGCTATTGACCGAGCCGTAGGCAAGGAGGGCTTCAAAATCGTCTTTTTGACTCGCCTCTCCCCAATTTTTCCCTTTAATCTGCTCAATTACGGAATGGGGATCACAGGGGTATCCCTGCGAGATTATTTCCTGGCTTCCGTGGGCATGATTCCTGGCACCATGATGTATGTTTACTTAGGGTCATTGGCGGGGAATATTGCCACTCTAGGCACCGGAGACCAACCCTCAAATGCCACCATTACCTGGGCAATTCGCATTATTGGCTTTATCGCAACGGCTTTGGTGACGGTCTATGTCACTAAGGTGGCCCGTAAAGCCTTAGCAAATGCAGTGCCCGAAACAAACAGCGCTCCCACTGAACAAAGATCGATCTAATGGGCCAGCACTTCCGACCCTCTCAGTTTTCTCGAGACCCTCAGCCCGATGGAACAGCTAGAGTTACGGGTCGGACTGTTGCCCTTGTCGCTCTATTGGCGATCGTATTGCTGCCCCTCTTACTGCAATTGCTGCCCATTCTGCTCGATCAGATGAGGTTAGTCGATCTTGTCCAATCCTATGGGTTATGGGGATCGACGGCCTTTGTCGGCCTCCATATTCTAGCGACCATTATTGGGGTACCAGGAGGCGTATTAACAGTGGTGGGCGGCCTATTATACGGTTTAGTTTGGGGAAGTTTATGGTCTTTGCTTGGTGCAACCCTCGGCGCCCTGGCAGCCTTCTGGCTAGTTCGCCATCTGGCTCGCGATAGAATTGAGCGATGGCTAGGAGAAGGCAAACGACGGCGATTATTTAATGCCTTTGATCAAGCAATTCACAAAAACCCCTGGAGTTTTGTGTTGTTAGTCAGATTTGCACCTATTGCGCCCTTTAATCTGATTAATTATTTGTTTGGGATAACACAAATTCATTGGCTTCCCTATGGAATTGGCACCTTGATTGGCATTATTCCTGGGGTGATGGCTTATACCTGGCTAGGCGTCGCTGGCAATCAAGCCATGCATGGCCAAACTTGGCCCTTAGTCGCAGCCTGCTGCCTATTGGCTGGCATGTCTGCCTTGCCTCTGCTATTGAAGCGCAAATCAGCTTTTTAATAGGATCAGCCCCATAGGCCCCAAGGTAAGCCAGTCTGACCCTCAGGGGGAAGGGCTACAATGGAAGACTGAAATCGGTGCCAACAAAGGGAAACTCATCGTGGTCGAACAGATTGAAGCCCTGGCCAGCTATGTCCCCAAGATCATTGTGCGGCGACTACAGCAAGATCCGACTCCCATTGCGAAGCCGAGGATCGATCGATGCGCGGCTGCTATCCTGTTTATTGATATTTCCGGTTTCACCCGTCTGACTGAAACCTTGGTGCAATCTGGCCCTGCCGGCTTAGAAGAATTGAGCCTGGTGCTGAATGCCTACTTCAGCCAGATGATTGATTTGATTTTGGGCGAGGGTGGCGATGTTCTCAAGTTTGCGGGAGATGCTTTATTGGCGATTTGGCCCTGCGAAGAGGGTGAGGCCGATCTCAGTGAACTGACCTTGCGGGCTTGTCAATGTGCCTTAGCCATGCAGCGCTACTCCTTAAGCTATCGCCCTAGTCAGGAGGCATCCTTGGCCCTGCGGATCAGTGTGGGAGCAGGAAATATTGCGATCGCTCTATTGGCGGTGTCTATAAACGTTGGGAACATTTGGTGGTCGGCGATCCTGTCAGCCAGATTCATCAAACCCAAACCTTGGCTGACCCCAATCAGATTATTCTCTCTGCCGAGGCTTGGTCTTGGGTTGCACCCCATAGTCAGGGCATAGAGGTGGGGCAAGGCTGCTGGCAATTGCTTGCCCTGTCTCAGCCCTGACGATACCCTATCACCGCCCTATCTACCAGCTCGAGGCGATGGCAGCGGGCTTAAAGGCCTATATCCCCGGCGCGATTCTAGCCCGTTTAGAGGCTAAGCAAGGGGATTGGCTAGCGGAATATCGGTTGCTGACGCTACTGTTCGTATATTTGCCCAATTTGAATTACGCCGTGCCCTTAGAGCAGTTGCAAGAGATGATGCAGGCTCTGCAAAGCAGTCTCTATCGGTTTGAGGGCAGCATTAATAAACTGAGTGTGGATGACAAAGGCACTACCCTAGTGGCGGCCTTAGGCTTGCCCCCCTTTGCCCATGAAGACGATCCCGAACGAGGACTGCGAGCGGCCCTAGAGATGCAGACTAAATTACAGGGCCTAAACTGGCCCTGTGCCATTGGGATCACAACAGGTAAGGTTTTCTGTGGCATCATTGGTAGCCCCAAACGCCGGGAATATACAATGATCGGTAACCCTGTTAATTTAGCAGCGCGCCTGGCCCATAGGTCAACCAAGGGCATCCTCTGTGATCAGGCGACCTATCAGTCCGCCCAGCATCGTCTGGCCTTTCGGGCCTTGCCACCGCTTCAGTTAAAGGGCATTAGCCATTCTGTTCAGGTCTATCAACCCTCGGTGCCTTAAAACAACGTCTGGCCCCGACGCGGTTTCTGGTGGGCTGTCAAGCAGAACGCCAGCACCTGATCCAACTGGCCGAGCGATGGCGATCACAAGGGAAAGGTGCGATCTCCATTATTGAGGGAGAAGCAGGGATTGGTAAATCTCAATTACTGGCCAATTTTTTAGAATGGGGAGAACATCAGAATTTCCCCTTTGTCATTGGGGCGGGGGATGCCATTGAGAAATTCACACCCTATTTTGCTTGGCGACCAATCTTTACCCAACTCCTAAAGCTTGATCACTGCCCCGACGACCAGACTCGTCGCCAACAACTAATCGATCATCTCGGCAATCAAGCCGATTTGGCCCCCTTGCTTAATATTGTCCTGGGGCTAGAATTTCCAGAAACAGAGCTGACGCAGCAAATTCAAGGCCAAGTCCGGGCCGATAATACCCGTAATCTCTTATTGCATCTGTTGCGAGCTCACCAACCGGCCAAGGCAACCCCGCCAATCATTGTTTTAGAAGATGCCCATTGGCTCGATTCTGGATCTTGGTCCTTGCTGTTGGCCCTCAGTCAAAAATCCTCTGGGCTGCTCTGTATCATTGCGACTCGGCCCCTCCCCGAACCTTGGCCCCTAGACTTTATCCAAACTTTAGAGGCCGAAACCACTCACCATCTGCCCTTGACTGGCCTGTCGCGGCCAGAGACCCAAGCTTTTATTAGTCGTCAGTTGGCCGTGACCACTCTCCCCACCGCTGTCGTCGATTTTGTGTATCACAAGGCAGAGGGACATCCTTTATTCAGTGAAGAGCTAGCCTATAGTTTGCGAGATACGGGCTTGATTGAGATTACTGGGCAGACCTGTCAGATCGCCACTGATAATCTACCCTTCGAGGCCCTAGATTTACCAAATACACTCCAAGGACTCATTACCAGCCGCATCGATCGTCTGTTACCGACCCAACAACTGATCTTGAAGGTGGCTAGCGTCATTGGTCGCAACTTTAGGGTGAATTTGCTCGAGGATATTTATCCCCTAGAGGCTGATAAAGCCCAGATCTCCGATCTGTTAGTGGCCTTAGATCATCTAGACTTGTTAACCCTAGAAATTCCTGAGGGGAATTTAGGGTATATGTTTCGCCATATCATGACCCAAGAGGTGGCTTACCAGTTACTGGTCTATTCCCAACGGCGAGAACTGCATCAGGCCATCTCCCAATGGTACGAACAAACCTATGCCGATGAGCTGAGACCTTATTATGGCTTGTTGGCCTACCATTGGGAGCAGGCTGAGCAGGTTGATCCTGCCTTCCATTATCTAAAAAAAGCAGGGGAACAAGCCCTTTTGGAGGGGACTTACCAAGAAGCAACTGCTTTCTTTGAGCAAGCGGTTACCCTCAGTACAGCAACCCTATCTTTGTCCCGACTGGAGCGAGGAATTTTACATCGCCATTTAGGCGAAGCCTATTTTGGCTGCGGGAAGCTACCCGAGAGTCAAGAACAACTGCAAAAGGCCATTGGCATTCTGCAAGCGCCGATCCCAGAGGCTCATTTTTGGTTGGGATTCAAACTAGTGGGTCAAGGTCTGCGGCAGTTTTGGCATCAAGTTTGGCCCCAGCGCCCTTCCTTGGCCTCTAGGGTACAAGCGATTCGCCTGGAGCTGACGCGATCACATCTTGCCCTAGGAGAGGTTTGCTACTATACCGGTGCCAAGAACCTCGGTACCTATGCCACCATTGCTGGTCTTAACCTGGCGGAAACAGTTCCCCCTTCCCCCGAATTAGCCCGCATTTACGCCAATATGTGTTACGCCACGGGGGTCTATCAACTCCATTTTTTGGCAAGGCGTTATGGTCAATTAGCAGAGCGAACCCTGGAAGCCATTCCCCGATCGCTGGCCTCCATTGGTTGGATTTGCATGGTCACCGGGGTCTATAAAAGTGGCCTAGGAGATTGGCAAGACGCCAGACAGACCCTCGAAGCGTCCATTGCCGCCTGCCGACAACGACAAGATCAACATCTGTTGGCCCAGGGAATTGCCGGAATAGCCCTTGTCGAACATTGCCAAGGGCGCTTTCTAGAGGCAATTACCCTCTGGCAAGAAACCCAGGCCTTGGGAGAAGAGTATACGGATCTGCAAGCTCAAGCCTGGGGATTAATTGGCCAAGGCGAAGCCCTGGTCTGTTTAGGCCACTGGACGGAGCTTGAACCCCTCGTTGGTGCAGCTCAAACCTTACTAGAGGGCCAGCTGGGGTTGGTTTCGGATCAAATTCGCCTAGCGGGCATTGCTAGTCAATATTATCTGCACCAAGGCCAATTTGCCTTGGCCCAACAAGCTGTAGCAGCAGCCTTGACTCAGGTTACTGGGTCTCAACCCATCGCGCTCTGTGCCTACGAAGGCTATGCCAGCCTCCTAAAAGCTTGTCTTGATCTATGGCGAATTCGCGAATCCCTAGCTCCAAGTTCCAAGCACCACCGCCAATCTTCCCGAGAATATCAGGCGGTGCGTCGAGCCTTTACTGCCCTAGAACAATTTGCCAAATCCTTTCCCATAGCTCGGCCCCGATTGCTCTGCGGGCAGGGGGTCTGGGCATGGCAGCAGGGCCGGTTAACTCAAGCAAATCAGCTTTGGCAGCAGGGCCACAAGTTAGCGAAGTCTTTGGCCATGCCCTATGACAAACCTTGATTGCCGAACAATCTCACCAGACTGCTCAACCCTCCAAGGAATACCGTAAGATTATGAAGTAATTTGTCGAAGTCTTGCCATGCCGTCTCGCTCTGATAAACTTGCCGATCGGTCATCAGTAGCAAAGAATGGCAGCCGCTCGGCAGCAGGGCCTCAAGACCAACCGATGATCCGCATTCGGGGGGCAAGACAGCATAATCTCAAAAATATCGCTTTAGATTTACCTCGCGATCGCTAATTGTCTTCACTGGGGTTTCGGGGTCTGGTAAATCTTCCCTAGCCTTTGACACCATCTTTGCGGAGGGGCAACGTCGATATGTTGAATCTCTCAGTGCCTATGCCCGTCAGTTTTTGGGCCAAGTCGATAAACCCGATGTGGATGCCATTGAAGGACTGAGTCCGGCCATTTCCATCGACCAAAAATCAACCTCTCACAACCCTCGCTCCACGGTGGGGACTGTCACCGAAATCTACGATTATTTACGGTTGTTGTATGGACGAGCTGGGGAGCCCCATTGTCCTCAATGTGATCGGGCGATTACTCCCCAAACCATTGATCAAATGGTTGATCAGGTGATGGAACTACCAGAGCAGACTAGGTTTCAAATTCTTGCACCCGTGGTGCGGGGCAAAAAGGGCACTCATAAAAAGTTGCTCTCTAGCTTAGCCTCAGAAGGGTTTGTGCGGGTACGAGTCAATGGCGAAGTGCGTGAGCTAAGTGATGCCATCGACCTCGATAAAAATACCAAGCATGACATTGAAGTCGTGGTGGATCGGTTAGTCCGCAAGCCAGATATTGGCGAACGACTGGCGGATTCCTTGTCTACCTGTCTGCAACGAGCGGAGGGGGTTGCCATGGTGGAAGTATTGGCTGCCAAGAGCGACAAGGTAGTGTCCATTACCGAGGCCAAATCCCGTAAAGCAGCCGAACCGACGGGGCATTTTGCTGCCGAACCGAAACCACAGCCGAAATTACTGGTGTTTTCAGAAAATTTTGCCTGTCCTGAGCATGGGGCAGTCATGGAGGAATTGTCGCCGCGCTTGTTTTCCTTTAATTCACCCTATGGTGCTTGCCCCAGTTGCCACGGATTGGGCAGCCTCAAGGTATTTGCGGAGGATCTGATTGTTCCCGATCCGAAGCTGCCGGTATATGCTGCGATCGCACCCTGGTCTGAAAAAGACAATACCTATTACTTCTCCCTGTTATATAGCGTCGGCAAGGCCTATGGTTTTGAATTGCAATCAGCTTGGCAAGATCTCACCCCCGAGCAGCAACAGGTGATCTTGCAGGGTACCCCCGAACCCATCTATATGGAAATTGACTCCCGCTATCGAGAAGAGAAAGGGTACCACAAACACTATGAAGGTGTCATTCCACTCCTCGACCGCCATTATCGAGAAACCAACTCCGATCAATATCGCCAAAAACTAGAAAAATATTTAATCCAACAACCCTGCGCAGCCTGTAATGGCAAGCGCCTTAAACCAGAAGCCCTTTCAGTTCGCATCGGCCAATTCAGCCTGTTAGATCTCACTTCTGTCTCCATCCGCGACTGCCTCAACCGCATCAAAACCATGAACCTCAGCTCCCGTCAAGCTCAAATCGGTGAGTTGGTCCTCAAAGAGATTAAAGCACGGCTGCAGTTTCTCTTGGATGTAGGGTTAGACTATCTGACCCTTGATCGAACCGCCATGACCCTATCCGGTGGAGAGGCCCAGCGCATTCGGCTAGCGACTCAAATTGGAGCAGGCTTAACGGGTGTTCTCTATGTTTTGGATGAACCCAGCATCGGCCTCCATCAACGAGACAACCATCGCCTCTTAAATACCCTGACGAAGCTTCGTGATCTAGGCAATACCCTGATCGTCGTTGAGCATGATGAAGATACGATTCGAGCAGCGGATTATCTCGTGGATATTGGCCCGGGCGCCGGTGTCCATGGCGGTGAAATTGTCGTCCAAGGCAACCTAGACTCCCTTTTAGATCACCCCCAGTCCTTAACCGGAGCCTATCTCTCTGGTCGATCCTCAATTCGTACCCCGCAGCAGCGACGGCCAGGAAATGGACGGGCCTTATGTCTCAAAAATGCCCATCGCAATAACCTACAAAGCCTGAGTGTAGAGATTCCCCTGGGCAAATTGGTCTGCATTACTGGCGTGTCGGGGTCCGGAAAATCTACCTTAATGAATGAGTTGCTGTACCCCGCCTTGCAGCATCACCTCGGTTTTAAGGTGCCTTTTCCCCCTCAGTTAGATCAGATCACAGGTCTAAAAAGCCTGGATAAGGCCATTGTCATTGACCAGTCCCCCATTGGTCGTACCCCTCGATCTAATCCAGCTACCTATACAGGGGTATTTGACATCATTCGGGGCGTTTTTGCCGAAACGGTGGAAGCTAAGGCACGGGGTTATAAACCGGGGCGTTTTTCCTTTAACGTCAAGGGGGGTCGCTGTGAAGCCTGTGGTGGGCAAGGCGTCAATGTCATTGAAATGAACTTTCTTCCTGATGTCTATGTCCAATGCGAAGTCTGCAAGGGAGCACGCTACAACCGCGAAACCTTACAAGTTAAATATAAAGGGCAGTCTATTGCCGATGTTCTGAGCATGACCGCCGAAGAG
>JAAUUW010000010.1 GCA_012030735.1 Acaryochloridaceae cyanobacterium SU_2_1
AGTCGTGCCATCCGATAAGGTCTTCATGAATCAAAATGGGATTTTCCATATCTTTATGATGCTCTATACGGCTTCCTTACAGTCTAATTCAGACTTGTGTGTACACCGTAGCCCTACAGAGGGGTGCTAGGCCATGAATTTGTGGGGCTGGTAGAGCAGGGGCCTGAACATCTGATGGGCCAGCGGGTTGTGGGCGATATTAATGCCGCCTGTGGTCATTGCTGGTTTTGTGATCGAGGCCAACCCACCCATTGCGCAGAACGGACTGTGTTAGGCATTGTCAATCGCCAAGGTGCCTTTGCTGATTACTTGGCCTTGCCTGTCCAGAATCTTCATCGGGTTCCAGATTCTGTAACCACTGAGGTGGCAACTTTTGCTGAACCCCTAGCGGCTGCCTTAGAAATTCAAGAACAAGTCCCGATTAGTGAGCAGGATCGAGTCTTAGTGGTGGGGGATGGCAAGCTTGGTCAACTGGTAGCCCAAACCCTAGCCCTCACAGGCTGTCAGCTCCTAGTCCTTGGGCATCATGCCCAAAAACTTGCCAATTTGGCCCAGCGGGGGATTGCCACGGCCTTAGCCGCCGACATGGGCGATCGCATCTTTGATTTAGTCGTTGAATGTACGGGTAACCCTCAAGGGTTTCACCAGGCCCGTCAGGCCCTGCGTCCCCGAGGCACCCTAATTCTGAAAAGCACCTACGCAGACCAACTCACCCTAGATGCCTCAGCCCTAGTCGTAGACGAAATCACCCTGATCGGATCTCGTTGCGGTCCCATTGCCAAAGCCCTGGACCTGCTAGCTCAGGGCAAAGTAGATGTTACTCCCCTCATCCAGGCTTGCTATCCCTTAGAGCAAAGCTTAACCGCCCTTGCCGTAGCCCAACAAAAGGGCAGCCAAAAGGTGCTCTTACAGATGGATACACCTTAAAACCTTAAAGCAAAACGTTAAAACGACAATCTCAGATTCTCCCCCTTCACCCAACCCTTGGCAGCAGGTTTTTCCGCAACCTGAACCGAGTACCAGGCATAGCCATTATCACCCTTGACCTGCTGGAAGACCTTCACCTGTTCCCCAGAAACCCCCCGCCAAGGCAAAATCTGATTGGGTGTGGGCTCGGCAAAGAATTCGATAATCCGACCCGCAGGCGCACTGAGAACCGCAGTTCTCGGTTGGGCAAAGTTAGCAAGTAGCCTCACCTGATTGCCACGCACCCAGCCTTTGGCTTCAGAGTTTTCTAAAAACTGCACTTCATACCAAGCTAGGCCATCTTCTCCCTTCACCATTTTAAAAGCTTGACCTTCTGTCCCGAGAGGGCCTTGTGTGGGGTTGCTGCTTTCTCCTTGGGAGCCGATTGCAGCGCCACAAACATCCCGTTGGGAGCTGTGATTGATCCTAAATCTTTGGCTTGCGATGGAGAGGCAGTCGCCATGGTTTTCTTGGGCGGCTGTACCTTAACAAAATCACCACGCACCCAGCCCTTCGTTTTAGAGTCTATAAATTCGAGGTTATACCAGGTATAAGTATCCTTACCCAAGGTTTGCTTGAGAACGGTAGCGCGATCTCCTGGCTCACCGCTAAAACCGGATCCGACTCAACATTGGGCTGCGATCGTACATTAATGCCTGTCTCAGGATTCTCAGCCACAATCACAGCAGCAGTCGATTGCTCCACTGGTGCCGCCAAAGGCCCCGCAGAGACAGGCGGCTGCTCAGCAGCAGGCGGCGATGCGGTGGAAGCTGGTTGTCCAGGGGGAGAAGCTGGAGAAGTTCCCCCCGTTGCCGCTGCCGGCGTAGGGGGTCACATCTTCAAGGACTGTAAAGGACTCTTCAGGAACCCAATGGTCCCCAATTTTGAGCCAAACCTGCCCTTCGTTACTAAAGACTTTTAATTTCGGACTGAGAATAATGCCGGGCTTATACTCGCCGATCACTTGTCCCCCAGACTTAGGTTGAGCATATATCTCCGCCCCGCCTGGCTTGACCTGCACAGTTTTGGGGTAGGCCTCTGCAGGGTTCGCAGAGAGGATCTGGGGGGAGAAGACCCCAGCAGTGATCACAGCCACACTACTCACCAAAAGCTTTTGCAGAATTGAGGAACGCCACATCGATCTGTTCTCCTTACGCATCAATATCAAGCTAGTTTAAGGAATCCTGTCCATCCTCTACCAAGATTTGCCAAAAATGGGCAAACTCAGCTAGCACTCTTTACTTTTCTTAGCAGCTCAAGGAATGCTCCAGCCTACCCCCTGATCAACTATAAGACCATCGGACAGAATTCTAAATTCTTACTACCCATTACAGTCACAGCATGCAAACCAACAAAAGCATTGCTGATCACAAATTAACCTGCAACAGCCGCGACTTTAGAAAGCGATTCATCCAATTTTCCAAATATCGTCGGTTAGCTTTTTGCTCATCTAGGTTGTTTGTAGATAAGGGATGGGGGGCCAATCCTTGAATTGCTGCCGTGGTGACGCAAAACATTGACTGTTGAAAGGTTTCACAAATTTTTATGCGGATGTCACTCTCTTGCCGTAATCCTTGCTGATAGCGTTCTAGCAGTGCCTTAGGTAAATAGTGACGCATATCTTGCATCAGTAAAGTGGGAGGAATTCCTGAACTACCAATGGGCAAAGGGTCTGCATAGAGGGCGCCATAAGCAAAATCACTTTGAAAGATAGGAACTTGATAGGCTTGAGCATTGTAAGAAATTGTGCCAGGAAAAGGTGTGCCTCGGAAAAAAACTGCTTCCACATAGGGGACAGCGGTATCCATCAAAAAAGTTAGGTTTGCAGCGGGGGGCAAAATTTCATAAACTTGCCCCTTGATGCTCACTTGGTAGGTAATCGGCAAACTAGCACTTGCTACCAATCCTTGAAGAATATGATCAACCACCGCTGGAATGGACTGAATTTCACCCTGTTCATAGCGATGAGCCAAAGCTATAAATATATCGCTCATGACCCGCCAAAACTGGCCCAAGGCACTGTAGTAAGCTTAATTGGGCGGATTTGTTCAGGCAAATACTCTGGAAAAACACGATGCAAGACCAGCATCAACGGGTTGGATTTAAACTTGGCTTGAATAACGGGCTCAATCGCCCTTCGGAAATCCGGTGAATCTAGATAGCTATCCAAACCCCCACCGCCATGCCAAAACATAGACTTCATGCAATATTCAGCATATTCATAATTAATGCGGTCATGGTACAGAAATTTCAATAGTTTCTTGGGATTAACCTCGCCATTGAAATACTTAAAAAATGGGAATAGCACCAAAAATTGTTCGTTCGCAATATAGATCAGATTTCGGGAGTAAGCATCTAGCACAATCCCATAGCTTTCCAGAATGGCCACTACCTCTAAAACCCGATCTGGAGAGTCTGCTAGCAAGGCTTCACCTGCTTCCAATCGGTGAATAAAGTCGGCTAAGGGATGCTTTGAAGGTTCTAACTGGGGCGTATTAACCATGACTAAACTTGGGGAGAAACGGAATGCTGAGATTCTATCCAGAGGGATGCTGTGACCGGCAAGTGAGGGGACCCAGTTGCTAGGGTTGACTCTGCTGTGGGAATGGTTTTGATGACTGGAGGTCTTGGATTATAGGGAATCAAGCCAGAGATTTGAGTCTCACTCCACCGTACAATCCAGTTAGGTTGCAACCCCAACAGAAAAATCAACCCGACTAAAATAGCAGCAGGTAGACGATCAACCCAATTTGCAGAGGGTATTTGAGACAATTCATCGGTTAAGCGACCAAAGAAAACTCGGTTAATCATCAACAAGAAATAAACGGCTGTTAAGCCCGTAGCCACCATGCAAAAAAGGGTCTGCACGGGAAAGATGGGGAAACTACCTCGAAAAATCAAAAACTCAGAGACAAAGCCCACCATGCCGGGGATACCAGCACTAGCCATTACCCCTAAGATCATCATGCTGCCAATGAGGGGCAATCCTCGTTCTGGATTGAGTAACCCTCTAAGAAAGTACATGTCTCGACTGCCTGTTTTTTTGTAAACCACACCCACCAATAAAAAAAGCAATCCGGAAATCAGGCCATGGCTTACCATTGGCAGACCGCAGCAATCATACTCAACTGTGTTGAAGCAGCAGCAGCTAAGAGGATAAAAGCCATATGAGCAATGGAGGCATAGGCAACCACTTTTTTCATGTCTTGCTGAAAAATAGCACAGGATGTTCCATATAAGGCACTCACGGCTGCCCAGGCCGCTAGCCAGGGAGATAAATAGACCCAAGCATCTGGGAGCAGACCAACCCCATAACGAAGTAAGCCATAGGTGCCTAGCTTGAGCAACACTCCAGCCAACAGCACAGAAACAGGTGTAGAGGCTTCCACATGGGCATCTGGCAGCCAAGTATGGAGCGGGAAAAAAGGAATTTTAATGCCAAACCCTAACAAAATACCGATCATCAGGATTAGCTGAATGTTAAGGGTGAGGCGCTTGGGGTATCAGAAGAACCAACAATAATGGCTCGCAGGGGTTCGTAGGCGAAGCTTGAGGCACCAGACAGCCAAACAATCCCTAAAAATGAGGCAAACAAAAGAATTCCGGACAAAGCAGTATAGATTAAAAATTTGGTGGCAGCATAATTTCGTCTAGCTCCTCCCCAATGGCAATCAAAAAATAAAGCGGAATAATTTCTAATTCATAAAACAGGAAAATAGTAGGACATCCTGGGCTAGGAAGGCGCCTGCAACACTAGAGTTGAGCAATAACATTAGCCCGTAGTAGAACCGAGGTCGCTCAATATTGGTATCCGTACTCCAAAGGGCGATCAGGGTGAGCAGGCTGTTTAAGGCAATCAGAGGCAGGGATAATCCGTCTAGGGCTAATGATAGTTAAATCCAATCGCCTCAATCCAAGGCACAAATTCTCCAAATTGCATGGTTGCCTGATCGGGGTTGAACTGCACCGCTAAAAATATTGTCCAGATTAGAACAGCACTCGCCACCACCAGTGCCACAGGCCGCGCATGTTTTGTCTCTGCTTGTGGATGGGGCCAAAGGCCAATGACAAGAACCCCCGCGATGGGTAACCACACTAAAACACTGAGCATTGGGTTAAAACTAACTCCAAACGAATAATACCGACTTGCATGCAAGATACTCTGTTAGGGATCACCCTCTGGGAGAAGAGCAATAGACTGTTGTTGAGTAAATATAGTGCAGCGATTAGTTCAGTAGTGTTGACCAATAATTAATGATCCCTTGCCAATCATCTCGCAATAGCAACCATAAAAACACGGTGATCCCTAACATAATTGTCAGTAAATAGGTTTGAGATCGACCGGAAACATTGTATTTCAAGCTCTGAGCGCTTAGCAAAGTGACCTTGCCAACCAAGTTAACACCACCATCAACAATATGTTGATCTAACCAGGTCGTGAGCTGAGAGGACAACCGAACTGCTGCTACCACGGTAAATTCATACAGGCGCTCAATGTAAAGATCGTAGGCTAAGAAATCTTGGCAGAAGCGCAGGTAAAATCGTGTCGGACGAGACCAAACTTTGCTTAGTTCAAGCTGCCAAGCAATGATGCAACCCATGAGACCAGAAAGGATCAAGATGGGGAGGGCAAAGGGAATGGTGGATTGAGAAAAGATGGCTTGAGATGGGATTGGACTTAGCCATAAAGACCATTTCAAGGGCATTAAGGGAAAGAGCAAAACAGCAACGGTTAAGGTCACCATTGGTAATGCCATGGGCCACTGGACCTCGGGTGCTCGGCGAGTTTTTTCTTGCGGGGTGCCTAAAAAGACCCAGCGAAAGACTCGGGTGAGGTTAATCGCGCTGGCGGTATTGACTAAGAGTAATAAGAGGAATAGCCAAATCGGCAAGTACCAGCCCCCTGTTAGCCATTGCTGGAGGATTCGAAACAGGCCCATGGGTAATAGGGCGATCAAGCTGGCGGTACCGACGGCAAAGGCTGCGGTGGTGGCAGGCATCCGAGACCAGAGACCGCCCATCTCCATGATGTTTTGACTGCTGGTGACGGAGATGACGGAACCAATACTCATGAATAATAGAGCTTTTGCGATCGCATGGGTCAGCAATAGGGACAAAGCAATATTCACCTGCCCAAGACCCACAGCAATGAAAACTAGCCCTAAATAAGCACTAGTGGAATGGGAAAGAGCGCGCTTAATATCAATTTGAGCAATGGCAATGAGAGAGGCCCCCACTGCAGTTACCCCCCCCAATCAGCAGCAGGGCCGTAGAGGCAAACTGCGACAAACTAAAAATCGGCTGCAACTTAATGAGAAAATATGCCCCCATCGAAACCACCACAGAATTTCGCATCACACCTGCAGGATTAGGGCCTTCCATCGCTTCATCCAGCCAGAGGTTCAAGGGAAACTGGGCACATTTCCCTGTTGGTCCAGCAATCAAAGATAGACCCAATAGAGCATCCGTCAAGGGCGGCAAGGTCGTTGACTCGCTCCAAGCCGTCAACTCAGAGAAGGTTAAGCCTGCTCCATAACTTGAGAGGCCCACCAATCCCATCAGCAAAATGATATCTCCGACCCGTTTAGTCAAAAAAGCATCCCGAGCTGCCGTCACAACCAACGGTTGTGCATACCAAAAACCCACCAATAGATAAGAGGTCAAGGTCAGCATTTCTAGCAACGCATAGCTGAGGAGCAAAGAGTCACTAATGGCAATACCGGATAAGGCCCCCTCAAAAAAACCCATCAAACCGTAAAACCGGGCCATGGACCAATCTCTCTCCATATACCCAAGGCCGAAGCATTGGCAAAGCAGGCTAATAAAAGTGACAAACTCTAAGGCGCCAATACTGACAGGAGAAATTTCAATGGCAAAGGATAAATTCAAGTCGGCAACCTGTAGCCATTCGAACACAACTTGTTGTGGGGGCTGATTCAAGACCTGTTGAAAGACGATACCGCTATGAATACAACTCAGCAGGGTCATCAGTAAATTGATATAGACAGCAGGGCGAGGCCCCGTGCGTCTCACAGCTCCCAAGGACCAAGGTAGGGTGAGCAGAGCACCCAATAAACCATAGAATGGGATCCACCAAACCGTCTGAACAAGGAATTGAGATATCACAATTGAAAACATCAAGAAGTGAGTTTTAAAGGGATGGCAGTAAGATTCACCCTCAGAGGAGGTGAAAAAGCTCGTTTAATCAGAATTAAGTTTATGAGAAAGTTTTGGCTAAAACTCACCCGCAAAGCTAACAATTAATATAAATAAGTTATTTTTATGCAAACTGAATATAAAAATTATGACTTAATCCTGAATATTATTTCGATAGTTTTCGTAGAGCGTTATTACTGTATCAAAATATGGTACTCAGCCATCAGTAGATATTTCCCTATAAATAAGCTAGACTTATCTATAGGTTACCAATCTCTATCCCTGGTCTGGCCGCCTCAAAGCCTTGAGTTTGAAGCATCGATCCGATGGCGCCTTCTCAAAAATGAGCTTGCGATTCAGATCCCTAAAAGCCTTGGCAAGCATAAGTCTTAATCCTTGATCTAGTCAGAATCCCATGGGGAGCAATGCCGTGAAAGGCTCCTGATATTAATGGCTGTATAACCGCGGTCTAATCCCGACCCTGTTAGGCTTAAGCTGCCTTTGTCAAGTTATCCTCTCGAGAAAACAATAAGTTTTATTTATGATTTTTATTTATACAAATAATCTAGAGTTATGTTGACAAAGCTGATCCTAGATATATATGCTGAGTTCTGCAAGCTTGAAAGTGCTTCCAATAAAGTCAATCAATGACTTTCCTGCAAGAATTTTTAGGTAGCATAAATACTTATTAATTAGTGATTTCTTAAAATCAGGAGATGTGGCGATGCCAATTGCGGTTGGGATGATTGAAACGAAAGGTTTTCCTGCTGTGGTAGAAGCTGCAGATGCGATGGTGAAGGCGGCTCGGGTCACCCTCGTCGGCTATGAAAAGATCGGCAGCGGTCGGGTGACGGTGATTGTTCGGGGTGATGTGTCTGAGGTTCAGGCCTCTGTCTCGGCGGGCACTGAATCTGTGAAACGGGTGAATGGGGGTGAAGTTCTTTCTACCCATATTATTGCCCGCCCTCACGAAAATCTCGAATACGTTCTACCAATGAGCTATACGGAGGAAGTGGAACAGTTCCGCTCCTAGCTAGCATCAATAACCGGTCGGCCATCACCTTGATCTATGTCAAGGTGAAAGGTCTCTCTGTGGCCAGAGTAGTTTAGTCCTCAAGCAATCAATATTAGGGAGTTTAATTATGTCGATAGCAGTTGGTATGGTGGAAACCCTTGGTTTTCCTGCTGTGGTAGAAGCTGCAGATGCGATGGTGAAAGCGGCTCGGGTCACCCTCGTTGGCTATGAAAAGATTGGCAGTGGCCGGGTAACAGTCATTGTTCGGGGTGATGTGTCTGAAGTTCAGGCCTCTGTCTCGGCGGGCACTGAATCTGTGAAACGGGTGAATGGAGGTCAGGTTTTATCGACCCATATTATTGCTCGCCCCCACGAGAACTTGGAATATGTCTTACCCATGCGGTATACCGAGGAAGTGGAGCAGTTCCGCGAAAGCATCAATGGTCCTCGAGCGCTACCTATTCGCAAATCCTAAGAGTTGATATTGCGTGAAGATTGCAAAGGTTTTAGGAACGGTTGTTAGTACGCAGAAGACGGAAAGTCTTCAGGGCACTAAGTTTCTGTTAGTTCAGCGACTAGACCATCAAGGTCAGCTCCTTCCTGAATATGATGTAGCAGCTGATTGCGTCGGTGCGGGGGTAGATGAATGGGTGTTAGTCAGCCAAGGGAGCGCTGCTCGGCAGTTTCGCGGCTATGAGCAACGCCCTCTAGATGCCTTAATCATTGCTATTATCGATACTGTGTCGGTTAGTGAAGGTTTGGTCTATACCAAACGAGATGGCTACTAGGGTGTGAGGGATGGTAGTGAGGCTCCTCTAGGAATCACATCTCACTGATAGCACTACATATTGTGGGGTATGGTTCCTCTTAGCCAAGGCCAACCTAAAGGTTGGTAGCCGCTCTGCGCCATGCAAAACACGCAAATATTAGCATCTGTTTTTGAAGCAATAGGTTGGTGATCCATTTAATGCTTTCAGATTGGATCGCTTGCGATCGCAATTTTCCAAGGAGAGACTTTCGGCATGGTCGTTCGTAGCCCAGCAGCCCCACTCAGCCCGTGGTCTAGCGATTTAGTTGAACCACAGGTGGATCCTACCGCTTATATTCACTCCTTTGCCAAGCTCACAGGAGATGTACGAGTGGGTGCCGATGTGCTGATTGCGCCTGGCACCTCTATTCGTGCCGATCAAGGCACCCCTTTCTATATCGGTGACCAAGTAACGATTCAAGATGGTGTCGTGATTCATGCTCTAGAGCAAGGTCGGGTGCAAGGGGATGATCAGGCCCAATATGCTGTTTGGATTGGCCATCGTACTGCCCTTACTCATATGGTATTGGTCCATGGCCCTGCCTATATCGGCGATAACTGTTTTATCGGGTTTCGCTCGACTATCTTTAATGCCAAAGTAGGAAGAGGCTGCATTATCATGATGCATGCTCTAATCCAGGATGTTGACATTCCGCCTGGTAAATATGTGCCCTCGGGAGCTGTGATTACGAATCAACAGCAAGCCAATCGTTTGCCCGATGTCAATGAGAGCGATCGACAATTTGCTCAACATATTATCCAAGTGAATCAGGCCTTGCGAGCTGACTATCAGTCTATGGCTCACAAAAGCAATTTGCACTCTGCTCAAGATCATCGTTTTTCTAGTGATAATAAGCCCATGAATTCTACTACCTTAGATGCAGCCATTGTCAGTCAAGTTCGATCTCTGTTGGCCCAAGGGTATCGTATTGGTGCCGAACATGCTGATGCTCGGCGGTTCCAAACCAGTTCTTGGCAAAGTTGTCCGGCACCCCAAGGGCAGCAAGAATCTCAGGTCTTGGCTGGGCTAGAAGCTTGTTTGACGGAGCATGCTGGTGAATATGTGCGGCTGATTGGCATTGACCCCCAAGCCAAACAGCGAATTTTGGAAACCATTATTCAGCGTCCCGATGGTCCTGTGCGGATGCTCTCGATGCCCTCTGCCCAACAGGCGATCAAAAACTACACGACTCATCACACTACCAGTAGCGACAATAGCTCCATAGGACCGGAGGTGGCTGCTCAGGTTCGATCCCTTTTAGCTCAAGGTTATCGCATTGGGTCTGAACATGCTGATGCACGACGCTTTCAAACGAGTTCTTGGCAAAGTTGTCCCGCCATTGCTACGCAGCAAGAGGCCCAAGTAATGGCGGCCTTAGATGCTTGTAAAGCAGCCCATGCTGGGGAATATGTGCGCCTCATTGGTATTGATGCTAACGCTAAACGACGCGTCCTAGAGCTGATTATTCAACGTCCTGGTGATGCACCGGTGGCTGCTCCGGCTAAGACTGGTGTCTCCGGTCGGCAGCGGCAAAGACCAAGTTCCTCCGAAGCCCGAGATCCTCAAGGCCAAGGCAGCGGTATCAGTAGTGAAGTTGTGGCTCAGGTGCGATCGCTATTGGCTCAAGGCTATCGAATTGGTTCGGAATATGCCGATGCTCGCCGTTTCCAAACCAGCTCTTGGCAAAGTTGTCCTCCTGTGGCCTCACAACAGGAATCTCAAGTGATTACCGCTTTAGAAGCCTGCATGGCGGCCCATGCTGGTTGCTATGTGCGGTTGATTGGTATTGACCCCAAGGGCAAACGTCGAGTCTCAGAAACCATTATTCAACGTCCCGATGACCAACAATCCTCAATTTCCAGTGCTGCTGTTGATAATGGGACCAGAAATTCCCAGCGTCAGAGTCAGTCAGTCGCTAGACCTGCCTTAGATTCCCAAACCGTGACGCAGGTGCGATCGCTGCTCGCCCAAGGCTATCAAATTGGCACTGAACATGCCGATGCCCGTCGCTTCCAAACCAGCTCTTGGCAGAGCTGCTCACCCATTCCCTCCCAGCAAGAAGCCCAAGTTATTGCTGCCTTAGAAGCTTGCATGGTTGAGCATGCTGGCGAATATGTGCGGTTGATTGGCATTGATAAAGCTGCAAAACGCCGTGTTCTAGAAAGCATTATTCAAAGACCTAACGGAAACCAAAGGCCATCCCAAGGCTCCTCAACCCCTAGTAGATCGGCCCAGCAACAGCCCAGTGCAAAATCCAGAAGCTCCTCAGGACAAGGGTTGAACCCGAAGTCCAGTGCTAGCCTAGACTCCCAAACTCTGGCTCAGGTGCGATCGCTCCTCGCCCAAGGCTATCAAATTGGCACTGAACATGCCGATGCCCGTCGCTTCCAAACCAGCTCTTGGCAGAGCTGCTCACCCATTCGCTCCCAACAGGAAACTCAAGTGATTGCAGCCCTAGAAAGCTGCTTAGCCGACCATCAAAAAGAATATGTACGCCTAATCGGGATCGATACCCAGGCTAAGCGGCGGGTCCTAGAATCCGTCATTCAAAAACCAGGCACAGCAGGCACAGCAGGGACACGCCGTTAATATCTCCAGCAGTAATGGAATATCAGTCTACTCCAACTCCATAAAACTTACTGCTGATATCGCCCAAGGGTCCATCCACGATGCAACGTTCTTCCCTGCAACCCCTCCATGATTCACACTACTGTGTGATTGGGGATGTTCGCATCCATCCCACTGCCAAAATTGCCCTGGCACAATTCTAGAAGCTGCCCCCCTGAGCCAAATCGTGATTAGCTCAGGGGTTTGCATTGGCATCGGCGTCATTCTCAAAGCCTATGATGGCAACATCGAAATCGATAGCGGCGTTAACCTTGGTGCGGGGGTGTTAATTGTTGGCTCTGTCAAAATCGGTGGCAATGCTTGTATCGGTGAAAGCACAACCATTTTTAATACCAATATTCAGCCTATGCAAATCGTGCCCGCTGCCTCTCTCATGGGCAACAGTGGGCGTCAAGTTCTCAGTGATAGTGAATCATCCACTTCCTTCAGTCACAATCCACAGCCCAGCAAGGAACCCAGAACCCAACAATTACAACCAAGCTATTCCCAACCTAGTTATTCCCAGCCTAGCTATCCACCAAGCTATGATCAAGAGCAGGACATCAATGTCCAGGGACAGTTTCGCCATGATATAGACCGAAGCAATACCCCTTCCTATACCTCAAACTCCGAAAAGCACTCATCAACCGTCATTGGTCGGGCCTATGTCAAACAGTTAATTGGAATCATCTTCCCCCAAAATTCAGCTGGTTAAATCCCACCAGCAACTCCTCGAGTTTAGAGATTTATTGGGGTTTAGAGATTATAGTTGAAATAAATCCACGCCTCTAGGGGACGGCTAGTGCCTCTACCCCGTTCTACCACCAACTACACCATGACCCCTGCCTCTAAATCTCGGCGGCAATCCAAAGCAGATAGTGCCTTAGGCTTAGTGTCTACCCAAAGTTTTCCCACCATTGTGGGGACTGCTGATGCGATGCTCAAATCAGCGGAAGTAACACTAGTGGGCTATGAAAAATTGGCAGTGGTTACTGTACTGTTATTATCCGTGGCAACATTGCGGATGTGCGCTTGGCTGTCGAAGAAGGAGCCAGGCTTGTCCAATCCCTAGGCCAATCAGTATATAAATTAGTTATTGCCCGCCCGATGCCGAACTTAGAGGTGGTCTTCCCCATTGGCAGCCATCTGGTAGAAATTGCACAGCAGCAACGCGGCTTCTCTCGGTTGAGTAATCAATCCATTGGCTTACTAGAAACCCGTGGTTTCCCCGCCATGGTGGGGGCAGCAGATGCCATGCTCAAATCGGCAAATGTACAGCTATCAGCCTATGAAACCATTGGCGATGGACTCTGCACAGCCATGGTGCGTGGCTCGATTGCCAATGTTGCCGTAGCCATTGAGTCAGGGATGCATGAAGCAGAACGAATTGGTCAACTCAATGCTGTGATGATCATTCCCCGCGTCTTGGACGACCTAGAAACAATGCTGCCCGTTGCAAAATGCTGGATAGAAAAGCCCTTACCCTTACTCTTTACTCAAAAGACTAAGGAGAAGGAAAAAGAACTCGTTCAGCTAGAAACCCTAGAAAAACTGGAAACTCTAGAAAGATTGACCCTCACCCCAGAGGAGGATCAAGCCCCTTAACCAGCCCATCAGCAATCGATCTTGCCTCAAACCAATGGGGCTACCCTGAGGGCGAAGCTGTTAGATCGCCTCACTCAGGGATAAAATCCTTGCTTAGAATGGCACTTGATTGACAGAATCCTCACCCACTGCTGATAATTGTTTTTTGTGAAACCGTAGGATCAACCATAAACCTTTGGCTAACGTAATTGTAATTGGTGCTCAATGGGGCGACGAAGGGAAAGGCAAAATAACCGATTTGCTGAGCCGCTCAGCAGATGTCGTGGTTCGCTATCAAGGTGGCGTTAATGCTGGACATACTGTTGTTGTTGCGGATCAAACCTTTAAGCTGCATTTGATCCCTTCGGGGATTCTCTACCCCAACACCCATTGCATGATTGGTTCTGGCACAGTTATTGATCCTAAGGTGCTCATTGAGGAGCTAGATACTCTCCAAAACTTGGGGGTAAAGACGGACAACCTGTTTATCTCTGAAGCTGCTCATGTAACGATGCCCTACCATCGATTAATTGATCAAGCCTCGGAAGAACGGCGTGGAGATCACAAAATTGGCACCACAGGGCGGGGAATTGGCCCCACCTATGCGGACAAATCGGAACGAACAGGGATTCGCATGCTAGATATCCTTGATCCCGATGGGCTTCAGAAGCAGTTGCGATGGACGGTTAACTATAAAAACGACATCTTAGATAAGCTCTATGGTTTGCCTTCCCTTGATCCGGACCAAGTGATTCAAGAGTACCAAGGCTATGCTGATCGGCTCAGACCCTATGTGGTGGATTGCTCCCTCAAGCTTTATGCTGCCTACCAAGAACGACGTAATATTCTCTTTGAAGGCGCTCAAGGAACGCTTTTAGATCTCGATCACGGGACTTATCCCTATGTCACCTCTTCTAATCCTGTGGCAGGCGGAGCCTGTGTAGGTACAGGGGTGGGGCCAACCATGATTGATCGAGTGATCGGTGTGGCTAAGGCCTATACTACGCGGGTGGGTGAAGGGCCGTTTCCGACGGAACTCAAGGATGAGATGGGGGCTGCCCTCTGTGAGCGAGGGGCTGAATTTGGAACGACAACGGGTCGTCGTCGCCGTTGCGGTTGGTTTGATGCTGTGATTGGCCGCTATGCAGTCCGTATTAATGGGTTAGATTGCTTGGCTGTAACTAAATTAGATATTTTGGATAGCTTGGCAGAAATTAAGGTTTGTGTTGCCTACGATATTGATGGTCAGCTGTCTAAGGATTTTCCCACTAATGCTCGTCAATTTGCCCGTTGCACACCTGTCTATGAAACGCTTCCCGGTTGGCAACAATCTACTATCCATTGCCGAACTCTTGAGGATCTTCCTTCTCAAGCTTTGAGCTATCTCAAGTTTTTAGCAGAGGCGGTAGAGGTGCCTATTGCTATTATTTCCCTAGGGGCAGAACGAGATCAGACGATTATAGTCGAAGATCCGATTCATGGCCCGAAGCGAGCCTTGCTCCATGCCAATGCGAGCAACGGATGCCCACCTAACTCTCAAATGTCCAAGGGACTAGGAAGCGGCGATGGCTAGCAAGTCCTAGCCCTGGATCCCCAAAATACAAATTGGGGAATCCCGGCGGAGATTAACTGAGTTTCACCGAAAGGGAACGGTCTTGAGTGTTGTAAAGTTACAACTATGTATAACGAAGAAGACCTCAGCATCCTGGATGAAGAGGAAGATCTAGAAAGCCCCTCGACCATATGGCAGCAGTCGATGATCTGACTGCCCAAGCCTTGAAGCCAGATGCAGAGGAAATGCTACGGTTGTTGGTTTCTCCAGAGTTGTCTGAGCGGATGGTGGCGGCTCGGGCTTTCTGTGAGCTGCAAGAAGAGCGCGCTATTCCTCATCTGATTAAGTTGCTATCTGATGCTTGCCCCTTACTGCGTGTGAGTGCAGCCTATGCCCTGGGTCGTAACCCTAGGGAGGATGCCGTTGAACCCCTGATTTATCAATTCGCTCAGGATTGGAATGGCTATGTGCGTAAAGGCGTTGTTTGGGCCTTGGGAAACTGCCGCGATCGCAGAGCCTTACCATCCCTCCTTGATGCCTTATCCACCGACATCTCCGCCGTACGGCTATGGGCTGCAAGTTCTCTCGGACAGCTCGCTAACCTATCCGACGAGATTAACGAAACAGTGATTCCTGCCATCATTCAAGCCATGAGCACCGAACCCCTCGGCCCCATTCGTAGTAATTGCGTCTGGTCCTTAGGGCAACTCAGTCAATCCCTCCCCCAGGGAAAACCTTATCAAACAGCCATTGCTACACTTATTCAGGCCCTCCAAGATCCAGATTTAGGCGTTCAAGAAGATGCAAAAATCGCCCTACAAAGGTTGGGCGATCCCCAAGGCTTAAAAGCGATCGAGGAGCTAGACAGCATTGGCTAAGCCCCCTACTGCCACTCCTGCTGTTCTTACCTTACGGCCCTCAGCCTTGTTCTCCCCAAAATGCAGTTTATGTATCAGTCATTGCTGAGGAATAGATCCCCAAGGGCTCAATTTTAGGCATCAAAGCTGCCATCATCACAGCCAAGGAATCAAACAAACGATTAATAACCTCCTGATGACCATATTGCTGTGCATCCAGCAGCAGCAGCGAATCAGAGAAGGGATGACTAGGTTGTTGATCGTCAATCATTACTGGGCCTAAAAGCCGATAATGTTCTTCATAAACTCGCCAGATATCCTGTTGCAACTGGGCTTTATCTATCTCTGGCGCCATTGACAACCGCAACAGCAAAGTACCATCCGTTTTATGCTCTAAGCGTTGAATTCTCATCGGTTGATACTCGCGTTGCAACCATTGCAGAGCATAGGTCAAGGCAGCCCAATAGATATCCTTGGGTAATATCAAATCGATTGTTCCTTGGGCAGTTATAAAAACATCTCGCAGATCACCCTCCCTAAAGGCACCTGTTTCTGGTGTCCGTTCCTGTTCCCGATCACGTAGATAGACATAGTCACAAATAGTACGACTCAGATTTGTGCCAGAGTTGGGAAAGACATCTTCTAAGCAAGCCCCCGTTAAAATTGCATCCGCCAAATTCGTGTTAAATAAACGACTCCGGGTTAAATTAGCCTGGCTGAGATTGGTCTGCAAGAGCTGACTCTGCTCGAGACCTGCTTCACTTAAGTTAGCCTGTCTCAAATTAGCCAAAGTCAAGTCAGCCTCTGCTAAATCGGCTCGGCTGAAATTGGCCTTAGAACATTGCCCGCCCTTTAGATTGATCTGCCTAAGATCTGTGCCTCTTAAATTAGTTTCAATTAAAATACTTTTACTGAGATTCGCCCCTCGCAAAGAGGCCGTACTGAGGTTCGCAAAACTAAGATCGGCCTTCCTGAGATTGGCTCCCTTCAGATCAGCCCCCCTTAGACTGGCTTCACTGATAAAGCCACGGCTTAAATTAGTGCCTTGCAAACAAGCCCCGTTTAGTTTGGCCTGGGTGAGGTTTGCCTTAATGCCATTGGCCCCAGCTAGAGAGGTTTTACTCAAATTGGCTTGCCGTAAATCAGCATACTGAAAGTTAGCATGATCAACCATTGCCTCAATGACAATGGCTTGATAGAGAATCGCCTCGATAAGCGTTGCCCTCCCAAGTCGGGCAAAACTCAAATCGGCTCTGGTTAAATCAGCTCGGCTCAAGTTTGCTTCGGTGAGATTCGCTTCACTCAAAAAGGCATTGCTTAAATCACTGCCACTGAGATAGGCGCCCTCCAAATTAGCCAAGCTTAAATTGACGCGGATCAAATTTGCATTAATTAAATTTATGCCCCTTAAATCTTGCCCATTTAGATCAGCACCCTCCAAATTGGGCTGGGTGAGCGGGAATTTCTTACGCCAAGCATTCCAGGATTGCACATCCTGTTTTAAGAGTCGAAGGTGGTAAGGGTTAGCCATAGGGGAGAGATCGTGAAATGGGTTAAGGGAACAAGTAAGACCCAAAGACCCCAAGGAGTAAGTCGCCCCTGATTAAGGCACAGAACAATCACAGTCCTTAGCTCCTTGATGCCAAGATTAAGACCTTGACCCGTCAAGGGCATGCCTCAATCTTCCCCCTAAATTTGGTCTAATGTTGATAGATATGTTGCGGATCAAGATTAAGCTTATATTTCCCAATTTTGAGGAATTTTTATCAGAGATCGATTGTTAGCCATAAAATCAGAGTTTTCATCGTTTTTTTTCATCTGTTATTAGTGCTAAATCCCAGATCTCAATTCTGAAACCCAAAATCTTGTTAGATATATTCGCTTCGTCTCCAAGGATGGTTAGATTTAAAAAGGGCCATCTCAAGGGAGAGTGGCTACCCTTGCCCGAGATCGAATTTCTTTATATCTATGGTTGAACCCTTAGTTGAGCTGAAGGGCATTTATAAGGCCTTCGGTAATCATGTCGTTTTGCAGGATGCTAATCTCCAAATCTACTCTGGCGATGCCTTAGCGATTCTAGGGCCGTCAGGGACAGGAAAGTCGACAATTTTGAGAATTATTGCCGGATTACTAGCACCAGATGCTGGGGAAGTTTATATTAACGGTCAACCTCGCTGTGGTTCCCTCGACAATTTTGACAATCCGATTCGCATGAGTATGGTCTTTCAGCAGGCGGCCCTCTTTGATTCTCTTTCGGTGGAAGAAAATGTGGGTTTTTTCCTGTATCAACATTCACAGTTACCTCGTCAGCGTATTCGTGAATTAGTGAATGAAAAACTGGAACTGGTAGGCTTGCCAGGAATTGGCCATCTATATCCAGCGGAGCTATCGGGGGGCATGCGCAAGCGAGTTAGCTTTGCTCGCGCAATTCTCGATAATCCTGATGATGATTTAGATGATCCTAAAATCTTGCTTTACGATGAACCGACAGCGGGGCTCGATCCAATTGCATCGACCATGATTGAGGATCTGATTCTTGAGTTACAACGGTCTTCAGGCTGTGATACCTATGCCTTAGTCACTCATCAAAATACAACCATCCGCCGGAATGGCAAAAAGTTGGTCTTGTTTTACCAGGGGCATGTGCAATGGCAAGGCACCGTTCATGAATTAGAGGAATCTGATAACGCTTATCTTCAGCAGTTTATCAGCGGTAGTATTCATGGGCCCATGGAAATTACTGATGACTATCAAGCCGCTGCTGAGCGATCAACTTGGCTAACCCAACAATAAAGGACAGCATATGAGAACACGTGCGGTAAGGGAAGGATCTGTGGGATTGTTGGTGATCTTGTCCCTGGGGCTGATGATGGGAATTATTTTATGGATCCGCGGGTTTAACCTAGGTGGCCGGAGTTACACTTTACAGGTTGAATTAGCGGATGCCTTGGGCCTCAACATCGGCAGTCCAGTGAAATTTCGCGGCGTTAAGGTGGGCAGTATTACTCAATTACAACCTCAAGCCAATAGTGTTCTGGTTGATGTAGAAATTAACTCTCAGACAGTATTGATTCCGCGCCAGACTATTGCGGAAACGAGCCAGTCTGGTTTTGTGGGGCAGGCTGCTTTAGAGTTTCGACCAGCGAGTCAAGATAAGTTAACGGAGGGATCTCTAGCCCGTCTGAGTCCCTTTACACCGGACTGCGATCCCCAGTTAATTCTCTGTCAGGGGGATCGGCTTCAAGGGGTCTCTGGTAATAATTTGGAAGAGTTGATTCGGGCCACGATGCAAATTGCCAATCAATTAGGAGGCAGTGACCTTAAGGCTACCCTAAATAATCTTTCAACGGCGGCGGCTGATGTCAGCAAATTAACTAAGACCACCCAGGTTACCCTTAAGGATATCTCTAGAGCAGTTAGAAGTATTAATCAACTGAGTCTAGAGACCCGTCAACAATTGTCCAGCTTGGGAACTGTTACTCAAGCAGTTGTGACAGCAGCAACCGAAGTGGAGAAGCTTGGCCCGGCGTCCATACGGGTGAGTGAAGCAGCAGATCAAATCATTTCCCTTGTCCAGGTTAATCGTGGCACTCTGATTAATACCCTCGACAATATGCAGGCGGCAAGTCGAGATTTGAGAGTGGCGATTCACAACCTTAGTCCGCTGATTAGTCGGGTGCAGGCTAGCCAACTGATTGAGAATCTTGACCTACTGGCAGCTAACGGCGCCCAAGCCTCAGCTAGCCTGAAGACCTTAACAGATACTTTAAACAATCCAGCAACCCTTAGGGATTTAAATCAAACCCTAGAGTCTGCCAAAGTGATCCTGAGAAATACCCAGAAAATTACCACGGATTTAGATGAGATTACTGGTAATCCAGAGGTAAGGCAGAATCTGATCCGATTTATCAACGCCCTGGGTAAATTGGTCTCCTCTAGCCAAGAGTTACAGGATCAAGTTCAGGTGGCTCAACAAGGTTCCTTAAATTCTATGAGCTTAGTGAAGGGGACAGAGCAACAGCCCTAAGCAACGGGTTTTTAGGAGAGGGGTGGACAGGGAAATAACCCTTTAGAGTGAGCGAAGGTTGGCATGGATGTGGATTGGGGGCTGATTCTTACCCGCTAGAGATCTTAAGCATGACAAGCTCCAGCTTGTGCTGAAACTCGCGATAGGATGGGGAAAGGAATAGAATAGCTAAAATCCCTAGCAGGACAAGGAATGGTATGGATCGATCAAGGTAGTGGCTGTTGTTACGGGTGCGATCGCATTATTGCTGGGAGTCGCTTATCTTTTGCTGGTACAGATGTTAGATTTTCGGGGAGAGATGCTACCAGCCCCAATGAGCAGCCTGCAGTTAGCCCCGCCTTGGCCTGCAGAGCTTAACATCAGACATTGCCCAGTTGGGAACCCATTCAGCTTGTAAATCTTTAGGGGGTTGGCTATAGTGGAATTGATAAAATAAATATAAAGGAAGGATGTATTCCCTTTATTTATTCCCTTATCCGGCTCCAGAATTGGATTGGAATTTGATCTTTCTAGATCAGCTTTGCAGAAATTGAGACTTTAGCGACGGGATTAACTGAGTGATTGCTTCTTCCCTTCCCCCCACCGTCAGTCAATGGCACCAAGTTAGTTTTGCCTCAACGCTTTATCTCCGACCAATTTTAGACTGCCTTTTAGTCGATATTCCCTCCGAGGCTCAAGCAGATTTAAGACTAGGGTTACAAGAGGCTCTGGTTAATGCTGCCAAGCATGGCAATCAATTAGATCCTTACAAAACTGTTTTTGTCCATTTCTCGATTAACCAAAATCAGTGCTGGTGGATCATCTGTGATCAAGGAGCGGGATTTGAACCCCCTACCTCTCGTCGAGTCGCACCTTTGCCGAAAAAAGTTCCAGAGGTGGGTTGTGAATGTGGACGGGGGTTGTATATCCTCTATCAGATCTTTGATGATGTGCACTGGAATAGCGATGGCACAGAGTTGCGTCTGAGTAAATCTCTTAAGGCACTTGTTCCGCCGGGATCATGGCGCTAGAGCCGAGGAAAAGGCAGCCTCCTAAATCCTTCATGTATGATGGAGTTCGGCAGCAACGACTTGTCCTGTTGATTCGCTTATGACCTGCGCTCCTATCTCTCGATTTGTCCTCACAACTCCCCTTTACTACGTCAATGATCTACCCCATATTGGTAGTGCCTACACCACAATAGCGGCAGATGCGATCGCACGGTTCCACCGCCTCCAAGGTCATGAAGTCCTACTCATTACAGGGACCGACGAGCATGGTCAAAAGATCCAACGCACAGCAGCACAACGGGGTAAAACTCCCCAAGAACATTGCGATCAGATTGTCGATGGATTCGTTGATCTGTGGCAACGCTTAAACATCCAGTACGATCGCTTTAGCCGCACCACCAGCCCTCGCCACGCAGCAATCGTAGCCGAATTTTTTCAGCGAGTTTGGGATCAAGGCGATATCTATCAAGGTCACCAGCAAGGATGGTATTGCGTTGGCTGCGAAGAATTCAAAGAAGAGCGCGACCTCTTGCCAGGACAATATTGTCCTATCCATAGCAACCAAACCGTAGAATGGCGAGACGAACAGAATTATTTCTTTCGTCTTTCTCGTTATCAGCAAGCTCTCATCGACTTTTACACTGAAAATCCCCACTTTATTCAACCAGAAAGCCGACGCAATGAAGTCCTCAGTTTTGTCCAACAGGGCCTTCAAGACTTTTCCATCTCTCGAATCAATCTCGACTGGGGCTTCCCTGTGCCTGGGGATCCACAACATACCCTCTATGTTTGGTTTGATGCCCTACTGGGTTATGTAACAGCCCTACTAAGGGAGGAGCAAAAGCCCAACCTAGCCAATGCCCTAGACCATTGGTGGCCAATTAACTTACATCTGATTGGCAAAGATATTCTACGGTTCCATGCAGTCTATTGGCCCGCCATGTTAATGTCTGCTGATCTACCCTTACCCCATCAGATCTTTGGTCATGGATTTTTAACCAAAGACGGGCAAAAGATGGGCAAAAGCTTAGGAAACACCCTAGATCCCTTGGCCCTGGTTGATCGATATGGCGCAGATGCGGTGCGGTACTATTTTTAAAAGCCTTAGAATTTGGTCGAGATGGAGATTTTAATGAAGGGCGATTTATTGAAGTACTCAATGCAGATTTAGCCAACAGTTTAGGTAATCTCCTCAACCGCACCTTAAAGATGGCCGTTAAATACTGCGATGGCAAAGTTCCCGATATCAATGCCCAAACCTTGCCCAGCGATCATCCCCTCCGTTTATTAGGAGAGCCAGCAGGTCAGCAGGTAGCGGCAGCCTATCAAAATTTAAACTTTAGTCAAGCCTGTGGGATTGCCCTAGCCCTTGTGAGAGCTGGAAACCAGTTCATAGATGAGCAAGCACCTTGGTCCTTATACAAACAAGGTGAGCAGCACAAAGTGGATGAGACCCTTTACAGTGTTTTAGAATCGGTTAGACTGTCAGCATATCTTTTGACTCCAGTGATTCCTGAATTGAGTACAAAGATTTATCGGCAGCTAGGCTATGCACTTGATTTGAATCAGCAGCATAAAGATCAAAGCATTCCTTACTCACTGCATAGCGCCTGGGGGGCATTAACACCTTGTCAAATCTTGGGGGATGCTCAACCCATTTTTCAGAAATTAGAACCCTTAGAAACTGTGGTTCCTTAGCCCTTAATCATGTCATACATGGCACACTGATTTAAGGGGTATTCCCTTAAATCAGAGACTTGAATTAGCCAAATTTGTATAAACCGACTTAGCTGAAACCGACTTAACAACTTCCTTTAATAAATCCGAGGCTTTCCCTTCCCATGATGATTAGTTCTGATCTAGACCAGAATGCGATATTTTCAGCAGAGCAGGTCTTAGAAAATCGCGGCCGTATCGCAATCTTTATCGATGGCTCTAATTTGTTCTACGCAGCGCTGCAATTAGGCATCGAAATTGACTATACCAAACTATTATGCCGATTAACGGCAGGATCTAGGTTACTGCGCTCTTTCTTTTATACGGGAGTCGATCCCAGCAATGAAAAACAACAGGGGTTTTTGCTGTGGATGCGTCGCAATGGTTACCGGGTCATCACCAAAGAGCTTGTGCAATTGCCCGATGGGTCAAAAAAAGCCAATCTAGACGTAGAAATTGCCGTTGATATGATTGCCTTGGTTGGTTGCTACGATACCGCAATCTTAGTGAGTGGTGATGGCGATCTGGCCTATGCCGTTGATGCAGTGAGTTACCGAGGTGTTCGAGTAGAGGTGGTCAGTTTGCGCTCGATGACCAGCGATAGTTTGATCAATGTGGCCGATCGATATATTGATCTAGAGGGAATTCGCACTGAGATTCAAAAGGCTTCCCGTTCAGGCTATACCTACCGCCCACTCTCTGGAATTACCCTGACCGAGCCAGTAGAAGCAGAGGTTGGCGAACCTACTTTTGAACCCTAGGGTCAAAACAAGGGATCAAGGGTCACTCTCATCCAGTAGCCCTAGACTCCCCTATCCTCAATTTGAAGGGATAGAGAACTCGCAACTACCCACAATAGAAGACCAGTCCCGTCGGCAACATGGGCCAGCCCGAACAAAAAATTGAATATTTGGAAGGAATCACTAGTGCGGATGGTCTTGAAATCTGATCGAAATCATTGAAGGTATAGATTTGGAGAGATGGCTGGCAGCTTTTCTAAGGCTGAAAAACTGTTTGATTGATTGCTAGGGGCTTATCTGGCTATTTACAATTTTCCTTAGAGTTTGCAAAATAACTTATGTTGGAGAAGAAAAACTCAGGGTCTTGACCTAGAGAGTAGAGCTCCAATGCCCGTTTGAGTAGCTAAGATTGGCTAAGCCCAGTCTGTCAAGACTAGGCTAAAATTGTCAACCTATGGGCAGAGGAGTCAATTTCGATTAACATCCAGTTGGATGATGAATTGAGAAAAATTTCTCTCTATAAAATAAAAAAGCGCTTTTCTATTCGACCTAGCGATGATTGCAGCTCAGTCAAGGTTAGTCGAGGGGGTGAAGGGGGTGAAGGACAGAACGGTAATGGAGCATCCTGTGACGGGAGGTTATATGCAAGATTTTAAAAAGCATCCAGAATCTGATCTGGATACAATGATGAAGAGAAATACCTTCCAAGTTGGCTTAGAATGTTTGTCAGCTTTGGGGGCATTGGGTGGGACGATCGCAATTGTAGTAGCGAAGGAACTTGCCTATGTGGCAGCCTTTGCCACAGGACCACTAACCTTGTCTGTGTTGCTCAATCTCTATAACCGTCGACAATTAGATCAACTCACTCGCCGACTGATGTTAGCGGATACCACTGAAATCCAACGTCGCCTGAGTGCTGATGTGCAATCTGTGAAATCGCAGCTAGATAGCTTGCCCGCTAGCCAAGAGCGGAATGATTATCAAGAGGTTAAGCTGTCAGTGACCTCTTTGTCAGAGACGGTATCGGGCCTAGAGCGACAAATGCTCGACAGCTCCAACGGTCAATCCTTGGAGACACTCAGCGCCTTAGAGGAAGAAATCAACCAGCTACGTGAATATCAAATTGATTTGTCCCATTCCTTGGAAGCCCTCCAAGGCCAAATTCCGGCTAGCTTTGAACCAGGAACCACTTCAGAGGGTCTGCATCAACAATTCTTAAGCCTGCAAAGTTCAGTTGCTGAGCTTTCTGAGCAAACACAAGTTCGCACAGAGGGGACAATGACTGATTTAGAGCCTGTGCGCGCAGAATTGCGAGCGATGTTGGCACCGATTCAGCAGCAAGTGGCAGACCTCTGTGAACGGATTGATCAGCAAAGTCTGGTGCCATCCTCAGTGGATTCTGGCTCTGATGTTGATCTAAGCCAAATGTCTGGTCAGATTGAGGATGTCAGGGTCAAGATGGATACGATGCTCGCCAATATTTCTGAGGAGATGGAGACGGCTCGCCACTATATGGCAACGACACAAAATCAGGTGAATGAGGTTCAACAGCGCTTAGGGGAAATTTCACCACAGGCTGAGGGGATTCAGT
The DNA here is from genome assembly GCA_012030735.1 of Acaryochloridaceae cyanobacterium SU_2_1. Classification (GTDB taxonomy): domain Bacteria; phylum Cyanobacteriota; class Cyanobacteriia; order Thermosynechococcales; family Thermosynechococcaceae; genus Acaryochloris. The sequence goes on from JAAUUW010000010.1 coordinate 24,610, forward strand.
CAGAAGAACTAAACCACCAACTGCAAACGACCCTGGGCCCTTTACAAGAACATATTGGTCAATTAGAGGGTAAGCTCAATAACTTGCCCACAGTAGATCCTGCCCTGACCCAAGAGCATGCAAACCAATTGCAGGGGCTACATCATCAGATCCAAGAGCTAGGATCTCAACTACAGCAGCTATCCACTAGGGTAGCGGATTTACCCAATATGGTCAGTGATCAAGTTCAAGCCCAGGTTAACGAGCTCCAAGCTCAGCAGTCTTCAGTGGCCCCAGACAAGCAGGAGCAATTGTCGGAGTTAGATGCCTTATTGGCAGATCTAACCTGAGTTTAAGGGGGATCTATACCAGGGGGTTGCTAGGGGACAGAAGTGTCAGGATCTGTGGTGGGCTGGGTGAACCAGGCTGCGATCGCCTTTGCTAAATTTACTGCTAATGTTTGTTGGGCCTTCGGATCTGTAATCCATTCAAACTCGGTGGGATGGATCATAAACCCTAACTCCATGAGGACGGCAGGGGCAACGGTTGGACGAGTCAGGGCCAAATTGTTCCAAAACACACCATAGTCAGGTCGCCCGAGTTTATCCACTAGCTGGCGGTGCAGAAAGTTTGCTAAGTCGTGACTTTGGGCATGGTACCAAAAAGCCCCGACCCCTTGGGTCTGCTCAGCATTACCTTGATCGGGCAAGGCATTGTAATGGAGGCTAATGGCCACCGTCGGTTCTTGGGCATTAATAATATCCACTCGATCCTGGGGGTAAAGATCTTGATCGCCCTCTCGGGTCATCAAGACGGTGGCTCCCCGTTTTTCTAGCTCTGCTTTCACTAATCGACTGATCACCAAGGTGACATCTTTCTCGGGAGTACCCGTCGGTCCCCGTGCCCCTAGATCATTGGGGCTGCCATGGCCTGGATCGAGCAATATCTTGACCTGGGATAAGCCCGCTTCTCGGGGCGGATGCCTCAGAGACAAAATTAGACTTGTGCCTTCATAGCGAAGCTTATAGCCCCATTGACGATTGGATTTAAGTTGAAACCGATAGTCTACTTGTCCAGGGGCAGTCTGTTGCCAATCTAAGCGCCGCAGGATGGGATCGTCATGGATGGCAATCACATCGGTTTGGGCAGTGGTGTTATAGAGGGTGAGGGTAAAGGTGCGATCGCCTTGGTCTACGCGTATCGGCACGGGCAGTTCCAAGGGAAAGACCAGCTCTGTCCAACCTGGTACCTGGCGACTGCGAACACTGCGAATTAGGGCATGGGGAAGCCTACCCGAGGGAACAAGAAGAGTTTCTTTGGCCTTGATCCAACCCCCATAATCTAACCGTAGCCATTCCCCTGACTTACCGGTCACTCGCGCTTGGGTGCCCTTGGGTAAGGGTGTGAGCCGGGAGTAATCTGTGCTGGGTCCGGTACGCGCCACTCCTTGCTCGCTGATCACTTCAATCACCGACAGCCAGGATGGATCCAAGATTTCCACTGTTCCTGCCCCCGGCATGTCTACGACTTGCCCGTCTTTAGTCGTCGCCTGGAAGATAGGTTTTCCCAAGGTTCCCACCTCAGAGAATACCGTACAGCCAGTATATTGCCCTGGAGAGTCTTGGGGAATGGGTTGATTGTTTTGTGTCAAGACCGCAGAGTTGGGTGGCAAGTTGACAGTGCTTGCTAGAGCTTGCAAAGGCACCACCACCTGATTGCCCAGGATCACAGAGACTTGGGCATTGGGCGTCGCCTTGGCCTTGAAGCAGAGCGGTTCATAGGGTGCTAGGGCCAGATCGACCTGAGGCTCCAAGGAGTCAGGGATAAACCCTAGGGTGGTAGGGGCGGTGGCTGCCGCTGTCCGCGTCACCTTTAGCATTAAGGTTTGGGACCCATGTTGCAAGGTAAAGATATTCTCGCCAACGGCGAGGGGGAAACTAGGCGCAAAATTCCCCGTCGAACTGCGCTTAATTCCTTTACCATTGACTGTCACTTGGCCTTGAGCTGGTGCTGAACCAATTAAAAAAATTTGAGTCGCTGTGGTTTGATGACCATCGGGTGGATAAACCACTTGGAGTGCTTCACCTGCTATCACCCTAGAGGGTGTAATGGCAACCATAGCACTGAAGAGGAGGGCTAGTTTTAAGCCGACTTGCATATAGGTTTACTCGCTGCTAGCTGCATCAAGCATACCCTAGTGTTCTGGCTAGGAATGGGTCAAGCTGATTTATCTGTAACTTGGGTCGATTATTTTTATTTTCGAGAATAAAAGCGTGCGACGGATCACTGACGTTTGGCTCTCAGCCTGAGAAAATGGAGATGATTAATCTTTAATCTTTGCAGACAAGGCTGGGGCAATGGTGATTGGCATTAAGTCTCTTGCGCGTCAAAGCTGTTGGATCGGTAGCCTAGGAGGCTTGACCATCGCTAGTACTATTGCCCCCACTGTTGCAGCGGAGCGGGTCTATGTTAGCTATGCTTTCTTGCAGCTACCCATACAAGTTTCAGATTTAGAACGCTATGCCCAACAGGGACAATTGCCACCTGCCTTAGCGACTTATCAACCCTATTTAAAACCTGAACAGCTCGCCCGATTGCGTGCCACCTTGCAAATGCAGGTGCAGGTTTCGCCTCAAAATCTCACCTATTTTTTGGGAACACCCTTAGGTAAAAATCTGCTCCAGCGGAGCAGTGCCATTCTGCAATCTAAAACGCGCGGCGCTAATCCTCAGGCGTTGCAAACAGCCTTGGTATCGGCAGCGGCTGAACCTGGCGGTTTAACGGTCTTGAAGGTGCTACGCAAGTTTCCTGAAGCAGAGATGAAAATTGATCTTCAGCAAGGAGCCAAGATCTTAAAGCAAGTGGAAGGATTAATCCGACAAACAGATGCTGCGATCGCAACCCTAGACAACCCAGCCTCGCAGCCAGTCCCAAGCCAGCCCCCCTCTAATCTCGCCCGTTTAAAAACTTGGGGCCAACCCGGTCCCTATCCCATCCAAAAACTGACCTTCAATCTGGAGGACAAAACCCCTAAACGCATTCAATTGAGTCAATCCAGTCGTCAATTTCCCGTTGACCTCTATTTACCCCAAACATCCCAGCGAAAACCCAGCCCTGTGGTGGTCATCTCCCATGGTCTTGGATCTAGTCGCTCTGCCTATGTCTATTTTGCGAATCATTTAGCCTCCCATGGATTTGTGGTGGCTGTGCCCGAGCATCCCGGGAGTTCTGTTCAGTATTTTCAGGCCCTATTAGCAGGACAGGTTTCTAGAGACTCGGGAGCGGAGGAGTTTATTGATCGACCCTTGGATGTCAGCTTTATGTTGGACGATTTAAAGGTGCGATCGCAAACCGATCCTCGCCTGCAAGGACGATTAGATCTAGAGCAAGTCGGGGTTGCTGGTCATTCCTATGGAGGATATACCGCCCTAGCCCTAGCAGGGGCCACCATCAACTTCAACCAACTTCAGCAAGACTGCGGTCCTGCCCTCCAACAGACCTTGAATATTTCCTTATTTTTACAGTGCCAAGCCCTCAGCTTACCCCCACAAAACTACAACTTTACCGACGCTCGGGTCAAAGCTATACTGACCATCAGCCCGATTACCCAAAGTATCTTTGGTCCATCGCAACTCAAAACTCTCAAGCTGCCAATTCTACTCCTTGCCAGCGGTGCAGACACCATCACCCCCACCTTGCTAGAGCAATTGCGCCCCTTTACCTGGCTCAATAGCCCCCATAAGTATCTGGCTTTAATTGAAAAAGCTAGCCATTTTTCCACCGTCGATCAGCTCAAGGCCGATCAACAAGTCCTCGATACTCCCTCTCAACTCCTTGGACCCCAACCTGAAATTGCCAGATCATATCTACAAGTGCTTGGGTTAAGCTTTTTTCAGACCCATCTACTCAGTATTCCCCAGCAAGAAACCGCCTTAAATGCGTCAGCGGCGCGGCTGCTGAGTCGAGAACCCTTACGTCTTAGCCTTGTGGAAGCCCTGAATCTGCCCCCCGAGGCGAAACCAGTAGCCATCGAAGCTAACCAGCCTTAATTGAGATACCAATTGAGAGATACCAACTGACATGAGAAGAGAAAGGCGATGTCAATCGCTACTGCGGCAGGGAGGATTGATCAGCCTCAGCATGGCAATGACCATACTGCCCATTCAACAAAGTCATGCAGCTGAACGCATTTTTGCCTCCTATTCACTTCTAGAACGCTCCATAACTATCGGATCCCTAGAAGCCTTTGCCAAGGAGGGACGCCTTAGCAGCGATATCGCCCCCTATCTGGCTTATTTCACGCCAGAACAACAACAGATCCTCCGCCAAAGTTTACAAGAGCGTCTTAACCTCACACCAGTGGCTGTCTCTCAATTTTTGTATACGCCTGTGGGTGAAATATTTTTGCGACGGGTAGAGCAAGTTGTGGGCACAAAATCTGGAGCTGGTAGCTTCTATGCCCTCCGCTCCGCCTTGATTCTAGCCGCCCAAGATCCCGAAGGGTTAACCGCCCTCAGTTTCCTTCGAAATTTCCCTGGTGCGGGGGTCAAGGTGGATGTAAAAGCAGCACTCAGCATTCTTAATCAGCTCCAAGCCGTCCTTAGGCAGACCTCCCAAAGGGTGCAGGCTGTCATCGCCCAATCTAAGGCTGAACCCCAGGCTGAGGAGCGTTGCGGGCTGGTTATTATCCCAACCTGGGCTGTATCAATGGGAGCGCCTTAGCCTAGAAAATCTCAAGGACGATAGCCCTAAACGGCTTGCTTATACAGGGCGGGCACGGACTCTAGCTGCGGATCTCTATCTGCCCAAGACCGAAACAGCACAAGCCTTGCCGGTGATTGTGATCTCCCATGGATTCAACTCTGATCGCAGTACCTATTCCTATTTAGCCGAACATCTTGCTTCCCTTGGCTTTGTGGTCTTAATGCCCGAGCATTCTGGCAGCACCGGCAAACAATTGGCTGCGCTGCTGCAAGGCCGGGCCCAGGATGTAATTGAACGCACAGAATTTATCGATCGCCCCTTGGATGTCAGCTATCTGCTAGATGAGCTAGAGCGCAAATCTCAGTCTGATCCACGCTTTCAGGGCCGGTTTAACTTGCAAAAAGTAGGAATTCTCGGCCATTCCTATGGGGGATATACGGCCTTTGCCTTAGCAGGTGCTCCCCTCGACTTTAAGGGGCTACGTCAAAGTTGCCAAGCGAATGTCAACCAAACCTTTAACTTGTCTTTGATCTTGCAATGCCAAGCCTTGCAATCACCTCAGGAAAACTTGGACTTAAAAGATTCCAGAATTCAGGCGATTATTGCCATTAGTCCCATTGGTCACTTTTTATTTGGCAAAGCTGGCTATAGTCAGGTTCAAGTGCCGGTGATGATGGTTGCCGGCAGTGCTGATACCATTGCTCCGGCTGTACCTGAGCAAATTGAGCCCTTCACTTGGCTGACAACTCCCCAAAAACAGTTGGTTCTCATTAATAATGGCACTCATTTCTCTACGGGCAATCCCTCTGAAACTTCTCCGGATATTTTTGCGCAATTCTCAGGGATGATTGGGCCGAATCCAGCCTTAGCTCGTTACTATTTGACCAATCTCAGTACGGCATTTTTTAGCCGTCATGTTAACAACCAGCCGAGTTTTGAACAATTTTTGACATCTAGTTTTGCAGCTGGACTCAGTCGCGGTCCCCTTACGCTGCATTTGACCGATCGCCTCTCTTTGGTCCAACCTGCTGCTGAGCAACAACCTTAATACAATGCAGGGATTTATTAATCTTCACAAGCCTCAAGGTCTGACCTCCCATGATTGTGTGAGTCGAGTTCGGCGGTTAATGGGTCTAAAGCGAGTGGGCCATGGGGGCACGCTAGACCCCTTGGCAACGGGTGTATTGCCTATTGCCCTCGGGACGGCGACCCGGTTGTTACCCTATTTGCCCCAGCAAAAAGCCTATCAAGCCACGATTCGGTTTGGTCTGACGACGACAACGGATGACTTGGCGGGGGAGGTAGTTACTGAGGTCGAAGCCCATCAACTCACCCAGGAGGCTGTAGGCCAGGCTTTATTGAACTTTATGGGGCATATTCAGCAACGGCCCCCTGCCTACAGCGCAATTCAAGTTCAAGGCCAACGCTTGTATGATTTAGCACGCCAAGGTCAAGTGGTGGAAGCGCCTCTGCGCTCGGTAGAGGTGATGGATATTCAGATTTTAGACTGGCGATCGCATCCCCCCCAGCCACCGGAAGTTGTGGTTGCGATCGCCTGTGGTCCTGGCACCTATATTCGCTCCATTGCCCGCGACTTAGGAGTACAACTCGGCACAGGCGCAACCCTCGCCCAGCTCAGTCGCACCTTAAGTTGTGGGATGGCTTTGGCCAATAGCCTCACCTTTACCACCCTCGAAGATCAACTCCAGCAAGGCACTTTTGTCCCCATAGCGCCGTCCTTAATCTTGCCCCAGCCGATGCTACGCTTGGCTCCCCTGGAGGCCAAACGATTTTGCTGGGGGCAGAAGCTGCCTCAAGCAGAGGCAACCACCGAAATTGTTCAAATCTGGGATCAAAGGGATTGTTGCTTAGGGATCGGGCAAATCGAGGCGGGACTCCTCAAGCCCAAGGTGGTTTTAATCTCTAATGCTTAAGGGCTGCTCAATCCGCCGCCAAGGGGTGTTATACTCTGTGCCAATTCGGCATTGGCTGTCTGGACGCACTGAATCACACAAGGTAATCTATGAAATTCTTTAAGCAAACTCCTTCCCTAGTTAAGGGATTGACGCTATTTTTGGCAGCCTTGATCTGTATTATTACCTTCAACAGTTATGGCGCTGTGAGTCAGACCTTGCCTCGGGATTTAGTTACCTATCGTCCAGCAGAAATAACGCGCCTTGCCCATTCTACTAACTTCGGCAAGCGTTCTGAAGAAGATATTTACGGCAATCGAGTCAGTAATGACTTAATTGCTGTAATTCATGAAACAGTGATCTCAGCCGCCGATACAGTGCGTATTTTTCAAACGCCACACTATAACGAATCAGATCAGGCCAGTTACCATGATCTGATTGCTCGAGATGGCACGATTATTCACTTGGTATTAATCGTGAACCGCGCCTTTGGCGCCGGCAACTCTGTGTTTATGGGAGCCAATGGCCCAGAGGCGGTCAGAACTCATCCGGTCTACCCGGCCTCGGTAAATAACTTTGCCTACCATATATCCTTAGAAACTCCAAGAGATGGCAATCATAATGGCAATTCCCACAGTGGGTATAGCCAGCAGCAGTACCAGTCTTTAGCCTTGTTGATTAGCCGAAAAGGTATACCTGCTAACCGCATCACAACCCATAAAGCCGTGGATCGCTCTGCTAGCCGCAAAGATCCTAGAAGTTTCAACAATCAATATTTCGCAAGATTGATGAATCTCTATAGTCAGCTCGATCCAGCCATTTTCAGCATGCCAGCGGTGGACAAAACCGTAGTCCCAAGGCCCCGTCAAAGTGTTTAAACGGGTTTAATCACACCGATTTCCCTTGCTATAGGCAGATACTCTGACTGTTTGAGATCAGTAAAAATTTGAGATCAATAAAAATGGGACAGGCTGATCCAGATGATCAAAAAGGCCTGTCCTTCCAAAATTAATGGGTTAGTAATGGATCCTTGAAAAACCCCTTAATGGATTAAAACAGCGCAGGTTTAGACTGTCTGGCAGATCAATCAAAAGTATTCCACCCTTAACTAAAGGGTAAAAAGTGATTGATGGCAGTATTCAATACCGTCAGCAGAATTGCACCCAGAATAGGATCAAGGATTTTATTCTGAAGTTTAAACCAGGCACGATGGCTGCCGCTAAGGCGAAAATAATCACATTCAAAACAAAAATAATCGGACCCGCGATTAAGAAATCCGTTGCCTTGGGACCCAATTTGAGTAACCACAACAAAGGACCCACTAAGGCATTGAGAATGCCAAACACAAGCGCTGAAGTGACAACCTTGCCCAAGCTATCAATCTCTACCCCGATAAAGGGAAGTTGGGAAATGATAAACAGACTAATGCTGGTGACAACCAACTTTAATAACAGCCCCCCCGATGGTCTTAATTCCAAAGGCTAAGGGAATCCCTAAGGCGCCTATTGTAATCTCAGTAGTAAGTTCTAATGGCATCACTTGCCGATCCTCCTTGGATAACTTTTAAATTGATGACGTTAGGACGGGAATCACAATTGAGTTTCCCCCGCTGGAAAAAGCGACATACAAGTGATAACCGCCTATTTTTTTAGGGTCGTAATAGTCCTACCTTATTTTTGGTTCTGTCGCAAATAGTCAGAACATAGGCAGCAATTGTAAATTCAAAATCTTGGCAAGTTTGGCTTCAGTCAATAGAGGATGCATTCATACCCTTGTAGAGTTTCAGGCGATGAATGAGGCTGTTCTAACTTTGCCTTTCTTACTGCACTGACTGACACAACTCATTGAACAGCTGGATAATTCATCTCAAACCAGTAATGACACTAAATTTAGCCGCAAAGATATTGTATTAGGCGCATTTTTCGTCTTTTTTAGGCAATTTTCTTCATTTTTAGAGCACCAACGCCAAATTATTAGACTTACAGGGCATCGTGACCAAAACGGTAGCGATCTGGCAGTAGTGTTAAGGCTCAAGCAAGCTCTCAGAGGAAATCTAGGCAGTCAATATTCCTTAGAGATATGTCTGTTTACTGAGGCTAAGCACTACCTAAATCCAACAGAAGAAATCCTGCCGCCAAAGAGACAGAAGAGCAGTACCATGAAAACCTCACGGTTTAATGGCGAATATCATTAGATGGTTATGCCAGCTTTAACCAATGACAATGCCTACAGAGAAAGACTTCTAAGTCGATTTAGCTTGTAGGCTGCCATCCTCTCCTGTCTCTGTTCTGTATGATCACAGGCAATCTATTGCTAGAGGCCTAAGTCTGCCAGAATATCAGCAGCATGAGTACCTGCATTAACACTGGTATACACTTTGTCAATATTGCCTTGACTGTTGATCACATAGGTAACCCGTTGAGCATAACCACCGCCGTCTACGTCATAGGCTTTGATGATTGCTTTATCTTGATCGGCTAGGAGGGGGAAAGGTAACTCAAATTTATCTGTGAACTGTTGGTGAGAAACTTGATCATCTCCACTCACACCTAAGACAACGATATCCTTATTCTGATAGGCGCTATAGTTGTCCCGAAAGTTGCAAGCTTCCATCGTGCAACCTGGGGTGTCATCTTTGGGATAGAAGTACAAGACAACTGTTTTACCAGTGAAATCTGATAAAGAAACCGTATTACCCAGGGTATCTTTAGCAGTAAAAGCAGGGGCAGGGGCGCCAGTAGTTAAGGCCATAGATTTCCTCTAAATTCTTTAACTTGCAACATGAATAACCGGAGGGGCTTTAACCTGGCTAAGCGCCAGACATCCTCAGAGGTAGTGTTACATATTTTTAGGGGCTGTGGGATAGGGAATGCGTTTGTGATGGAATTGCATCCAAACCTCAACAAATACCTTAGCTAAGGTATCAAGATCAGCACGGGTAAGATGAGAATCGATCAACTGCTGGTCTTGCCAACGCGCTTTAAAAATCTTATTGATTGTTTGCAACGCTAGCTCAGAATTTACATCCTTGAGAGAGCGTAGGGCTGCTTCACAAGAATCAGCTAGCATCACAATAGCTGTTTCCCTCGATTGGGGAGTAGGGCCTGGGTATCGAAAGTCTATTTCTTGCACAGGGGGCAAGTGAGGGTTTTCAGCGGCGCGTTGCTGGGCTTGATGGTGAAAAAAAGCAATCACCATTGTGCCTTGATGCTCAGGGATAAACGCTTGCACCGCAGCTGGCAGACGGCATTTTCGGGCCATAACCAAGCCTTCTGACACATGTTTTTTGATAATATCGGCGCTTTGCCAAGGATCATCCAGATAATCATGCTTATTGTCAGTATTGAGTTGATTTTCAATAAAATATAGAGGATCATGCATTTTGCCAATGTCATGATAGAGGGTACCTGTCCGCACAAGTTCTACATTGCAGTTCAGGGCGCTTGCACCTGCTTCGGCTAGGGTTGCCACAAACATGGTGTGTTGAAAGGTGCCAGGGGCCTCTTGCGAAAGACGCTTAAGTAAAGGTCGATTGGGATTGGCCAGTTCTGCTAGGCGGATGGGTGTGACTAGATCAAAAAGATGTTCCAAATAAGGGCTGATCCCTAAGGCAACAACAGTCCAACTTAATCCAGCGAACCCTTGGATAACTGATTCACCCAAAATGGCATAGACTGTTCCACCCGTAAGACTCATTAAGGCAAAGCAGGTCAGTCCTTGAGCGAGGGCGACAATGATGCCTAAGAGGGCTAATTCTTCTCGAGATCGCCGTTGTCTGGCAACCAAGGTGGCAATCAAACTACCCACCACCACTGCTGAAAACTCAATCAGACTCCCACTCATCCCTAAGGCCATGAGTACTGTTAGCCCTAAAATTACTACTGCCCCTAAGACAGAGCTATAGAAACTACTAATGAGTAAGCCAATGGCGGGCAGACTGGTAAATCGTAGAGATGTCGTCCAGACGAGTAATGGAGCGGTGGTTGAGAGCAGTAAAATCAGTAAATAGTCGCGTTTTGATAGATAGAGCCGCAGACGCTTTTGCACCCATATAAATAGAGCGATCTCGCCACTGACTAAGGCAAAGGTGAAGGCTAGTCCCCAGCCATTAATACCTCTGCGGCTTAATTGAAAATGCTCTAGGAGGGCAAAGGCTCTTTGGCTGATGGGGGTACCCGCTGTGACAATTATGTCGTCGCGGCGAATAGAAACGGTAACGGGTGGAATTTGTTGGGCAATGATTTCCCGCTGTCGCAAGGTTTTAACGGGATCAATTCTCAAGTTTGGCTGCAAGATGGGGGGGAGCAAGCGTTCGCCGAGCTGTTGGATCGCGGCTGAATCATTCTGAAGATGAATAGCAACTGTCGCTTCTGTCACTTGATTCGGTAAGCCAGGGGGTATACCTTGTGTTAGAATTCGCGCCAAAATCTGTTTAAAGGAATTCTGGGCCTGCTGCCAGTCTTGATCTGTTAAGGCGAGGAGGGCGGGTAGATCAAAGTCAATCAAGTTTGAGGGTTTGGTTCTGAGGGCGGCTTGATACTGTTGTTGAGCCTTCTCAATTCTGCTAATTAATTCAGGCCATGGCAGGGCTTGGGGGGTTTCTTGCTGGCGGCGGAGCTCTGCAAAGGTCTGCGAGGCAGAGCCCCTTGATGTCCTAAGGGGCTTGCTGTCTGGGGGTTGGGTCGCTAAGTCCCTCAGTAGGCGTTGCCAATCGGATGCGTCCATTTGCCTGAGGGTTGTTTGTGTGGAGACCGATAGGATGGTAGTAGGTATAAAGGGTAAGGGGCCAGCTCTTTGGCGCAGCTGGGTGATGCTCAGCAAGGTTTGCTCTAGATTGGCTATAATGATTTGACTAGCTGTCTGGTCAACTCGATAAATGCTGAGGGCATCTTTGAGGGCTGCTTCGATGGCCGCATCTGTTGCCACTTGATCAATGGCTTGGGTGGATCGAGGGGCACGGATTGTTTCTGGAGCGGGTCTGCCAATGGCTAACTGTGGCTCGTTATAAAAGCGATGTCCCACTACACTGGTGAGGGTGGCGACTGCGATCGCAGCCATAATTAGGGAGTAACGGTGATTTCCCTTGGGCCTAGAAATAAAGGAAGCAGCAGAACCCTGATCTTGAAAAGCCAAAGTCAGCCATCGGCTCAGAGGCTGCGTCTGAGCCCGGAAAAGTTTAAGCATGATCTAGTGCCTGACTACCACGGATGACTGATGGACAGGGAACCCTGGCCAAGAAAATATCTGAGCATTGCTATATCATGCAACCTTCGTTTGGCACAGGAATCGGAATAGTTCTGAAGAATCGAAGCATTCTTCATTATAGTCAACAGTTAAAGCTGGCAGAAAGGGCCAATTGTCTGGGATGGAGGAGAAATCTACATATTTCACTCCAGAGCAAGGATCTCACTTGGGACGAGGACGCAACAATCCTGGTGCAGCAATAGCACTTCGCAACAGTCTTGGGCTGATCTGCTTGGCTGATTCCAAATGGGAGCAGCCTGACCAAGCTGCCAGTAAAGCGTCAGCCCCTTGCCACCCATGTGAAGATGAGCCAGTGCCAGAAATCAATTCGGCCTGCCAAGCAAGAGGGATACCAGAAACACCGTTATAGACGCCAGATAGAGCAGTGGTGAGTCTTGTTCTAAGCTGGGATTGAGGAGGCTGACCAGACCGCTTCATACTCAAGTTGAAGGCGTCGGCAGTACTGAGCCAACAATAAAAGGCGAGGCTGAGGTCTGAGGATAATGGCATTAATCGGTTTGCTGAGCTTGCACTGAGGTTGTGGAGAACCTCCATCAGAGTTGCCTTGCTCTGCAGAAATACCTGAACCTGCTCTAGTCCAGCGATGATCGATGAATGGGGAATATCAACCTGCTCTAATAGATAGGTGATCCAGGTCTTGGGGGTGACTTGCTCTTGGCAAATCATGGCGATGGTTCGGCCGATGACTAATCCGCTAGCTTCTAGCTCCAAATCAGCAGCGGGGTGTAATAGTTGGTGAATCTGTTGGTCAAGCCTGGCTAAATCATCATGAAAAAACAGAGCCATGGGTAAGACAGCCGCTAACAGAGATGGCCCTTGCCTAGGCAGGCCCAACTTGGGCAGAGCCTCCTCGAGGGGCAGAGTAAATTGGGACTCAATTAAGGCTTGGGCCATCCTACTGCAGATCTCCTGCCCCCTTAACTCACCTAGGCTATCTCTCTGATGTTCGCCCTGGTGTCGGGAATGAGCTAGATCATTAATGGTCTGCCGATCAGGCTCTGGGCCTTGGGTCTGCCCTAGATAGACCTCCCCTACGGCAATGCCCAAAAACAAACCTCGAAATCGATCGAGCAAAGAGCGTTTCATGGGGATTGATCAGGGGAAAATAACCGTTGCCAAGTTAAGTCATGGGTATGGGCCGGTTGATGCCAGCGCAACAGATTAATCGCTGGTTGACCGGGACCTAGTCCTGGCAGGCCAAGAGCTTGCCGAGGTGCCTCTGTGGCTAGGGTGATTGCCCGACTGACGGAACAGACTTGCCAACGGACTAAATTCTGAACCCCCGCCAAGAGAGGCAAGGTAGTGCCGGACAAGGTGCCATCTGCTAGCCAAGCAGTCCCATTCTTCACGGTCATCTGACGAGTATCCCAAGGGTAGATGCCATCGCCTAAACCTAAGGGTGCCAGTGCATCACTCACTAAGAACAGACCCCTTCGGGAATTGATCTTGAGGACAAGTTGCAGCATCAGCGGGTCAATATGTTGGCCGTCGGCAATTAACCCACACCAAACCTCAGGATGGACAAGGGCCGCAGCCAGCAAGCCCGGTTGTCGATGGTGAAGAATAGGCATCGCATTGAATCCATGGGTAACCATAGAAGCTCCCTGGGTAAAAGCCCGCTGAGCTTGCTGAGCAGTAGCTTGGGAATGACCGAGGCTGACAATGATCGACTGCGATCGCAAATATGCGATCGCAGCCCCCCGACTCTTCTAACTCTGCGCCAGAGTCATAATTTTGACCAGATGGCCATAGTCACCCAGTACTTGCTTTAAGCTCTTGACAGTCAAGGGTAATAAAAACTCAGCCGGATGCGCCCCTCGCTTCTCGGGATTAAGGTAAGGACCCTCCAAATGGACTCCCAGAACCTGGGCAACAGGCATTGAGTCTGAGGATTGGTAAGCCTCTAGCGCCGCCAAGGCTGCTTGAATATTTGCCAGGGAACTGGTTACCAGCGTGGGCAGAAATCCATCCAGACCCTGATCCCATAAAAACTGGCTAATCTTCGCTAATTGCGGTAAATGTTGCGGCTCTAGATCAGGAAAAGCTAATCCCAAAGCACCATTAATTTGCAAATCCACCCCCCCAGAGATAGCCAATCTCCTGCCAAGTCAAAGACTGTTTTGCAACAGACAGAGGCAGCCTGATGCATCGGCTGAATCCCTTGGATCAAGCCCCTATCATTAAATGTGAATCTGCTGTAAACCTTGATAACCAGCAAGACGGCTCGATCAACACGTAATGCATGTCCCGGGGTTAAGATCGAATACTCAGCCAAAATCAACCTCTAGACTAAACTCGGCCTAGGACACATTCGCTACATCTTCGCCCGAATTCGGTCTGTCCACAGCCACCAACTCAATATGATTGAGCAAGGTTGTTACAAAGGCAAATAGCAAAAAAGGTAAAGAGAGGACCCAAATTAATCCCCCCGTTAAAAACGCATAGACAGGATTTTCGTAGAGAGCCACCGACGAGGCCAAACTAATGAAAATAACAATCAACCAAATAATCACCTGAGCATAGATGTCTCCAAAGGTGAGGGTGCAGGTAAATCGATACCCTTGTAACGGATTCATCGAAGCGTCCTCAAAAGAGCTGAAGGTCTCGGCCTGAATGCACAATGCCCGAAATCTCGATCATAAGGGAGAGGAGTACAGGACCGAAAGTGATTAAATTCTAGCCTGGATTCTTGCTTAGAGACCTAAACATCCTTGATCAAAAAGCAATGAGCTAAATCAAGACCTTAATGTCCTAGTTCCCTGCCATCCCAGAGAAGCAACTAGGCATGAATCGTTCCATCGGGCATAATTGCCCCCGATAGATTGGCACCCGTCAATTTCACCATCGCCCGACTGCCTTGTCCCAGGGTTGCTCCCGTAAAATTTGCGCCACTGAGGTCTGCACCGCTTAAATCTGCACAGGCTAGGTTAGCCCCTTGTAGATTTGCCTGACTGAGATTGGCTTGGAGCAGATTGGCGCGCATCAAATTAGCCCCAGATAAGTTGGCCCCAGATAAATTAATCTTGTGCAAGAAGGCATCCTTAAGATTTGCCTGAGCTAGGTTTGCCTGACTTAAATTACGGCCAGACAAGTCTCGCTCTTGCAAGTCAGCACCTTGCCAGTCCACTCCACTATGATCGGGTAGATGGGACTTTTTGCTAGCCGGAGCCGGGCGAGGGGCAGCAGCAGTGGGCTGGGTTTGCCAACGCTGAGCAGCTCGCTTAGAGGCAGATGCTTGAGGAGAAGATGTCTCTTTTTGAGGAGCCCTAGCCTCAGCCACCCTTGTGGAGACCGAGGGCGCATAGGAGGAGGAAGGAGCAGCAACGGAGGTAGACTGTTGTTGACTCGCCTGAAAGCCGGCGCTTCGAGGTGCTGCGGGCGGCACAGCACGACCATTGTAGAGCTTCGCCCGTCGCTGGAGATAAGCTTGCAGATATTCTCGGGCTTGGTTAAGTGCCTGTAGTTTTGCGATCGCTTTCTGCTGCAAGCGATCGCGATCCTTAGGAATGCGATCGGGATGCCAAATAAACACCAGATCCTTATAGGCTTGATTCACCTCTTCCAAAGACGCACTACTCTTCAACTCTAGGGTTCGATAACAATCATTGAGGTTTGGCATACTCAATCCCAAAGAGAGGGTGCTTAAATACAGCTTGGATTTGCAGCAAACTCAAGACCAAGGCCACTCCACTCTATTTCGCTCAGGCTATTTTGAAAAGCCCTAGCTCTAGGCTAGGTTGGCTTCTCCCATTCTACCTAGCCCCTCAACCCATATTATTAAGGTTAATAAACCCTAATCTAGATACCCCATTAAATCAACAGGATCATAAATATGCTCCGTAGCAATAGGGCGATTATTGGGCAGATTGGGCGAGGGTATCAGGGGTAAACCCAGGCTCACAATCGGACGATGTCCC
>JAAUUW010000105.1 GCA_012030735.1 Acaryochloridaceae cyanobacterium SU_2_1
GATGTATATGCTGATTGCGAATATCTTCCAAACAACGCAAAGCTATCTTTTGTCTCGCGAGCCTTTACCCGAGAATTTGCAGAAGATTGTTGATGCTGAACAGAAGAAATTAGCCAAACAAAAAAAAATCCGCTCAAGTTGTAAATGCCCAAGGGGAAGAAGAACGGGGAGCCTTACCCTTTGAGCCAGAATATTCCAAAAAGAAAAAAGCATCGAGTTAAGTCAGATTAATGAATGATCAGCAGGTTATCCGAGGCCAAGAATGGCTGGCGACCTTATTTCGTCATTTAGGCATGATCCTCCAGATTGACACCGCAAGGCCTAAGACCTTGCCCGATCAGTTGAGTGACTTTGGTGGATGTTGGCTAACGATTGATGATCAAGATCTGTCGCCAGAGCAGATCGATTGGTTGATGGAGGACCAAGGACAGGTATTGGATGCTATGCAATATCTGATTAATTCCACGCTAAATTTAGGTCAAGATCCGAGCGCTCGGGTGTCCTATACGATTGAATTTCGTGGTTTACGTGCTCAGCGGTATACAGAGTTATCCAACTTGGCTCATCAGGCAGTTCAGAAAGTTCTCCAGACTCAGCAACCCTATGAGCTGGCTTCCTTGTCTGCTGTGGAGCGACGTTTGGTGCATACTATGCTAGTGGATGAGCCCCAGATCGAAACCTATAGTCAGGGGGAAGAGCCTCATCGCTGTTTGGTGGTTTGCTTGGCTACACCCTCTTGATGGGTTTTTTCTAAGTGGGATAGCTAAGGCCAGATAGTCAACGCTAGAAGGCGATCTCAAGCTGATATTGTCTACCAGGCTCATGGATAAGATTCATTTACCCCAGTTAGAAGCAGCTCCCCAACGGCAGATGGTTGTGGAAGTGGATCAGTTTCTAACGGACTTGGCCTCCCTTACCCCTGTTCAAGGTCAAATCTTAGTGGTCCATCATGGTAACTATTTGCAGGTGACAGCCGAGGCGACGACGATTATTACCCTGAGTTGCGATCGCTGTTTGCAGCAGTATAATCACCGCTTGGCAGTAACAGCATCGGAGTTGATTTGGCTAGTTGAATCAGAGCATCAATCCATAACAACGGCCACCGAAATTTCTATCTCTCTAGATGATCCAGTGGAAAGCCTTTGGATGCAAGGATACTTTCCCCCTGAGGAATGGCTTTATCAACAACTCTGCTTGCAGTTGCCTCATCAGCAGCTTTGTGATCAAGACTGTCAGGGGTTGTTAGATCACGAACAACCCACAGAACAACCCCTTGATAGCCGCTGGGCAGTCCTAGAATCCTTAAGGCAGTCAATCTCCGATCACAACGGCTTAGCCTCAGAGGGATGAGGTTTGTCCTGATCACTGCTGAATAAACCTAAACTCTTATTCGGCTCTTGGGCCTCACAAGCGCCAATATTTACCCAACTACTCGATCCATTTGCCCAATGCTCTTTTTTCCAGATCGGAGCATGATGTTTAAGATTGTCTATGGCATATTGACAGGCTTGAAAACCTGTTTTGCGATGCGGGCAGCCCACAGCCACTAAGACACTGATTTCACAGGGGCCTAACTGGCCAACTCGGTGGTGAATCACCACTTGATTGACCTCCGGCCATTGCTGGCGTATCTGTTGAGCAATGGCTTGAAAGACCTTTATCGCCATCGGCTCATAGGCTTGGTATTCCAAAGAGGCTACGGCTTGGCCATCGGTTTGATTGCGAACGGTGCCACTCATGAGGATGATTGCCCCATTTCTCGGATCATTAGCTAATCCATAGACCTGCTCAAGGGAAAGGGGAGCAAAGCCAATGGCAAAATGATCGATGGCAGACTCTGCCTTAGAGTGATTGGCTGCTGTTGGCGGTTGTCGACCCATAGATGATATGCAAGCTGGTCTTTGTCTGGATTCTATGATGAATGGTCTTTCTGGCCTCTAGATACGCTAGCTTCTATGATGATCCATCCCCTCTGACTCCAATAAAGTATTGGCAGGTAGTTAGAGTCGCTTCTGTAAGACTCGCTCTAATTTTTTGAAAATTGCTCAACACCTTCCCAGTGCCTAGGGCGACACATTGATAGGGATCGAGAGGAATATGCACTACCAGCCTGTTTCATAGCTAATCATGCTGTCGATGCCCTTGATCAAGCTCCGCCTCCCGTTAAGACAATCCCCCGATCCAGCAAGTCGGAGGCTAATTCAGGTGGTAATTGCTCTAAAACCCGTTTAATTGAAGAGACAATGTTTCCCAGGGGTTCAGAGATTGCTTCACGAATTTCAGCCCCTCGTAAGACAACACTACCGGGTAGTCCTGATAATAGTCGTAACCCTGAAACTTCTAAGGTCGCTTCATCATGAACTGGGTGAGGGTAGGCGGTGCCAATCTTAATCTTGATCGTTTCTGCCGTTTTGTCCCCAATTAGCAAATCATGGGATTTTTTGACATAGCGGCGAATCACGCTATCAAAATGGTTGCCAGCGATCCGCAAGGATTCGCTGACGACTGTTCCTGAATAACAAACCACTGCAATTTCTGTTGTGCCGGCGCCAATATCAATCACCATGCTGCCCACTGGCTCCTGTACAGCAAATCGGCTCCGAGGGCAGCGGCAACGGGTTCGTCAATTAAATAAACTTCGCGCGCGCTGATTGGGCGGCGACATCTGCGAGGGCACGCCGTTCCACGCTTGTAGCTCCTACGGGGCAGCAAATTACGACCCGTGGATAGGATGAATTATGCCCCTTGTGAACTTGCTGCATGAAATGCTTGAGCATCAGTTGGGCAATATCAAAGGCGACCACTACGCCATCGGAGAGGGGACGACTGACTTGAATGTTGGCTGGATTCCGCGACCACATGGCTTCGGCCTCTGTCCCAATGGCCAAGGGTACAGTCTTGTTATGCTCCATGGCGACCACGGAGGGCTCCTGTAGCACAATCCCTTGATCCGCGAGATAGATCAGTGTATTTGCAGTTCCTAGATCAATGCCAATCCCTTGGGATAAACGATTAAACGGCCCCAATCACCCATACCTCCATGACAGTCAGCCCCTTACCAGGACTAGAAAATAAATGTGTTTAATTGAACAAAGTCTCAATTGGGATAAAGAGTATTGATGCATACTCAATCCTGTGCATAGTCTAACTTCGTTACGGACAGTTCCGCCAACCTTTTATTCTAGGGCAAGGTTGAGTCATTGATCAGCCGCAGGAACGGCAATGGGGTTTGGCTGCTCAGCAGTTTTTGCTGTAACTTTTGGTGGGATTAATCGGTTGTAAAGACTGATCAGCTCCTCAGCTTTATGGGGCCATTGAAAAGCGCCCGCTCTTTGAAGGGCTTGCTCTGACATTTGGGGTAATAATTCTGGATGTTGAAAAAATTGTTGAATAGATGCGGCTAAATCTACAATTAACTGGGCTTTAGAAACAGGCTCTAGTTTAAATCCAGTCTCTGGTGTTACATATTCGCCGATGCCGCCGTAATTGGTGACAATGCAGGGTAAGCCACTGGCCATCGCCTCTAGTACTACAGCGCCGCCAAACTCGCGAATGGAGGGAAAACAAAATAGGTCGGCCTGCTGATAGTAGGGTGCAATCTCGTTCTGGGATATCCAACCCACCATGTTGATTTGTTTCTGTAAGCCGAGGGTTTCAATTTGCTCTGCTAGGACTGTCCCTTGGGGACCGTCTCCCACTAGGGTGCATTGGATTTTCTGTTGCTGCTGCTTGGGTAGGGTTGCGATCGCAGCAATCACAACATCCGCACATTTGTAGGGAACCAAGCGACCCACAAATAATAACTTCAAGGGGTTTGCAATTGAGAAGGATGCTGGCCTAGCTTGGTGGACCGTTTCAGGTGCAGGTGTAAACCCTTGATCAACCCCATTCTCATAAAATAATTGGAGGCGATCTTCAGGCAAGTCAAACAGTCCTTGCAGCATCCCATAGGTATAGGTGGATCCCACCAAAATCTGAGTCGCTTGTTCATAGGTTTGGCGATAGCCTGGAATCAGCCATCGTCCCAGGGATCGAAAGAAATTCAGATAGGCAAATTCCTGTTGGGCAATTCCCGCAAATCCCGGTGGGAAAGGAATACCGCCATTCACAGGCCCCAATACAAAGGGGGTCTTGTGGCAGACCTGCACCAACTTGACGGGATAGCGCGGCATCATGGGCGTCAAAACATGAACCAAATCGTACTCTCCCCCGATCACAGCTTGATGAAACTGTTGATAGACTTGTCGATTAAATTCTGCATAAATGGGATAGGTCAAGACATGGTACAGGGGCCAATTATTCATGCCTTGCGGAATGAACTGGAGTGCCCAACGATAATAGTGCTGAGTGAAGGCGCTCTCGGCAATATACACAATCCGATCTAAGTTTACTCCTGCCCTTGTCAACCCTTGCCGATTGCGCTCATGGGTCACTAAGGTAACCTGAACGCGGTTGCTGAGTTCTCGAAAGTAATGGTAGGCCAGCAGCGGGACAGAGGACCAATCTGGATTGCATTGCTCAATAACTAATAAGACTTTGAGGGGCCTGGGGTTCATGGTTAAGCCTATGATGCGGCTAAACAGTTACCGATGGTGAAGGGTCGCTGGGGAAGCAGTTTGCCGCTGGATGAAATTGAGCAGGGCTTGATATTTGGGGGCTGTGGCAAGGGGTTGATCTTGGTATTCGAGGGCACCCCAACTGCCATGCTGAGTGTAGGGTGAGACATCAACAAAATGGCATAGCAGACCCCCACCACTGGCTTGCCATTGCTGCAAATATTGGCTGTAGAGTTCTCCCATGCGAGGGTGGCGATTTAATCGGGTAAAGAGGGTGGTCATAGCGGGTTCTTGATCGCCAAAACTAGAGCTGACCAGATGTTGTCCCCCTTCATAGGCAATCAAATCTAAGCCAAACTGACTGCGGACCCGACTATAGTTTTTTTGCAAATAGGGACCATAGGAGCGGATCTCCGCTGCCATTTTCTCAAAAATCTGGGCCTCAGAGCTGTTCAGCAATTGAGGGAGCTGTTCGGCTGTATCCCAATCGCCACTAAAGTAGGGAGCAATGGCATAGGCATCGGCCTGTTGGTAGGCGTTTTTCCAGGTGAGGATTTGCTCGCTGGTCCAAGGATTGGCATATTGGCCTGCTAAAACTCGGATCAGGCGTGGGTTGGCAACCGCTCCTGGGTCGGTGCTGCCGAACACTGTTTCCCAAATCTTAAAGACTTCCACAGACCGCTGTGAATAGTATCGCAACAGCGCTAGATAAGGATCCTCGGCTAGGCCCAAGGCTAACCCTTGCTGTTCGGCATATTTGGATTGATTAAAGGCTGGAGCTGTATTCCAGACTTCATTGGAATATTCAATATAGATCTTGAGATTAGGATCGAGGCGATCGCGCACCAGGGTTGCAAACTGGCGCACGTAATCATCGGTGGCTCGATGGGGCAAAGTAAACCAAGGATTGGCTTGCAAGGTATTGGCCAGGTCAATCATATATTCGAGGGCGACGCCCTTGCCTGCCCCTTGGCTGGGATCTTCTGGTCTGGGCCGATTGGCCCAATTCTGAAGAGTAGAACTATTGGTCTGCATCCAATCCATAAATCGGATTGTTTTAAAAGGACGCAGCCGCTCTAAAAATAAGGGATGAAAGGGCTGCCGCTGATAGGTTTTCTCTAGTCCAGGCAAAATTAAACGCAGATTTCGGAGAGGATTTTGAGGATTTGTTGCCCTAATTTGCAACCAAATTCCAGTGTCTTGAGGGATCACCTGTAGGACCATGCGTCCCGGTTGCTGTTGCAGAATGCGAGCACTATCAAAATTGAATTGAATCTCTCCTTCCCCGTCATAGAGCAGTAAATATTGTCCTTGGGGATAGTGAGCCTTCGTGTCTTCAAATAAGACCGTTTCAGCAAATTGATTCGGCTCTAGGGCCGCTACCCAGCCATCGGCGGTCAATTTGAGGGGACCGCCCTCGCTAAAGGCAGCACCGGGACGCCCGGAAATCCAGGGCCGCGTGATCTTAAAGGCATCAGCAAAGGGCCATTGGGAGGTATAGCTGACCACGCTATTCAAGTTCATGCCGAGTTGGGAAGAGACCTGACCTGGGGTAGCCTGAATAGTAGGGGGGGGTGATCCACTCAATACCAACCCAGCACAGGTTAAAATCGCTAAAAACACCAGAATCAATGGCCCCATCTGCAGGGGACGGAAGCGATGGCGGCGATGACGAGCGGGAAATTGAATCTTCACCTTGCGGAAATAATTGCGGCAATCGAGTGTTAGTTTCTTAATCTTAGATCTAGGTTGCTGCTCCAGGTTCTCCTTGGCTATTGAGTCATGCTTTGCCCTTGATTCATAACTTTCCCAAATTCTGATACTCCCATACATCTCTGCCCTATGAATCTGCTTGTGTATCTTGTGATGTTCGCTTGGATACCCTTTGTGCTCTATTTGTTCCAGCGCATCCCTGTTCAAAAAGCCTTAGTGATTAGCTTTATTGGGGCCTGGCTCTTTTTACCCCAAGCTCAATTTCCCTTGAGGGGGTTACCAGATTTCACTAAAATGTCGGCGACTTGCTATGGCATTTTGTTGGCGACCTTAATTTTTGATGGTCAGCGGTTTAAAGCCTTTAAGCCGAGTTGGATCGATCTGCCGATGGCGATCTGGTGTCTTTGTCCCATCGCTTCTTCTTTGGCGAATGGCCTTGGACCCTATGATGGGTTTGCTTCGGCTTTGGCTCAAACAGTGACTTGGGGATTTCCTTATTTTCTGGGTCGGCTTTACCTCGGCAATTTAGTTGGGCTACGACAACTGGCGATGGGCATGATTGTGGGGGGGATGCTCTATGTTCCCCTTTGCTTATTAGAAACTCGTTTGAGTCCTCAGTTGCATCGTTGGATCTATGGCTATCATGCCCATTCCTTTGAGCAGACGATGCGTCTAGGGGGCTTTCGACCCACAGTGTTTATGGAACATGGCTTAATGGTGGGGGTTTGGATGATGACAGCTACCCTGATGGCTATTTGGCTCTGGCGAGCGGGCAGTTGTACCTCGATTTTGAATATTCCGATGATTTGGGTGGTGCTGGTCTTGGTGGTTACCTTTGTCTTGTTGAAATCGACAGGGGCTTATGTTTTGCTGGGGCTTAGTTTGGTGTTGCTGTGGATGGTGACGGGGTTGCGAACAAGCTTACCCTTGTTTTTTTTAACCTTTTGTATTGCTGGCTATTTATTGGTGAGTGGGACGGGTCTGTTAACCCCTGCCAATACGAAGGAAATTGTCACCGTTGCCAGCCAAGTCACCACATTAGAACGAGGAAAATCCTTGGCTTTTCGCTTGGATAATGAACAGCTTTTGTCTAAAAAAGCTCGGTTGAAGCCTTTGTTTGGTTGGGGGGGCTGGGGCAGAGCAAGGCTGTTTGATGAGCAGGGGAGAGATATTTCTGTGACGGATAGTTTGTGGATTATTGCCTATGGAAATCATGGTCTGTTGGGGTTGCTAAGTTTAATGACGGCCCTCCTATTGCCTTGTTTAGGTTTGTTGTGGCTGCGCTTTCCGGTGTTTACTTGGTCTCACCCGCGGTTGCGCCGACAGCGGCTTTGGCGATCGCATTAATGGTCTATTGTCTAGACTGCTTAGTCAATGCAATGGTCAATCCTGTTTTTGCCTTGGTTGCTGGAGGACTATCGGGTTTGGTAGTGCAGGAAGTCCGGCGGCCTCGATCTTTCGGTCGGCCTATGCTCCGTTCTCGGAGGCGCAAGGGTTCACCCTCTCCTCACCAAAAACAAGGGGCTTGATTATGGGAGTTATTGCAGGGCGAGGCCAAGCTGATAGAGGCGGTAGCGCAGGCTTTGTAAGCTGAGTCGTTCCTTGGCTGAGATAAAAATAGCTTGGGGATATTGTTCCTGAGCGGTTGCGAGGGCCTCACTGCTGACTTGATCCATTTTATTAAAGACAATGAGGCTGGGCCCTGGCGTAATGGGCATGGTTTTGAGGAGCTGAATCACGGATTGCAAATGCTCTTGCCAAGCTGGATGAGACAGATCGACGATATGTAAAAGAGCATCGGCGGCGGTGACTTCTTCGAGGGTGGCACGGAAGGCATCCATCAAGGCGGCGGGTAGGTTATGAATGAAGCCGACGGTATCGGTCAAGAGTAAGGTTTGGGGCAAGGGTTCCCCGGTTTCTAGGCCATTGGGATCCGCTCCATCCGGATCTAGGCCAGTAGGATCCATCAGTATTAACCGGCGGGTCGTTGGATCTAGGGTGGCAAATAGCTGATCGGCGGTGTAACTGTCTGCCTTGGTTAACAGATTGAGCAGGGTTGATTTACCGGCATTGGTATAGCCAACCAAGGCGATGGAGGGAATCTGGTGATGCTGACGCCGTTGGCGCACCCGAGATCGATGGGCTTGCAGTTGATTGACGGCCTGTTGCAGATGATTTATCCGACGTTGAATGGATCGTCGTTCTGTTTCCAGTTTGGTTTCCCCTGGGCCTCGGGTGCCAATGCCTGCTCCTAGGCGAGACATGGCTGTGCCCCGTCCGGTGAGGCGCGGGAGCAGATATTCTAGTTGAGCTAGCTCAACTTGGAGTTTGCCGGCTTGGGATTGGGCGCGTTGGGCAAAGATATCTAAAATAACTTCGGTGCGATCGATGATCCGAATGCCGATTTGGGTTTCTAGGTTGCGAACTTGGGCGGGGGAGAGATCTTGATTAAAGACAATCAGAGTAGCACCAATGGTTTGGGCCCGAGGGCAATTTCTTGTACTTTGCCATGACCGACAACGGTTTGGGGATGAGGGCGGGATCGCTTTTGTTGGATTGTTTCTAGCACTAGGCCACCGGCGCTATCAACTAGGGCTAGAATTTCCTCTAGCTGATGGGTAAACCTTTCTTCGCTCATGCCTTGGGTCAGTAGTCCGACAATGAGGACGCGATCGCAGCCCTGAAATTCTCCAGAGGTACCGGCGCTGACCGCTCGTTTAAAGTCAGTCTCTAGGGTATCGACTAAATCGATTAAATCCTGTTGAACCAGTTGTTCTAGGCTCAAGGGAGATGAAATTGTCCAGGGTGCTGCTGGATCGGGGACCAGATGGGCAAGATAGGTGGACTGGACATAACCCGTTGCCCCGCCCCCTCGGCGTTCGAAGCCGCCCCCTGTCATCGTCAAGACGGCTAGCATGTCTAAACGTTGGAGGGCCATGGCCGTCAGGGCCGATTCTCGAGGTTCCTCAGCCTTTAAGGTGGTGGCAATACAGCGAATGCCACTCAAGCGTTCTGCCCCATATCGAGGCAGTTCTAGGGGGGGAATTTGGGTTTGTCGTGGGGATCCGACCCCCACCCGAATCACCTGACCGCGCCGATTCAGATAGGTACTGATCGGTTGGTGAATTTCGGTACTGATGGCGGCTAAGCGCTGGGCAAATTCAGGTGTGGTGACGCGATCACTCGGCAGCTTTTGATGATAGAGCCGCCGTAACTGCTTCAAATGGCTTGATTTTAAGCCCTGGAGATTACCGTAAATAATGTCGCTCAGGCGATTGCACCCCCATGAATGGGTTTATCTAAGAATAGGATCAAAACTGAGTTGCCACCAGTAAAAATAAGCTATCGACCAGTAATGTACCCAAGACCGACCCAGAGAAAGCCCACCAGCAAAGCTGTTCATCCTCTGCAGACCAAGCATCTAGTTGCAGTAGAGGCAGAATACTAATCACACAGAGGCCCACAACCAGTACCATGGCCCAGAGCCGTCCCCCAGTTGTTTGGGTATGTTCAAGGGCTTGGGGCAACAGAGCCATAGCTTCGGTTTGGTCGATTTGAATTAAAGTCCGCCAAGTGGGCATCAGATCAACTAAGAAAAAGTAAATATCGGTTACCGTTGATCCAATGAGCGATCCGAGGAAAAATAAAGACCCAATTTTAAGACGGGATTGGGATAAGGCCCAGAGGGCAATGGGCAGACCAATGGCTTCCATCGGCACATGTAATAAGGGTTCTGCTCGAAACCATCCCCAATAAATCGACCCAGAAAACCAAGCCAAGGCAAATCCAAACAGTAAATCTCCCCAAATTTGGGTTTTATCTTGTTTACATAAGACATAGCTGCCCAGTAACCATCCTCCTGTCCCGATTAAGCTCAACCAAGGCCAGCTTCTTACTAAGGGGGCTTGAATCAGTACGGGCAATGATACCAAAAACATTGAAGCACCAAACAGACACCAGCTCTGAAAGGTGCCCATGCTTTGGATGGTTTGCTTGAGGGAGCTGTGAAAAGTTTGTTTCAAGGATGGAGTCTCCGAAGTTTTAAAGGTACGAATCGGGGATTAGTTTAAGAGGGGTATTTATGCAATATTGTTTAATATTCGTTAATAATTTGGTGACATTAAACGGAACTTGTACACCAGTAAATTGTTCGATTAGTGTATCACGAGGGTTCCCAACTTATAGAGCCGGAGACTTCTCTGATTGATGCTGAAAGCTTCTTTCTATTGGATGTTTGAGAAGATTATAACTCCCTTGGTATTTGCGATCTAGCCTCAAGTAAACAGTATAAAATCTAGGGGTTGAAAGGGATCTCTAAATTATTCATAATCTTAAGAAAAAATGGAGTATTGAAGCTAGCTAAAGGATCTGTTTTATGGAATTTAGCTGCTCAATCAGCGGCTACAGGGCTGACTTTAAATAGAGGTTTCTTGGGCTAAGTGGATGGCTTTGCGACGGGCCTCTACGACATCATCCATTTCTCGGGCCAGTTGTGGTGTTTGGTTCATAATGATTTGCAAGGCGTCCCGGTTTAAAATCATCACCTCTATATCCTCTAGGGCTAGGGCACTGGTAGCACTCGGTTCTTGAG
>JAAUUW010000106.1 GCA_012030735.1 Acaryochloridaceae cyanobacterium SU_2_1
ATGGAAGGGGTATCAGTCTCAAAGACCTCCAGGTACAGCAACTCTAACCCACGGCCTGAAACGGTTTGAGGCTATGTTCTTTGCATGGGAAATAGCTCAAAACCGACTTGTGTGTACACCGTAGCCTGGCAGTAGACCAAGACTGCCTGTGGAACGATAGCCATCCCCTCCTCGTCCTTGCCCTCTTGGAACCTACTCAATCTTGCACAAGTGACCTTCATCACCCCTATTAGCTTGCATCTTGGACTTGAATTGAAGTGATGCTCTCGTAGCATGACGACAGATCATAGTGTACATTGGCTGGAAGTGCCCCTTCCCTGATCAAATTATTGCGATCAATCACTGATTTATGAGTGCGCTAAACCAATTTTATTTAGACTTCAAAACCAACAACCGACAGGCAGCCCTCAAAATTGCCGAGGGTTTATTGCGGCGTTTGGGCAAATGGGTGGAGAATGCTTCTCTCGTGGGCAAAGCGACTTTTTTTGATGTCAGTCAATTTCCCTGGATTGAAGGCATAGAGGCAAATTGGCAATTAATTCGACAAGAGTTAGAGGAAATTCTCCAATACCGCGATGATATCCCTAATTTTCAGGATATTTCTCGAGATCAATATGGTATTACCCAAGATCAGCGCTGGAAAACCTTTTTTTTCTATGCCTATGGGGTGCAGGCAATGCAAAATTGTACCCTTTGTCCCCAGACTGCTAACCTGCTCCACACAATTCCTGGCCTAAAGACGGCGTTTTTCTCGATTTTACTGCCAGGCAAGCAAATTCCTCCCCATCGGGGTCCCTATAATGGTGTACTTCGCTATCACCTCGGGTTAAAGATTCCCCAAGCCGCTGATCAATGCGGAATTCGAGTCGGTAACACCATTCGTCACTGGCAAGAGGGCAAAAGCTTAGTGTTTGATGATTCCTTCGAGCATGAAGCCTGGAATAACACAGAGGAAGTGCGTGTAGTGTTATTTGTCGATGTGGTGCGTCCCCTGCGGTTTCCAGTGTCTCTTCTGAATCAATTGATTATCCAATTGATCGCCTGGTCACCTTATATTCAAGATGCTGCGGCCAATCAAAAAAATGGGATGAACGCCTCAAAAAACGCCTCAATCCTAAAGTAACGCTGTAATTCCTTGGTGAGGATGGAGTATAAATTGGCAGATCGTAACGACCAAAACTCAAAGCATGGCACCAACAGTCCCCCCGAGGTTGATAGCTTAGTCGCGCTATTGCGCTGGCGAGCGACTTACCAAGCCGATTACACCGGCTTTACCTTCTTGGTTGATGGTGAAGCAGAAACCCAAACCTTAACTTACAGCGAACTAGACGCGAAAGCGAAGGCGATCGCAGCCACCCTCCAAGCCGTTGCAACCCTGGTGATCGAGCTTTACTGCTTTATCCCCCCGGACTAGAATATGTTTGCGCCTTTTTTGGCTGCCTCTACGCTGGCGTCATTGCCGTCCCCATCTATCCCCCACGTCCCAATCGGTCGCTGATCCGCTTGCAAAACGTGATTGCCGACGCCCAAGCCTCCGTCGCCTTGACCACCAACTTGATCCTGTCGAAACTAGAACGACAACTGATCGATGCCCCAGAAATTAAGTCCCTAGGCTGGTTAGCAACAGATCTGATCGATCTCCATCATCCGGTTCAATCCTGGCAACCGCTCCATCCTGAACCCCATAGCCTTGCATTTTTGCAATATACCTCTGGCTCCACTGCCACCCCAAAGGGGTGATGATTACTCATCACAATCTTTTGCAAAATTTAGCCCTGATTTATCAAAGCTTTAATCATCACCCCGATAGTCAAGGCGTGATTTGGCTGCCCCCGTATCACGACATGGGCTTAATCGGCGGCATCCTGCAGCCCCTATATGGGGGGTTTCCGGTCACCTTGATGTCACCTTTAATGTTTCTACAAAGCCCAGTACGCTGGCTCCAGGCCATTTCTCGTTACCGAGCCACCACCAGTGGAGGGCCCAATTTTGCCTACGATCTCTGTGTCCGCAAAATTAAACCCGAGCAGATCCAAGATCTTGATCTTAGTTCTTGGCAAGTCGCCTTTAACGGTGCTGAACCCATTAGTGCCCAAACCATAGAAAGTTTTACAGAAACCTTTGCTCCTTGTGGTTTTCGTCCCCAAGCTTTTTTCCCCTGCTATGGGCTAGCAGAAGCCACCTTAATTGTCTCGGGTGGTCAGCAAGCTGCTCTACCTCAGCTCGCAACCGTTCAAGGCTCCTTCCTTGAGCAGCACCAAGTAGTCGCCACCACTCCCGAGGCGCCCGATGCCCGAACGTTGGTGGGATGTGGCAAGGCTCTCACAGGGCAACGCATTCTGATTGTCAATCCCGAGCAGTTAACCCCCTGCCCGGCTGGCGAGGTGGGTGAAATTTGGGTGGCTGGTAACAGTATCGCCCAAGGATATTGGCGACAACCAGAAGTCTCAACAAGCACCTTTCGAGCATCCCTGGCCAATCATGAGGAGGGCCCTTTTTTGCGCACCGGAGATTTAGGGTTCCTCCGCGATCAGGAATTGTTTGTGACCGGTCGCCTTAAGGATGTGATCATCATCAACGGTCGTAATCACTATCCCCAAGATATCGAGTGGACCGTGATGCAAAGCTATCCTGGCCTGCGCCCAAATTGTGCAGCGGCTTTTTCCGTGCCAGCAGCAGGAGAAGAACGATTGGTCGTCGTCGCCGAATTAGAACGCAACTACATTAATCGCCACCAAAAAAATGGTAAGACATCTAAGCCTGTAAACTCTTTGACTGAGCTTTCTGCCCCCAGCTCTACGGTAGTGACAGCTGACTCAGATTTTATTGAGAAAGAAATCCTCGCCCAAATCCGGCGTACTGTTGCCAAGGAACATGATTTGCAAATTCACACCTTACTGCTACTCAAACCAGGCACTATTCCCAAGACCTCCAGTGGCAAAATTCAACGGTTTACCTGTAAGGCCAAGTTCCTCGAGGGATCCCTAGAGAGTCTCACGCCAGAGAATCCTCGTCGGCATCTCTAGATCCTAAGGAGGTAGAATCCATGCCCCCACAAATTTCTCAGAAATTTTGAAACTTTAAGGAGAAGAAATCGGTCATTCTAGTCACCCCAAGATTAATAGAAACCATCCCCACTAGCGCAGCTTTGCCGGTAGGGCTAAGCCCATCAGACTGCCAGCCGATTGACCAGACCATAGACGAGATTGTTGCTCCTAATCCCTGAGTGACCCAGAGATAGGCAATAGGCCAGTTGAACAATCTTCCCATTGTGGCTTGTTGGCTTTAGCTAAATCTCTTATGATGAATCGAAGTTTTACGTTTTCTTTATATTTTGTGATTAAACTTCTAATTTAGACATTGGTGTGCCGATAGGACTCTCATCAATCCAACTGCTAAAGCTTCTCTCACAACGCTTAGAGCCATTTAACGATTGTGCGGTAAGCCCTTGAGGATGGTGTTAGCCTTGGGCCTTAGAACCCATTAAACTTCCGCAGACAAAAAGAGTCAGCAATGCCTATAGGAGCTGATTTTGAATTCGATCAGAATTCGTTGTAGACCTGTTGTTTCAGCAATTAGAGCAAGGAAAATATGCCAATTCAAAACCAATTTATGCACTCAACAGCTGTGGTTGAACCCCTGAATCAATCGAGTTCGGCAGTCTCCTCCTTGCCCTCCTTAGGAGAGATTCAAGTATGGTTGACGGCTCATTTGGCAAAATCTCTTGACCTCAATGCTGAGGATATTGATCTAGATACAGATTTTATTGACTACGGCATGAACTCCGTTGAGGTGGTTAATGTCTCGGGTGAATTGGAGAGTTTTTTAGGCTGTCGATTAGATCCCACCTTGGTTTTGGATTATTCTAATATTCGAGCCTTGTCCGAGCATCTTGTGGGTGAAGGGGCAACTCCTGCGTTATCCCCTTATCCAGCAGATCCCGCTGTGAATACGAAGCAGTTGCTTTCTCAGCTAGATCAGATGAGTGATGATGAAGTGGATGGTTTGTTGACTGCCCTTTTATCCGAATAGCCCATGAGTAATTCTTCTAATTCCTTGGATCATCTCTCGGCAGAGAAGAAACGAGAGTTGTTGGCAGAACTACTGCAGAAAAAAGCGGCTATTGAAGGCCAAGGCGAAATTCCCAGCGAATATTGTCGCTTTGATCAGTATCCTGAATACTTGCAACTCAAAGCACAGCAGGCTCAACTGCTCAGTCAGGGCATTCGCAATCCCTATTTGCAGTGCATGAAGGGGTTGCTCAGGATACAACCCAAATTAATGGGCAAACCCTGATTAATTTTTCCACCTATAACTATTTAGGTTTAGCAGGCCATCCCAAGGTTTCTGAAGCTGCCAAACAGGCGATCGATCGCTATGGCACTTCTGTTTCTGCCAGTCGAC
The DNA here is from genome assembly GCA_012030735.1 of Acaryochloridaceae cyanobacterium SU_2_1. Taxonomy (GTDB): domain Bacteria; phylum Cyanobacteriota; class Cyanobacteriia; order Thermosynechococcales; family Thermosynechococcaceae; genus Acaryochloris. Next base: position 4,405 of record JAAUUW010000106.1, read on the forward strand.
CTGTTTCAGGAGAAAAGGCAGTGCATTTAGAACTAGAGCGTGGCATTGCTGACTTTATTGGTGTTGATGATGCGGTTCTTTATGTTGCGGGTCATGGCACTAATGTAACCACCATCGGTCATCTCTTTGGGCGTGATGATTTAATTCTCTACGATGCCTATAGCCATAACAGTATTTTTCTCGGCTGCAAGTTGTCGGGGGCGCGGGCCATTGCCTTTGCCCATAATGACGCTCAGGACCTGGAAAAACTCCTCGGTCAGCACCGCCATCGCTATCAGCGGGTGTTAATTGCTATTGAAGGGGTCTACAGTGCCGATGGTGATATTCCTGATTTACCCCAGTTCATCGCTCTCAAGGAACGCTATAAGGCTTTTTTGATGGTTGATGAAGCTCATTCTATCGGTGTATTGGGTGATCATGGTCGAGGGATTAGCGAATATTTTGGCATTGACCCCCAATCTGTCGATATCTGGATGGGAACCCTGAGCAAATCCTTTGCCAGTTGCGGTGGCTATATTGCCGGTTCTCAGCCCTTGGTCGAGTATCTTAAATGCACAGCCCCAGGTTTTATCTATAGCATTGGCATTACTCCTGCGAATACAGCGGCCTCCCTGGCGGCGCTGCAACTGCTTCGGCAAGAACCTGAACGGGTAGCCCAATTACATGAACGAGCCAACTCTTTCTGAGTTTAGCTCAAGCCAAGGGCATTGATACCGCTACCAGCCAGGGTTCGGCTGTGATTCCTGTCATGGTGGGTGACACCCTCAAAGCCTTACGGTTATCTCAATTGCTGTTTCAGGCAGGGATTAATGTCCAACCCATGACCTTTCCGGTGGTGCCTCAGAACGCGGCCCGTCTCCGTTTTTTCATTAGTAGCAGTCATACTCAAGATCAAATTCGATCAACTGTGGAGATCTTGGCGAAGGCGATCGCAACCCTAGAGACAGAGAGTCTCGCTTAGGAGCAGAAGCCCTCTTTCAAGCTCTAAAATCTGAGGGAATGATAGTTATTGATGGACTTTGAGCAGCGTCATGCAATCATTACTGGTGGCTCTAGTGGCATCGGCAAGGCCACAGCCTGTCGATTGGCTAGCCTAGGGGCGCAAATCACCATTATTGCCCGTAACCCCAACCAGCTTGCCCTAGCCGTTCAAGACATTGAAGCAGCTAGAGCCACCCCCCAACAACAGGTAATCGGATTATCCGCAGATGTTGCTGATCATTTAGCCCTATCCCAGGCGATTAACGATGCGATCGCTCAAATTGGCCCCCCCGACCTATTGATTACAGCAGCAGGTATTGCTCATCCTGGCTACTTTGGGGATATTGGCTTAGACGTTTTTGAGCGGACAATGGCCGTCAATTACTTTGGCAGCCTCTATGCCCTTAAAACCGTGCTACCGATCATGCAGAAACGCCACCAAGGCCATCTAGTTTTACTCTCCTCGGGCGCAGGATTAATCGGTCTGTTTGGCTATACCCCTTACAGCCCTAGCAAGTTTGCCCTTAGAGGTCTCGCAGAATCCTTAAGGGGAGAACTTCGGCATTCAGGAGTGGGCCTCTCAATTGTCTATCCACCCGATACAGATACTCCCCAGCTTCAAGCAGAAAACAGAACCAAGCCCCAAGAGACTAAAGCCATAACAGCCACTGCAGCCCTATGGTCTGCTGAGCAAGTTGCCCAGACCATCATTAAAGGTATCCAGCGCCAACAATTTGTCATTACACCGGGCGTAGAAATGACCCTACTGGCGAAATTGCACAGTATCCTTGCTCCGGCTTTAAATGGCTATTTTGATCGAATTGTGGCACGCACCCAAGCAAAAATGCTGACCGCAGACGCCGCCACTCCGCCTCACATTAACCCTCCATGAAGGTTAACTTTCCATCTCTACCCTGGCACCCTCGCCCCCCAGAAGAAGACATTGCCTTGATCTCCTCGATGATTGGTTCGGGAATTTTTGCAGTATCTGGGGGTCTTTTAGGTCTTTATACGGGTTCTGGCGCTATTCTCTTGGATGGTTTTTACTCCTTAATGACGTTGATCATGAGCTTTGTGAGCTTGAAGGTCGTTAGACTCATTCAGCAAGGGCCAAGTCGTCGTTACCAGTTTGGTTATTATGGCTTTGAACCTTTGATTAATACCATTAAGGGCATCGTTGTCAGTACAGTGAGTTTATTTGCCTTCACTGCTGCAATAGAGGCCCTCCTGCATGGCGGGCGAGATCTGACGGTGGGCTTAGCCTTGGCCTATGCCTTGCTGTCTACCCTAGGATGTTTTAGTTTCGCAGTCTTAATGCGCCGCTACAGTCAACGCCTTTCCTCACCGCTATTAGCAGTGGAAGCTCGAGATTGGATCGTGGATGGTTGTGTGAGTTGCGCTGTTGCTCTAGCCTTTGGCTTTGCCCTATGCCTCAACAATACAAGCTGGGACTTCTTGTTACCCTATATTGACCCCCTGCTAGTGTCAGTATTAACCATAGCAATCTTGCCCTTGCCTCTGCGCACTGTCTTTGAAGGGGTGAACCAACTTCTAGGGGCAGCCCCAGGGGTAGAGCTAGAGCAACAAATTCAAGCTGCCGTTGATCAACTGGCCCCAGACTTGCCTTCAGTCCGACATCATTTACAAATGATGGTACAGGGGCGGGTCCTATATGTCTTTATTCAGGTATTGCTACCCACGGACTTCACCTTACAACGGGTTCAAGAGCTAGATGAAATAAGACGAAAAACTAAACAACGGCGATTGAGCAACGCCATCCCTATCCGGAAGTGGATATCCTGTTTACATGAAGATCCCCCATTGGCTGAAGGATAGCCCTTCAGAAGCTGAGGCAGAGAGAGTCACCAAGCAACTCTAAGGGAACAATGCTGACCCAGACATGCCAGAATCGGAACAGAAATCTTAGCCCTAGAGGGCTTTCCCGGTCAGAACTAGTAGCATTAGTTCAATAAAAACCGTAATCAGAGGAAGCCCAATACCTATTAATCCTATACAGCTTGTGACATTGCCTAGAAATACCAACAGCGATTTATTGCGGTTCTGGCGGTGGACACGAAGCTGGCAATACTGTAACCAACTCGATGATAAGCCAATCAGCAAGGCTCCTCCAACGCCTAGAAATGCGCTCATTAAAATCCAGGTTTTTCTCTTGTCTTCCCCAGCAAAGAGGGTGAAATGGGGGAGCAAGAGCAAACTCAGGCCCTCTAGGACAGCCCAAACCAATAGGGCACTCAACATATCCTGTTGAGTGAGAAAGGCATCAATGGCTTCTAGGGGTGGTTTGGGTCTTTGTTTAGCAGGAGCCATTGGCCAAAGCTGTTGAATACAGGGCTAAAAATCAGCAAGAGTGGAGGACGGTTTCTGTCTCTACTTACTACAAGGTTTCCCCCATCCCTTGTCAGATTTGACATTGATAGGTTACAAGGAAGATTAGTTGTTATTTAAAAATCTGGTCATGTCTAAAGCAGTCTGGAATGGTGTCGTGCTAGCAGAAAGTGACCAGTGTGAGGTGGTTGACGGGAATCAGTACTTTCCTCCCGACTCGATTCAGCAAGAGTATTTCCAGTCTAGTGATACCCATACGACTTGTTCTTGGAAGGGTGTCGCCAGTTACTATACGTTGGCCGTCAATGGTCAAACCAACAAAGATGCAGCTTGGTTTTATCCAGACCCGAAGCAAGCAGCCAAAACATTAAAGGCTATATCGCTTTTTGGAAAGGGGTACAGGTGCAAAGCTAACTGTTTGACCCAGGCTCTCCAGCTCATTAATTTATTTACCCAACCTCGTAGGGAAATTTTGGCGATTCCCGCTTGGACGATACAGCCCATGTTCTGCGTTTTTCTTAAGGAGCTTCACTGGAGGAGAATTTGGCAAGTACTTCTGCTTCTGTCAGATTCAAGGTCTGATTGGCAAATTCATAGTAGTCAGGTTTCATGTCAATAAAGATTTGTTCTTTAAACTCAAACTGAATTCCATTCTGAAAAAGGCCTGCGGGGACAAAATATTCTTGGGTCGGTAATAACTTGTAAAAAATATGTGTCCCGCATTTACTGCAAAAGGCTCTTTCAGCCCATTCTGAGGACTGATACCGTTTTAGCCTGTCAACGCCGTCTATCTGCACATCAGTTCCGCAAGCTAAACCTAAGGCTGGTCCGCCTCCCCATCGTCGACACATGCCACAATGACAGGCATCTAGGCTGGTTTTATCTGGTGTTCTCACTGTTATTTCACCACAAAGACATTGACCTTCCATGCCCGCCTCCTGATTGCTAGTGATTTCTGTCTAAATTTTGGCATAGAACCTTTCTATGCCGCAGTGGTTCATCGTCCTTACCAATCAGTTGACTTAGTCGGGGCGTTTGTATCGGGCTATGCCTTGAGAGGGCAGGGTTTAGAGTTTGGCAGTTAATGGAATTGGGAACACCCAATGCTGATATTGAGGATCGCGATTTTCTGTAATTGCGGTCAGCTTGTGGCGGAGCATTTCTGTAATGGGCCGTTCTAGGGGGGTTTGATAGTTTTCAATTTGTTTGACTGGGGTGATTTTGGCCGCTGTGCCGCTCAGAAATACTTCCTCAGCAATCAAGAGCTCTGACTTATCTACGGGCCGCTCCACAACGGTTATGCCCATGTCTTGGGCTAATTGGAGAATAGTATCGCGGGTAATGCCTTCTAGGATGTCTTGTTCAAAGCTCGGCGCAATCAGTTTACCCTGGCGCACAATAAAAATGTTCATGCCAGAAGCTTCACTGACTTTGCCTTGGCTGTTCATCAAGATCGCCTCATCAAAGCCAGAGGCCACAGCTTCTGTTTTTGCTAAGGAGGAGGTAATGTATGCCCCACTGATTTTGCCACGCAGGGGTAAGCTGAGATCCGCTTGCCGACACCAAGAACTCAACCGGCAACTGACGCCATCGGGGGGTAAATAATCATCTAATTCCAAGCCATAGACGAAGAAGTTCTTTTCTATGTTATGGAGTCTGGGGGCAATGCCTAAATCGGAGGTATAGACAAAAGGACGGATATAAAAGGATGTTTGGGGTTGGTTTTTTTGGATAAATTCTCGAATAGTATGTTCAATTTTGTCCGCTGGCAGATCAAAGTGCAGAAAGCGGGCGCTTTGGCTGAGTCGCAGGCAATGGCGATCTAAGCGAAACAGTAAAATCTGAGCTGAATTTTGAGGATCAGGGATGCCTCGCAATCCCCCAAAGGCCCCTGTCCCGTAGTGTAAGGCATGGGTAGCGATGGAGAGCTTGGCTTCTGCAAAGGGGATAAATTGGTTTTCAAAATAGGCGATTGGCAGAAAATTATGCATACCCTAGCTCAATGCTCTGATGGAAACACCATTGTAACCTGGTTGATGGTTCACCTCAGGTTGTGACTAGGGGCTGATCTCTTGGATGAGAACTTATGGGGATGTCCTGTCTGAAAGTTTATGGGAGTGTTAATGGGGCTAAGCTTTGATGAAGAGCCTGTTGATGGATGAGGGCTTGCTGGCTGCGATCGCGAATTTCCTCACTTGACAGACCCTTGCCTGATTGAAAATGTTCTACCCAATCTCGACAGATGACTTGGGCGTTGGCAGGCAATTGATCTAAGGCATAGCCAGGGCAGTTCACATCTTGCATAAACTGCTCAACCTTGGGGTCATAACTGAGGGCAAAGCAGCGATTGCCAGCCGCCGCGGCCATGATCAGACCATGCAAGCGCATGGCAATGGTCATCTCTACAGAGTGAAAAACCCCCTTGAGTTCGCGAGGATCGGTCAAGCTTACCAAGGAACTCTGGCTGGGCAGCCGGGCATGGATCGACTCGGCAATGGCGAGATCTTGGGAGGCTTGAAAGGGAATCAGCAGCATATGGGTATGAGTTTGAGCCTGAAAATCAATCAGAGCTTCGGTGAGCTGGGCTAGACGAGGAGGGGTGAGTTGGGGATGCGATCGCAAAACCATCGCCACCTTAGGCGAGGATAAATGTTCCACCCAGCCCACCGGCTTGGCCGCTAGATTCCAAACCGGATCGGGGGCCATCTGCATCCTTAACCCCCAGTCCTCTATCCAGCGCCCAGAGACCGGATCGCGGACAGTAATTGTCCTACAGCCGCGAAAAGCCCGGTGAGCCAACCAGCGAGTGCGGCGGCGACGCAGAGGACCAATCCCCTGTGCCCAGGCAATCGTAGTCAGACCCAGCCCTTGGGCTAGCCCCATTAAACCCATGTAATAGACTGGACTCAGCGCACTGGTGGCATCTTGAATCAGACTGCCACCCCCCAAATAAAGGCTTGAGATTGGCGCATCACTTTCAAGATCACGCGAGCATCACGGCGATTATAGGCTTCTACCTGATACTGATGGGCTGTCTGCATGGGTTTCGCAGATAACACCACAGGAGTAATCTCCGAGGGGAGCATTTGCAACAAGG
>JAAUUW010000107.1 GCA_012030735.1 Acaryochloridaceae cyanobacterium SU_2_1
CAAGAGCTGCATCGCGCATTCGTGAATACAATACGCGCTTAGGCACCCAATCTCCCTTGACAGAATCTTTTTCTAAGGTATCGGGACCGCTAAATTCGTCCTCGGCGCGGGGGATACGGTCTCCCTATGGGAAGGATTCCTCCTCTAGCCTCAGTTCCAAAGGGCGAGGAGCTGCCAAACTGACGCCCAATGCGATTCAACATGCCTTTGCTCAAGGGCAGCGAGATTTCAGCAACCAAGATTTACGGAACCTTGACCTGCGTCGGGTGCAATTGCCCAATGCCAACTTCCATGAGTCAAGATTGCAAAATATTGATTTGCGTGATGCCATTTTGCTTAACTCTAATTTCGGTCGAGTTAATTTTACGGGCGCAAATTTGCGGAATGCCAATTTAATGCAGGCGTACCTGAGTCATGCTGATCTATCGAATACTGATCTGCGGGGAGCTAATTTGAGCGAGGCCTATCTAAGCCATGCCAATTTGCGCGGTGCCAATCTCTGTGGTGCCGATTTGACGGGCGCTAAGGTGACAGATGCTCAGTTATCTGTGGCCCAAACCAATTGGTTGACAGTATTACCGAATGGCAAGCGGGGACGCAAGGGACGATGCTAGCCTGAACTCAAGGCCCAGGCTAGCATCGTCCCAGCAGGAATTCTCAACTTAACAGGGATAAGGACAGACACAGGAGCATTGGGGCTTACAATAAGTGGGCAAGACTCTGCTCAACAGCGCCCAGGCAAGGATTGTCTTTATTCATGTCAGCAGAAAGCCGTTATCAAAGTCAGCTCTTTAATCTGATCTTGCAGCGCTCCCAAGCTCTAACGGAGCAATGGCAACGCAATCTCCGTCAGGCAAAGGTGACAACGCTATGGGGGATGCAACTCGGCCTTTATCCGTTGTACCTGTTATTTCAGGTGTCTCGCTTAAGCCAACAACTGCTGCACCAAGGCGATCTGCAAGGACAGCGACTCCTAAGGGCTGTGGCTGATCCTAGTCAAGATAATCTCTCCATAGATGCGGATGGCCCGATTCGCAAGGTCTTAGCTGCCGTTCAGATTCATCTTTTAGACCCAGATTCAGAGACAGGGCAGTTAGAGTCTGACGATCCAGAGCCAGAGCAGCCTCAGTTTTTGGTTCAAGTGGAAGCCTTATCGGCTCAACGCCCCTCTATTGGTGGGCGCTACCAAAAATGGTTGCAACAATGGGCCCAGAAAAACCCACTCCATCGCCAGGCGACTCGTTGGCTGGGTCTAACCTCAGAGCCTGTCCTCCAGGTCCAAGGGATTGCGAGCTATTTAGGGGATCGGCAGTTGCATTTGGTGACGCCGGAAAATGAGTTGCTAGATGTTTTAACCCCGACTCAACAGCAGCAACTCCAGCAATTAATGACTTGGCAGATTGCCCATTTTCGCCGCCAGCAGCGGCTGAACCAGTCCTTGGCTACCATGGCTCGATCGGGTTGGAGAGATCTGCCCTTGCCGAGAACGCGATCGCAAATGCTGCCTGCCGTTCAAGTCTGGCGACGGGCAATGGCCTGGATGCAAGGTGGCCCGATGGCGAGTAAGGTCAATTTATTTCAAGAGGCAAAAGTTCAAGGAACCGAACAAATAGCGCTGGCCTTAGCGGGTCAACAGGAGGGTTATCCTCCATTTTTGTCCTTACCCGAAGGTTGGGGGCCAGCCCTTAACCAATTGAGACCTCGCCTGACCCCAGAGGCCCTCGAGATGATCGATGCTGCGATCGCAAACTGGGAAACGACCACTGGACAAAGAATAGGGCCTCCGGCCACCGAACTCTCAGACTATGTCAGCCAGCAACTGCGACTGAAACAGTTCCAGTCTAGTTTTAGCCTCGGGAATCTTGAACCTAACCAGCGGGGTCCTTCCTCCCTTGATCCCTATCCCCTTCAACAGCGGGCCGCCTGGATACCCCAGACATTGCGTGCGGCTTTCTCCGCGCTATTTAGCTTTTCTGCTGCACCCAAGGCCCCTGCAACCCAAACAGCATCAGCGGCCCCAGGCCAGCCTCCAAAGCACCAATCCCCTAATTCGTCTCGTCAAACCCTCCCATCCTTAGGGCTAACTTGGCAAGATCTCTATGGTTCGGCAGAGGGTCTTACTCCTAAGCCAGCGGCTTCTCAGGCACTACCACTGCAAGCTTCCGCCGCCGCCCAGTCAAGAGGGCAAACCCAGACCACCGTTCATTCCGAAAATGGCACCCTAGAGATTGAGGTCGAAGCAGTGACCATCGCCTACGAAAAACATTTACTAGAGCGAATTCTGACGGGGCTAGACTGGATAACGGTTAGAGTTGAAAGATATTTAAATTGGTTGTGGCAGAGGCTTTGGCCACTGCTGCGCTCTTATGTTCAACAGGTTTTATCGCGCTAAGACGTCAACAGTCCGATATGATAGGGACAGTTAATTTTTAATCGCTGTCAACTCTACCGTTAAAATAGGTTGTTATGGTCATACTCAAAGTTGTTACCTACGTCTGGATTTTCTTTGTGATCAGTCTGTTCTTCTTTGGCTTTATTTCGAGCGATACAACTCGTAACCCCAAAAACTAATTCCTCAAAAATCCAGGACTGGATGTATCTAAACACCATGTTGTTTGGTTGTATAGGCGGTGAGCAGGCTCTACTTGCTCACCGCTTTGTTTGAGCAGACGGAGTTATGGCAATATGTTGCCCATCCTCTATTCAGAACGATTTCTTGACCATCTGACTGGCCCTTATCATCCTGAAAGGCCAGAGCGGCTAAGGGCCATTAAAGCGGCCCTAGAAGCAGCCCCCTGGGCTGACCAATTGCAATGGCTAGCCCCTACCCCCCTTGAGGAGCGCTATCCCCTACCCGATCTTTTGCGCTGCCATGATCCTGACTATATTGAGCGCCTGAAGAACTTAGCAGAGCAAGGGGGAGGGGCCCTCGATCCCGATACAATGGTGTCTCCCCATAGTTATGATGTAGCGTTGCTAGCGGTCAATGCCTGGATCGATGGGGTTGATCAAGTCCTCGCCCATCAGTCCCCGGCCTTTGTCTTAGCCCGTCCCCCTGGCCATCATGCTATTGCCAGCACAGGCATGGGGTTCTGTTTGCTTGCCAATGCGGCGATCGCAGCCCATTATGCCTTGAGTCAGCCCGCGGTCAAGCGGGTCGCCCTGCTCGACTGGGATGTTCACCATGGCAATGGCAGCCAAGCGCTGATCGAAACCCATGCTCAAATTGCCTATTGTTCTCTGCATCAGTCTCCCTGTTATCCCGGCACGGGAAGGGCCACCGAACAAGGACAGTATGGCAATGTTCTCAATATTCCGATGCCTGCAGGCAGCAGTTTGCAAGAATATCAGCGCCAATTTCAAGAACAAGTCATTCCCTTTTTGCAGGCTTGGCAGCCTGATCTACTGATTATTAGTGCTGGCTACGATGCCAATGCTGCCGATCCCTTGGCCGCCATCAACTTGCAGCCCCAAGATTATGGGCTATTTACCCAATATTGCCTAAACCTCACCTCTCATATTCTCTTGGGTCTAGAGGGGGGGTATGACTTACCAACTTTAGCCCAATCCGTCGCCATGACCGTGGAGCGTTGCCTGAAGCCTCTGCACCCAAGGTAATTGGCAATTTAGCATCGATAAAAAAGTAATATCCGACAAAAATAGTCGGGTATTGTTGACGGTCTTTGACCGGCATGTTACCTTCAGAACAATTACAGGGCAATCTATGCTCTATATGCTCTTATGCGAGACTTGCGATACCCATGACTCAAGCCCTCTCTACCCCCTTGCCCACCACCTCTTTACAGGGCCTTAAATGCAAAGAATGTGGTGCCGAGTATGAGCCTCTAGCGATTCATGTTTGCGAATTTTGTTTTGGCCCCCTAGAGGTCAGTTATGATTTCAGCCGTCTTCAGGTTAGTCGCGCCAAAATTGAGGCCGGCCCTCATTCTATTTGGCGCTACCGTGACTTTCTGCCCGTGACCACCGATAATCCCATTGATGTGGGTACGGGGATGACGCCTTTGGTCAAGGCTCATCGTTTGGCACGGCAGTTGGGCCTTAAAAATCTCTACATCAAAAATGACGCAGTCAATATGCCCACCTTGAGCTTTAAGGATCGGGTGGTGTCTGTGGCCTTGACACGTGCTCAAGAGCTGGGTTTCACGACGGTCTCCTGTGCGAGTACCGGTAACTTGGCAAACTCGACAGCGGCGATCGCAACTCGGGCTGGCTTAGATTGCTGTGTCTTTATTCCCTCAGACCTAGAAGCGGGTAAGGTCATGGGTACCCTGATTTATGGTCCGACGGTCATGGCAGTCCAGGGCAATTACGATCAAGTCAACCGTCTCTGCTCTGAGGTGGCCAACACCTACGGTTGGGGCTTTGTAAATATCAACCTTCGCCCCTACTATTCTGAGGGGTCAAAAACCCTAGGCTTTGAGGTCGCCGAGCAATTGGGCTGGCAATTACCTGACCATATTGTGGCTCCCCTGGCATCGGGGTCCTTATTTACCAAAATCTATAAAGGCTTTCGAGAATTTGTAGAGCTGGGCTTAGTCGAAGACAAGGATGTCCGGTTTAGCGGTGCCCAAGCCGAAGGTTGTTCCCCCATCGCCACCGCCTTCCGTGAGGGACAAGACTTCATCACCCCTGTTAAACCCAATACCATCGCCAAATCCATCGCCATTGGCAATCCTGCCGACGCCGTTTATGCCTTAGAAATTGCCCGTAAAACCCAGGGCAATATCGATTCGGTAACCGATGCCGAAATTATTGCAGGCATTAAGCTATTGGCTGAAACAGAGGGGATTTTCACGGAAACAGCGGGGGGGGACCACTGTGGCAGTGCTCAAGAAACTGGTAGAGGCAGGTAAGATTGACCCCGAGGAAACCACGGTGGTTTATATTACTGGCAACGGCCTTAAAACCCAAGAAGCAGTGCAAGGGTATGTGGGGCAACCCCTCACCATTGAACCCAAGCTCGATAGTTTTGAACGCGCCCTCGAGCGCTCCCAGACCTTGGATCGCCTCGATTGGCAAGCTGTACTGGTCTAACTCTGCTGGATTGGTTTAAGTCTGCTGGCTTAAACCTGCCAATCACAGGGCCCAGCCCGGTAACTCCTACAGGTCTGCCTGGCAATCAACCTCAATCTCTATGTCTAAATTTGGATCTCTATGTCTATCAAAGTTTTAATTCCCACTCCCCTGCAAAAGCTGACGAAAAATCAAGCGACGGTGGAATGTGATGCCGCTAATATTAGCGAGTTACTAGAGTCCTTAGAGCAAAACTGCCCTGGGATTAAGGCTCGGCTCTGTGATGATCAGGGTGAGTTGCGTCGCTTCGTCAATTTTTATGTGAATAATGAAGATATTCGCTTTTTGCAGGGACAAACAACCTCCCTTCAAGATGGCGATGAAGTCAGTATCATTCCTGCGATCGCAGGTGGCTAATTCCACCCCAACCCCAAATTTCTATGGCACCCAAAGACACCGCACCCGCTGCCCCGGCTGAAGCTGAAACAGCACCAGCCAAAGCCAAGGAAAAGAAACCTGCCCTTGAAGATAAGCCCTTCTCAGACTTCATTGAGCAAGATTATCTACCAGCCTTGACTAAGGCCTTTGGCAAGCAAGATATTCAGGACTTAAAGCTCCAATTTCTCGACAACCAAGTCACAGGAACCTGGCTGGCTGGAAACCGAGGCTTCACGGTTTATTTTCCTGAAGCCAACATTCAAAAACAGCGGGCCTTCTCTTGCTCGCTCAAGGGTCAACAACCCAGCACCATCGAACCCTTTTTAATCGACGAGCGCAAAGTTAACCTAGAGCTCTTGGTCTTTGGGGTAATTCAGCGGCTCAATGCCCAAAAATGGCTGGGCAATAACTGACCGATTTATACTACGCCATACTGATCTGCTCTGGATCTAGCAGAAAGTAGGAGGCTGCTCCAGACTCATCCACAACCATAGAAGTAACAGCATTGATGTTGCCCCGATTGAGGTAGCTGCTGGGTAGGGGATTAATTTGGGACTGGCTTGCCCAGAGAATGGCGGGTTGAGAATCGATGGGAACACCGACGACTCCACCCTCAGGGTCTTGAATGAGAACTAAGCATTCCTGCTGCTTGAGGTCAGGAGACAGCGTTGCTGTGGATAATTCAAGCAGCGCTTCCCCTAGGGCTGTCTCAGTGCTGAGGGCTTCGGCAAAAATGCGGTGCCCCACATCCACAACCAGGATTTCTTGGCCTTGATAATGAGTGAGGCTAATGCCCGTCTGCTGAGGATCACCATAGATCTCTGCAATCGGAATCACCTTACGGACTGCCGTCACCGGGATTGCAAACCGTTCCCCACGAATTTTAAAGGTAATTAGCTGTTGCTTGGCCTCGGTTTGACGGTTGGCGATCCGCCGCGATCGCACTGAATTAGAAATAGCCATAGGTCTTAGAGTCTCACCAACATTATGCTTGGGTAAATTGTTTGAGGGTTTCTAGTAATTCTTTTTCCCGAAAGGGTTTGGAGAAATAGGCAGCCGCCCCCAAACTCATGGCTAATCGACGATGCTTCTCCCCACTGCGAGAGGTCAACATTGCCACTGGAATCCCCTTAAACTCAGGTTTAGATTTAACATGGGCTAAAAAGCCATAGCCATCTAAGCGCGGCATTTCAATATCACAGATCACCCCTTGGATGGGCAGCCCCGTTGCCAGCTTTTCTAAGGCATGTTGACCATCCTTAGCCTGTTCTACTCGATAGCCTGCCTTCTCCAAGGTCAGCGCCAAAAATTGACGAACATTGACAGAATCGTCCACAACCATAATCATCGGTTGGGCAGTGGCCAGGTTTATCTCTGGATAATTCACAGCGGTTAAGTTGGCCCCCCTCAAAGAACCGATTTCCTTAGGAGAGTCGTTATTACAGTCATTAATCCAGTTCAGTAGCCCTAAGGCATCCACTAGGGGTACCACTCGACCATCACCGAGAATCGTGCAGCCTGCAAAGCCAGGGGGCATCGATAGATTGCCTTCGGCTTGGCGGATCGTCACTTCTTGCTCACTCCAATAGCGATCAACTTGGATCGCCACCAGCTCATTACCATCAGCAATCATTAAGGCTGTGGGCGCATTAATAGTTGGGGTTTCTTCCCGGTCTGAGATGCCCTTCCTCGGTAAGGTTAGCCATTGTTCAAGGCGAACCAGAGGCACCATATCCCCATCCCAGTTCAGCACTTCAGCCCCAGCACTGTTTAAGATCATCTCCGGTGTGAGCAAGAGCATTTCTTCGATCACATCCGTGGGGAAAGCCAACATCATATTACGCCGTCTCAACCAATAAGACCCGAATGACCGATAGGGTAAAGGGCACCGCAATGGTAAAGGTGGAGCCTTCCCCTGCACGGGTATGGACAGCAATCGATCCGCGCACCGCCTGTAGGTTGGTGCGGACCACATCCATGCCCACCCCTCGGCCCGAGAGATCCGTGACTTGATCGGCGGTACTAAAACCGGGCTCAAAGATTAAATCTAAGAGATCCTTAGTACTAGCTCTGTCTAGATCAGCGGCATCAAGACCCATTTGCAGGGCGCGCCCCTTAACTTTGTCAAGATTGATCCCACCGCCATCATCACTAATCGTAATGATGGTTTGGTTGCCGCGATAGGCCGCCCGAATTTCAATGGTACCCGTGGCAGACTTGCCCTGTGCAAGACGCTCTTGAGTCGATTCAATGCCATGATCAAAGCAATTGCGAATCAAATGAATGAAGGGATCATTGAGAGCTTCTAAGATGGAGCGATCAATCAGAGTTGAGCCGCCAATGATCTTGAGTTCAACTTGCTTGCCATAGCGCATCCCTAAATCTCTCAGCAGCCGAGGGAATCGACTTAACAACTCAGAGACGGGCCGCATTCGCACTTGGGTCATGCTAGTTTGAATCAGCTTTGAGGTGCGGCTTAACCCTCGGGTCGTTTGCTCTGCATCCACAACGCGAGTATTGATGTCGCTAGTCACCTCTTGGATTTGGACGGCGGCTTCCATTAATGCTTGGGAGAGAAGGTGCATTTCGCTATAGCGATCCATCTCTAGTAAGTCAAAATCACCCTTAAGGCTGGTTAAGTTGGCTAGATTTAGGGTGTCATCCTTAGCACTGCCTGGGCTCCAAGTCCCTTGAGAGGGGTTAGCAGTTGCCATTGCCATTGCCCTTGTCGCTGGCTGATCGGAGATCTCTTGCACAGAAATGCGATCATAGGCAGAACGGAGCTGGACATTCGATTTATCTAAGGTTCTCACCCGTTGTTTAAGCAGATCTGTTAGCTCCCGCAATTGCTTGAGCTGCATTTGCAAGCCATTCCGCTCGATGATCAGCTCCCCAAAGAGCTCATTGAGTTGGTTGAGCTTGCTCACCGGGACCCGGATTGTGCTTTCCGCCACGTCAGGGGCAGTGGCCTCCTCCGTGAGGGTTGGCGATACCGAGGCGGCAGCAGAGAACGGTTTGCGAGTCGGGGCAACGGGGATGGGCTGCACTACTTCTGCGGCGGCAACAGGGGCCGCAATTGGGCCGTAACAGGCTGATGATCCTCGGCGAGAGCTGTCAGTAGCTCTGTTGCTTCTGATGTTAAGCTCTCTGACCAATCATCGATTTCAGCCCAAGCTTCTTCTTCCTCAGCTTGCCCATTCATCGCGAGGACAGCGGCTTGATCGGCCTCAGCAAAGTCTTGCAGTTCCTCCGTTGCCATCAAAACTTCGGCAGCCATGTCGAGGTCGAGGTCCAAAGCATCCAAAGTGAGGTCAATATCCTCCTGAGTAGCCTCAGAGATCTCGTCACCAACAAAGACCGTAGGTGATTCAGAAGATAGTTCTAGGTTACTGAGATCAAGACAGGCAGGGATAGCATCCTTTTGACCAACAAGCACCATGGCTTGCGATCGCCGCAATTCTTGCAACCCCAAAGCTGCGATGGCTCGCTGCTGTTGAGCCGATGGCCCTGATTGCAATGCCTGTCTCATAGATTGACATAGACCTTGAAAAGACTCAAAATCAAGCATTTCAGCCAGACCAGCCAGCTCTTCAAGACTACTCTCAAACTCAGCCACAATCACCGCCACCTCTGCGGTGGCCAATTGTGACTCTAGTCGTTGCAAACAGTCCTCAACCTCTGTTTCAAAGAGCATGACAGCCATATCCTCGCCCACATCCGCAGACAACACCGCCGCCTCATCCTCTGGTGTCGGATCCCCAATCCGCTCGTAGAGCGAGTCTAAGGTTGGCTGAGCATGGATCTCAAGCCATTCTTCCTCCACCTCTTGGCCCTGTTGATTGAGGCCCACCACCTGACGCATGAAATCCATGCCCTTGAGCAGTGAGCTTTCTAGCTCACCATCCACTGGCACCCTGCCCACCTTGAGCACCTTAAAGAAGTCCTCCATCCGATGAGCGAGGTGGCTCAGAGCCATAAACCCCATTAAGGCAGCACCCCCCTTAATCGAATGAGCCGCTCGCAAGACAGCATCAAGTTGCTGGCGATCCGCCCCCCCCGCTGCCGATGCCCAAGAGACCAGATTCAATTTGATTTAAATGTTCGTAGGCCTCTTCCAAAAACTGAAGCCGTACTTCTTGCTCGCTATCATAGGACATGGCTTAACTCTCGGTACCCAGCTTAAACGTACTCACAGAAGCCTGGAGCTGTTGGGCAATACCCACCGTTTCTTGCAGAGAACTTGCCACTTGATGAGAAGACTCCGAGGTTTTGATCGACACCTGTGCAACACTTTTGAACAACTCGGTCAGCATGTTAGCTTTAGCCGTTTGCGACGCCGTTGACCCTGAAATTGTTTGCACCAACTCTGCAATTTGGCGAGACACCTCCACAATTTGTCCGAGACTTTTCTTGGTATCTTGAACCATGCGAGTTCCTTCTACCACCTGGGTGGTACCCACTTCCATGGCATTGACCACCTCCGCAGTCTCGAGCTGAATCGCCTCCACAATTTGCTCAATTTCCTTGGTGGCATTGGCCGACTGAGCAGCCAAAGCACCCACTTCTTCAGCAACCACTGCGAAACCTCGACCCTCTTCTCCAGCCCGTGCTGCTTCAATACTGGCGTTGATAGCCAACAAGTTGGTCTGTAATGCAATCTGATTAATCAGAGACACTGCCTTAGAAATCTGTTGTGAAGATTCACCCAGACGTTTCACCTTTTTAGCGGTCTCGGCCACTGTCTCTCGCAATTGGCCAATACTAGACACCGTCTCATCCATGGCGAGTCCACCACTGATGGCAGTTTGAGAGGCATTTTGAGCAATATCTGCCGCTTTTTGAGCGCTATCCGCCACCTCTTGGGCAGATATAGTCAGTTCTTCCACAAATTGCAAAGATTTTTCAACTTGTTCTGCCTGTACCGTTGCTTCATCTGCCAGCTCTTCAATGGCCGACTCATTCGCGGTCACAGAGGTATTCACCTGTAGGGCCGCGGTTTTCACCTGTGACACAATATCCCGCAAGTTTTCAATAATCGAGTTAAAGAAGTCACCCACAATGCCAATTTCACTGGCATCCACGTTGGCCCGGACGGTGAGGTCACCCTCAGAGGCCGCTTCCACTTCCGTTAATAGTTGCAACAAATCTCCTTGCAACATCTCGTTTCGTTGACGGGCTTGCTCTGCAGCCTCTTTCTGTGTTTTTAATTCTTTTTCAGCTGCAACTTCTTGTTCTGCAAGTAGCATCTCTAGTTGCTCAGCCATCAGGTTAATGTTACGACCCCAAATTGGCTAACTCGTCTTCTC
>JAAUUW010000108.1 GCA_012030735.1 Acaryochloridaceae cyanobacterium SU_2_1
GAGCTAGAGGCCGCTACTTGGTGGGGAGCCGATTGATGCGAAGTCGATCTGTGGTTTTTATCTGGCGCGATCACAGTTGAGTATCAGCCCCTGAAATCTCAACCGAATTTTCCTCAAGGCAGGGCTGCTAGATCGAGACATTGGGGGCAATTAAAACTGGGTCGATTCACTGCTGGATTGACAGGATAAGCCTGCATTTGCTCAGCGGGATAGGGGCATAACAGCGGATCTAGAGCATGGGGATCTTGCATCCGAGGATCTAGCCACTGGTCATAATCTTGAGGCCGAAGGATCACAGGCATTCGATGGTGAATAGGTGCCAGCAGTGCGTTGGCTCTAGTGGTCAAAATCGTACAGGTTTTCAAGAGCTCTCCCCCAGGAGCATGCCATTGCTCCCAAAGTCCCGCAAAGGCAAAGAGCCTTTGATTCTCTAGGTGAAAATAAAAGGGTTGCTTGCCCTTTGCGGTGGACAGCCACTCATAAAATCCATCTACCACAATCAAGCAACGCCGCCGCCGCAGAGCAGCGCGAAAGGAAGGTTTCTCGGCAGCAGTTTCAGCACGGGCATTCGTCAAACTTGCTCCTAGCTTGGCATCCTTGGCCCAAGATGGAACCAGACCCCATTTAGGAGATCGATCTGGCCTTGGGACTGGGGCAGAGGTTTGAGGACTGCGGCTACCG
Source organism: Acaryochloridaceae cyanobacterium SU_2_1 (assembly GCA_012030735.1). Lineage (GTDB taxonomy): Bacteria > Cyanobacteriota > Cyanobacteriia > Thermosynechococcales > Thermosynechococcaceae > Acaryochloris. The sequence goes on from JAAUUW010000108.1 coordinate 682, forward strand.
CTTGACTAGGCGCAATGTTATAGGATGGCTGTATCCTTGAGATGGAGACAGCTTGAAACTTCTCTGCAACTTCCGCCGCTGTTTTAGTTTGGGTGAAGCGACCACACATGACAGCTCGATAAAAAGGATCATAAATCTGGGTTAAATCCCAGAGATTTTAGACTTATTCTACAGAATTTTATTAAGTTAGACTAAGCGAAGCTGCTAGAATCGTTAGGGAATCTACAAAAATAACTCATGGGTGTAACTCGCGCGCGAATTGCCATTGATGCCATGGGGGGCGACCATGCTCCTGACGAAATTGTTGCCGGTGCTCTGAGAGCGCAGGCAGAGCTGGATGCCGATATTTTATTGGTGGGTGATCCGGATCGCATCAACGCCTCCATCAAGCATCATAGTTCGTCCATGCCAGTGGAAGTGGTTCCAGCAGAGGGCATGATCGAGATGCATGAAGAGCCAATCAGTGCTCTGCGCCGCAAGCGCAAAGCCTCGATTAATGTGGCGATGGATTTGGTTAAGCAGCAGAAAGCTGATGCAGTGGTCTCTGCGGGCCACTCTGGGGCAGCAATGGCGGCAGCGTTACTACGGCTGGGCAGAATTCCAGGGATTGATCGGCCTGCCATTGGTGCTGTTTTCCCTACGATTATTGCGGGTAAGCCAGTGCTGGTTTTAGATGTGGGGGCCAATGTTGATTGCCGACCCATTTTTCTAGATCAATTTGCAACGATGGGCAGTATATACAGCCAATATGTGTTGGGCACAGAAGAGCCTCGGGTGGGGCTGCTCAACATTGGCGAGGAATCTTGCAAGGGTAATGAGGTTGCAATTCAAACTTATCAACAACTAGAGCAGAACTCCCATATTGATTTCATTGGCAATGCGGAAGGCCGCGATGTTTTATCTGGGAAATTTGATGTCATTGTCTGTGATGGGTTTACCGGCAATGTGCTGCTCAAGTTTGCCGAAGCCGTGGGCGAGGTGGCCTTGCAAATTTTGCGAGAAGAGCTACCGCGAGGTATCCATGGCAAAGCCGGTACTGCTATTCTCAAGCCCAATCTGCGCCGCATTAAGCAGCGGATGGATCATGCTGAGCACGGAGGTGGCTTACTCTTAGGAGTGGCGGGGGTTTGCATCATTAGCCATGGGAGTTCCCAATCTCCTTCGATTTTTAATGCGATTCGCTTAGCGAAGGAAGCAGCTGACAACCGAGTCTCAGACCGAATTCAGTCCTGTTATCAACAGACAGTGGCAGCTGCCAACGGAGAGTAAGGTGCAGACGGTGGCCTCTGGTGTGGCGATTATTGGGAGTGGTTCTGCCTCTCCTGCGGCTTCTCTAGATAATGATGGGATTAGTCAGGTTGTAGACACCTCAGACGAGTGGATTGCAACGCGCACAGGCATCCGCAATCGCTATTTGGCAAGCCCTCAGGAGTCTTTGACGGATATAGCTACCTTGGCGGGTCAACGGGCCTTAGCAATGGCTAATGTGACGGCTCTTGACCTTGATATGGTGTTGTTGGCAACCTCTACTCCTGATGATTTGTTTGGTAGCGCTTGTCAGGTGCAGGGGGCCTTGGGAGCTAAGCATGCCGTGGCCTTTGATTTAACGGCGGCTTGCTCAGGGTTCGTCTTTGGCTTGGTGACAGCGGCCCAGTTTATTCGCACTGGAACTTACCGAACTGTGTTGCTGATTGGTGCTGATCTGCTGTCTCGCTGGGTGGATTGGTCAGATCGGGGCACCTGTGTGTTGTTTGGGGATGGGGCTGGGGCTGTGGTGTTGCAGGCCAATGACTGCGATCGCTTCTTAGGGTTTGCACTTCAGAGTGATGGCAGTCAGAATAGCTGCTTGAACTTGGGTTATCAACCAAAGGCCCAGCCCTTAACAGCCAACCTTTCTGTCAGCCAAGGCACCTATCAACCGCTGACAATGCAGGGCAAAGAAGTCTATCGATTTGCGGTCAATCGAGTTCCTGAGATCATTGAAAAAGCTTTATTTCAGGCCAATCTTGACGCTAAACAGCTTGATTGGCTCCTCCTGCATCAAGCCAATCAACGGATTTTGGATGCTGTTGCTAAGCGCCTCCGAATTGATGATCAGAAGGTGATTAGCAATATGGCTAGCTATGGAAATACTTCGGCAGCTTCTATTCCCTTAGCCCTGGATGAAACCCTTAGAAAGGGACAAATTAAATCTGGTGACGTGATCGCCACAGCTGGTTTTGGGGCGGGTTTAAGTTGGGGTGCGGCCATTTTCGCCTGGGGTCCCTAGGATTGGCGAGGACGAAGGATAATATTGTGGCTATGGATCTAGTCTTTCCCAGAGGGCAGCAAGCACTTGATTGGAGAATAGAAAACCATCGGGATCTGTGAGGCGGACAAAGGGCTCCTCGGCTTGGTTGTATAGTTCTACCCAGCCTAGATCTTGATAGGGGGAAATGCAGCTCAGGAATTGAGACAGGGTTTTAGGGTCGTGGAGTTGAGCGAGATACCTTAAGGAGATCCCCTCGGCTAGGCGGAATCCTAGCATGATCGTTTCTAGCAGAATGTCGGTGCTAGAGCTGATCTCACAGAGGATCTGGCCTTGGGATTGTTGCAAGGTCTCTACCCATTGGCGATACTCAGTACGGGTGCGAGGGCGGCTAAACCGTTGACGATGTAGATAGCTAGTGGCCCCCATGCCAAAGCCATAATAGGCAGCATTTTTCCAGTAAATTTGATTATGTCTGCAGGCATAGCCTGGCTGGGCATAGTTAGAGATTTCGTAATGGTGATATCCTGCCTCGGGTAAGATCGCAGCGGCAAGTTGGTACATCTGAGCTGCTGTCTCTTGCAGGGGCAAAGGGCTAATACCGGGTTGATAGCGCTTGCCAAAGACGGTGGTTGGTTCGAGGACTAAATCATAGGTGGATAGATGTTGGGGATGGAGTGCGATTGCAGCCTCTAAACTCTCCTGCCATTGAGATAGGCTTTGATTAGGCAGTCCCGAGATTAAATCTAGGCTGACATTGGTGATCCCCACTTGAGCCAGCAGATCAACAGCAGTGTAAATTTGAGCCACAGAATGCGATCTGCCACAGGCTTGAAGCAACGCATCGGTAAAGCTTTGGGCACCCAAACTGACGCGGTTGATCCCGTCACTCTTTAACCCCTGTAAATACTCACGACTAAAGGTACCAGGATCCATCTCCATAGAGATTTCAGGGCTGGCGGCAATCTCAAACCGAGCCTCTAGAGCCGCTAAAACTTGGGAAACTTGTGGCCTAGACAACAAGGAAGGCGTCCCCCCCCCAAAGAATATTGTTTCCAAGGGGTAAGGACCTTGAGGTGCGATTGCAATCTCCTCACACAACAGATCAACATAAGCAGCAATGGCGGGCGATGTTTCTCCCCGTTGGCGAACGTCACCCACTGGACCATCTCCCACAACCGAAATAGGGAAATCGCAGTAAAAGCAGCGTCTTCGACAGAAAGGAATATGAATATAAGCCGCTGTCGGCCAATGGATAGCCGCATCAGAGACCCCTTCTGTTCCCTGTGGCCCGGTAAGCAGAGACATTGAAGGCCTCAGGTACAGTTATGGATAGAAATGATAGCCACTCTATATAGATTCTTGGCATTGCACAGACCGAGGGATCTTTGCCAGAGAAGGTTTACGCCGCAGAGGTGAAGGCAAGAGACAGTTAAATCAAGAAAACTATAATAGCTGTAGGCATTCACAATGGTTCAACAGAGGGGAAGAGCAATTATAAGTTGACACCAAGGTCGATTTTTTTATCCTTTACAATGCTGGCAGGGCGTTTGACAGGCAAAAAACAGTAAGCTAAGACAATGTTAGACATTTTCATTATTTTAACCTTTATCGTTGTTGGCGCTGCTGTTGGCTTTCGGGGCATTGTCTTGTTGCCATCGGATATTTTAGCCGATGTCATCAACTTAGAAGGTCTACGTTGGGTGATTGCTGGCTTTTGTGGCTTTGTCAGCTTAGGGATTGGTCTCGCTGCTCAGATCACCTGTCGCCGGATAGAGAAAAAAATAAAAGCTTTGCCCACTACGGTTCTTTTAAGCCGTTCTGCTGGCTTGGTGTTAGGTTTACTGGTTGCCAACCTAATGCTAGCTCCCATTTTTCTCTTTCCCATTCCTAGAGCCTTGTCCTTTATTAAGCCGACAGCGGCCATTCTAGGGAGTCTTATTTTTGCATTTTTGGGCCTCACCCTAGCCGATATTCATGGCCAAACCATCCTTCGGCTCATTAACCCCAATTCTATAGAGACTATGCTCATGGCAGAAGGCACATTAAAGCCTTCGCCAGCAAAGGTTTTAGATACCAGTTGCATTATTGATGGCCGGATTGAAAGCCTGTTAAAAACGGGTTTTATTGATGGTCAGATTTTGGTGCCTCGGTTTATTCTGAATGAATTGCAACTCTTAGCTGACGCGGCTAATGACCAAAAGAGATCGCGGGGTCGCCGGGGATTAGATATTCTCAACCGTTTGCAAGCAGACTATCCGCAAAAGTTAGTGATTCATCCAGCCGATTACGAGGATGTTGCCACTGTAGACGATAAGTTGATTCGCCTCTCCCAAGACATCAATGCCACCATGCTCACTAACGACTACAACTTAAACAAAGTTGCGCGCTTACAAAATGTCACTGTCCTTAATATCAATGATCTGGCTCAATCCTTACGGCCTATTTATCTGCCCGGCGATAGCCTTGATCTCAAAATCATAAAGGAAGGGAAAGAACCTGAGCAAGGTGTTGGGTATCTGGAGGATGGCACCATGGTTGTGGTCGAGGAGGGTGGCGGCTATGTTGGCGATAAGCTACAAGTTGTCGTTACCAGTGCTTTGCAAACTTCAGCAGGTCGGATGATTTTTGCCCGTCTTCAGATGTCAGCTTGGGCCTAGCTGGATTTCGATCAGAGATATGAGCTGCTATACTACAATTTCTCAAAAGTAATGCCGATGTAGCTCAGTGGTAGAGCACTCGATTCGTAATCGAGCGGCCGTGAGTTCAAATCTCATCATCGGCTTTCCAGAAAATCCAAGCTTTCGCTTCTGGAGAAAGATCTCCAGAGGTTACTTTGCGGTTTATACACCCACTATGCTGGTGTTTTTTGGACATGTTTAGACATGCTTGGAGTACAAATTGAGGAGTTATAGCGAGGGAGCACGTCATCCTCTAGCGAGAGAAAAGATGAGATATTGTCAAATGTGGTGTATGAGTGAAAATTAGGTGGCCTGCTTGCGATCACTCAAATTCATGTTTTCCTTGTGACCCTTCAATGCCCAACAATCGAGCGCCCAGTCTTACTTTCTCGATATGACGATCACCAGGCCGATCACTTTCCCCATGCCTGTCGCCCCATTGATTTGTCGTGGGGAGGATTAAAGCATAATGGGGTCTGATGATCATCTGGCCAATCTGCTCCGCATCAGTATGGTAGTAAACCGAAATTTGCCTAAAGTTTAGGAGTCCCTAATCAGAGGGCTGTCAGAGCTGCTCAGGACAATCTAGAAAATATTGTCAAAAGACTGTGAATTCAAGCTATTTGTGATTCAAGAGGGTCATTGTCTAACCCAGTGGAAGGATTAAAGGGTTTCACGCACTTCAGGTGTAACATTTCAGGGGGGCAATCTGAGTGCTCAATAAAGATTGATTGGGTTCGGGCTGCTGGGATAGCTTCGGTAAGGAAAGGCCAAAGTTGGGCTTAGGGATATGTAAGCCATAGGTGATGCGATCACAGGGTTGCCATTCCTCCTCGGCCTTGGCAATGCGCAGCTGATCTTGCCGCTGAATCAGAAGCGGAATCACCGTACCGGCATTAATCAAAGCTGTCAGGTGATCACATTGGCGCTTAAACTTATGCTGATCAAGATCCAACACCGTATCGGTGATTTTGACCTCTTTGGTACTGAGATACTGACTCCATTTCTTAATAGAAAGCCGAGAAGAAAAAGCCCGTTTGACGCCCGGACTGCCAAGGACAACCTCTGGCTCCTCCACATCGAAATCCCGGGCTTGATCGGGATACACAGCCAGCACCCGAGGCGGGCGAAATTCCTCCAACACCCGTTGAGCCAAGACAGCATTCACCTCAGAATTGCTGGTTGCGGTCAAGAATGTACCAATGGTCGCTACCCCAATATCACTCAGGGCATCCATATTCAAGGCACTCGTGCGCAACACTTTCAAGTTTTCGAGTTGCGCCTGACGACAATATTCAGGGTTTGCGTCGATCATGACCACCTCCTCACCCCGTTCCTTAATCAGATGGGCGATGGTCCGACCAAAGGGATTACAGCCAACGATCATGGCCCCTCGAGCTTCATCAGAGCGCACTCTCAGCCAGCGAGCCACCCAACGAGCCGAGAGTCCCTGGACACAAACCGTCAAGATAATGGTCAGAAACACCAGGGCTTTGATCGAGTCACCCCCATTGATCCCCTGTTTAGTCAGGGAAATGGCAAATAGGGAGGCGACCGATGCTGCCACAATTCCCCGCGGCTACCCAAGATAAAAATGCCTTCTGACGCCAATTCAAGTCACTGGTTGCCGTTGAAATCAAGACATTTAGGGGCCGAACAATCAACATCAAAGCTAAAACAGTAAAAATCCCACCCCAACCCAAGGCGAAGATACTAGCAATCGACAAATCCGCTGAGAGTAGAATAAATAGAACTGAAATAGCGAGTAAACTCAACTGGTTTTTGAAGCGAAGCAGGAGGCGCTCCTCCGGCAGATCGGCAATTTTCAGCATGATGCCAGCGGCAACCGCCGTCATCAGGCCAGATTCACTAATCAGGGCCTGAGAGAGACCAAATAATCCCCATAAACTCGCCAAAACTGACAGATTTTTGATGTCTTCCGATAAAAAAAGGGCTTTTTTTAGAAATACTCCTAACAGCCACCCCCCACCGATCCCAATCGCTCCCCCCACACTCAAACGCAGGAACAATCCAGTCATAATTGTGTAGGGATCGGCATTGCCCTGCAAGACAATATTGAGAACCACAACGGCCAAAATCGCTCCCACGGGATCGATGAGTACGCCTTCACCCTCTAGCAACGTAGAGACTTGGCGATCGACATTGGCTTGTTTGAGCAAGGGGCGACCACGGTAGGTCCCGTCACTACCACTAAGGAGGCATAGAGAAAGGCAATTTGCCACGGAAATTCGCTGAGCCAGTGGGCCGCAACTCCCCCTCCAAACAGGGTGATCAAAGCCCCAATCGTCACCAAATTTCGCAGACTGGTGGAGACTTCCTCCACTTCTCGAAGCTGAAGGTTGAGTCCACCCTCAAACAAAATTAAGGCAACGGAAAGGGACACCATCACCTCTAGGCCGTTCCCTAAGAGGCTGGGGTGCAGAATTCCAAGGCCACTAGGACCGATGGTAATGCCGAACAGCAATAAAAAAACGATACTGGGGATTTTGAAGTAGTCAGCAACTATTTGGGCGGAAATGCCTGCTACAACAGTAATTGCCATCAATAGCGTAATTTCTAGGTTTCCTTCCATAGTCGATGGTTTGAGGGCTATTGCCCTCAAGGGTAGGTTGACTTGAAATTAAGCTAGCTGAATCTTAAATGCATATCTTAAAGGCATATTATGCAGGGGTGAGCAGCAATGCTGGGTCCTTATCACCGAAATGTAACTGTTAGGAGCTGACTCTGACATCAATAACGCTGGGCTTAAAGTTGAACAAATCGCCATCCAATTCGATGGGGGTACCCACTTTGATCTTGTTACCCCCCACTACAGGTCCGCTATCGGTCAGTTGTCCTTCTCCCTCTAGGGTCAAGATCATATTGACTGAGTAGGTTTCCTCGGGTCTGGGGTCGGGTTTTGACTGGAGAGTCCCATTCGGTTGGGGTGCGATCGCAGTCCGAGGCAAAAACGTCACCTTTTTAATCTTGACATCCCCCGCAGACTGGTTGCGGACAATGAAACTGGCCTTGGAGCCTTCTTTGATCAAATTCTTGGGGTCAGTGGACTTTAGACCCAACACAATCACATCCACCTCAATCGTCTTCTTATCAACCCCTATCCCAGCAATACTGGTGCCGGAGCGACCTGGAAACAAAAATATGCCAGCCAAAACGAAAAAAATCAACAAGCCAGCCCCTGCATCAAGCAGGTTAATCTTGCCAAACAAGCGTCCTTGAGAATCTAATAGTGCCATGAGTATTGAACTGAGATAGACAGTAGAGAGACAGATCAACCCAACATATCCCCCCCAGGGGGCTACCAAGTTGATGATGTTCAGACTATCACGTCTATTTGCGATCCATCCGCTTTGTCAGCCAACCCGATTATGGAAAAAAATTCTAGGATCAACCCAGATTTAAAGCCTGGAGTTTCTTAACCCTGAAGGTCGTTATATTTTTTAGTTGAGATATTTATTGAGATATTTGTAGATCCTCCTCTGAAAAAACAGAACCCTGCTGATGCATAAAGCAAAGGGGTATGATAAAGATTAAGCAAAGACAACAGTAACTGCTGTTTTTGGCGCTAGGGGTAGAGGAAGGTGATGATCTAAGGTTGTTTCCTTCGCTCTTGGTCGAGTTTACGCAAATTCTCCAAATCACAGATAAAATCACCACCAAGTCAGGGGGCTAGGATCATGGGGGTTACCCAGCAAGACAATAAGCAAGTTTCGATCTATACAGAAGTGGAGGTTGCTCAATTAGCCAAGCGCTTAGAAGAGGATGATTACGAAACACCCTTTGCTGCCTTAGAAGATTGGCATTTGCTCCGATCTATTGCCTTTCAGCGGCCTGAACTTGCTAAATCTTACCTTTATCTACTGGATCTAGAGGCCTTTGATGAGTCTTAAGCAGCAATCCCTCTTCCCTTGCTTTGTCCTTGAGCCTTAAAGCATTCAGTGGTTCCTCATGTTCTGATCGGCATTAGCGGCGGTATTGCTGCCTATAAGGTCTGTGAAGTAATATCCACCTTAGTCCAGTTGGGAATCGAGGTGCGGGTTATTCTCACGGCTGCAGCCCAAGAGTTCATTACACCCTTAACGATTACCACCCTCTGTCGCCATCCTGCTTATTTAGATCAAGATCTATGGCAACCTCATCAATGCCGCCCTCTGCATATTGAGTTAGCCGAATGGGCTGATCTGTTGCTACTGGCTCCCTTGACAGCCAATACCCTCAGTAAATTAACCGCAGGTCTAGCAGATAATTTACTCACCATACCGTATTGGCTGGTAAGGCTCCCATTTTAGTCGCCCCTGCCATGAATACTGTCATGTGGCAGCAGCCTATCGTCCAGCGAAACTGGCAGCAGCTCCAGCAGGATGATCGCTACCATTGGATCGGTCCAGGGCAGGTTTGCTGGCTTGCGATACAGTGGGTTTAGGGCGGATGGCAGAGCCTTCGGAAATTCTGGCCTATCTTCATTCTTTGCGATTGAGTAAAGGCCGGCGCGATCTAGCCAACAAACAGATTTTAATTAGCAGTGGCGGCACTCGGGAGCATCTCGATCCAGTTCGGTTTATCGGCAACCCGGCCACGGGCAAAATGGGTCAGGCCCTTGCGCTTGCCGCTGCCCATCGTGGGGCGCAGGTGACCCTTGTGCAAGGACCCAGCCCTCAGCGCTTGGGCATAGCAGGTCAAATTTGAGGCAATCTCTATCACCAGTGCGGCACAGATGCGCCAAGCCCTGATCCATGCCTTTCCTCAAGCGGATTGGACCATCATGGCTGCCGCTGTGGGGGATGTGGGTCCGCGTCATTATGCAGCGCAAAAACTAGCCAAGCAATCCTTGCCAGCGAGCTTACCCTTAGTAACCCTGCCGGATATCTTGCAGGAATTGGCTGGGCAAAAGCGGCCTGAGCAGCGTCTGATTGGTTTTGCAGCACAAACGGGAGACCTTCTTGCCCCCGCTCAAGAGAAGCTGAAGCGTAAATGCTTAGATGCGATTGTGGCCAATCCAGTGGAT
>JAAUUW010000109.1 GCA_012030735.1 Acaryochloridaceae cyanobacterium SU_2_1
AACGAAGGTCACCAAAGGTCGTGCCATCGATAAGGTCTTCATGAATCAAAATGGGATTTTCCATATCTTTATGATGCTCTATACGGCTTCCTTACAGTCTAATTCAGACTTGTGTGTACACCGTAGGTGCTGGTAGGAGGTGGGGGAAATCCGCCGACTTCTTGCAGGATGTAGAGGGGCCGACCTTTGACTTCTTCATAAATGCGACCAATATACTCCCCTAGGATGCCAATACAAATTAACTGCACGGCACCTAGGAAGAAAATCGCCATAGTGATCAAGCTATAGCCAATCAGGGGAGAAGCTGGAGTCGACAGACGCCAGTAAAGAATTAAGCCGACCATGATTAGGGCTAGGCCAGCACTGCATAAGCCTAGGTAAGTTGCTAAGCGTAGGGCACTTTGGAAAAAGCAATAATGCTATTAATGGCTAGGGCAAAAGACTTACTAAAGGTGTATTTGACCTCCCCAGCAAAGCGCGGATCTCGTTCAAAGTAAAGGGCTGTTTGCTGGAATCCTACCCACGATCGCAAACCTCGAATATAGCGATTCCGTTCGGGCATGGCATTTAATTGATCAACCACTTGCCGATCCATTAAGCAGAAGTCTCCGGTATCTGTCGGGATTTTGACGTCCGAGAGTCGGGCTAGAACCCGGTAGAAACCGTAGGCTGTGAGCTTTTTGAACCAATTTTCTCGACGGCGCTGGGTTCTTTTGGCATAGACAATCTGATATCCCTGTCGCCATATTTCTACCATCTCTGGGATTAGTTCTGGTGGATCTTGTAAATCGGCATCTAAAATGATGATGATTTGGCCCCGGGCAAAGTTGAGTCCGGCGGTGACCGCAATTTGATGACCAAAGTTTCGAGCAAAGCTCACATAACAAATACGCTGATCATGATGGTGCAAATCGCGGATCAGGTTTAGGGAGCGATCTTGACTGCCATCATCAATGAAGATAATTTCGGTAGGCGCATCCATTGGCTCCATGACTTGACTGAGCCGCCGATACAGTTCAGGAATGGTGGCTTCTTCGTTGTAGATGGGGATAATCAAGGAATATTGGATGGCTGGGGTCATCTTCAATTAGGGTTCTCATTGCACAGCAGTTTTTTGTCGGGATATGATAACAACCCAATTATCAGCCTTCAGTCACATTCTGAACTAGCAAGTTTTGAGTGAGTCAGATATTTAATCCCTAATCGAAGGGGACGAATTAAGTAATAGAGAAAATAAAGGGGCTGGGGGAGTGCTAGAAAATCACGATCCTTGGCATTCGGTAAGCATTTGATCCAGAGGCCATGGAGGGGACGACCTAGATCTAAGAAACAAGTGATGCGATCGCGCAGGGTCTCTGTCATTTGCCAATGCCGGATAAATTTCTGCCCAGTAAAGGTTCGACCTAGGACGTTATTTGATTGAAAGAGGCGACTGGCCAGATCTGCAGCAAGATTTTGGCAGACTGGTTTGGATTGAAGGCGTTGGTGAACAATCTCAGGTAAGTCTGTGCCTAAAAACTGGTGAGCCAAAGATAATCCTAGTAAAACCATGCGTTCACATCCCATGGCGGCAGACTGCTGCAAGAGTTGCTGCCAATTACGATCAGGAGTGGCTAAAACAGCTTCGTTAATATCGCAGATCCATTTCAACTTTCGCCAACATTCCTTGGACCCATGAATACAAAGATACATGAGCAAGTCATCTGACCCAAAGCCATCCAAAGCATGACCGCAGAGCATCATTGGTTCGCGACGCTCCCAAAGATACTCAAAGCTAAATCTTGAGGATAAAAAGGTTTCTACTGTCAGAGCTTGATGCAAGTCAATGGCGATGGTTCCCTTGGTGAGTTGAAATTCACCTTTAGCATTACGGAGGGCAAGTTCAAAGTCTTGATCTAGAAAATTCCACTCATAGGCAAGTTGATAGCCATGGGCGAGCAGTAGATCAATGGCCCTGGCAAAATCTTGTGGATTGACCAACAGATCTAAATCACAGAACTGTCGCAAGCCAATACTGCCATAAACAGCGGCTGCTAAGACTGGCCCTTTGAAGGGCAGGACTCGAATCTGATGATCCCGTAAAAGCTTTGAGATTTTGAGTAGATCGCTGGCCAAGAATGCATTAAATACAGAGGTATTATGGGCGTACTGATTGAGTTGATGCCAATGGGATGCCGAAAGATTGCCAGTGTTAGTGAGTTTAATGCCTTGGTAAAGCAGGGTAAGAACGCCATGGAATTTAGCAGTTTCAATCAGGAGCTGCCAGTTAATATCTTGTTCAGCTAAGGTTCTAATCCTTTCGATGGCCTTAGCATCTAGCTGGACAGAACAACAGGCAAGCAACAGTGCTACCTCTGGCTGCGCTGCTGTCTTAAACTCTCTATGAAACTTCCTTTTTCCCATTATTTTTAAACTTAAGATTTAACGCTGCCTTTGTACAGCCTGATTAACTCTTTGTCAGAGAGGGTAGAAGTTCCTTTTCTACCAATAAAAAAATATCCTGACGCCGCATCAAATACACCAGGTTTATTGATTAAATATTTATCAAAATATTGTAAGTAAAATGAGGTTAATCGGGTAAAAATTTTAATAATTTTACGGAGTAGATAAGACTGGGTAAAACTGAGTAGAAAATACTGGTAGGACCAAGCCAATGCCATGCCAGGTCCACCAACAGCACCACTCTCTACTTCGTCAAAGTTACGAAACAGGCGTCGATGTCCTAAATGGGTAAATCGCGTGAAGTCATGTCGTCCCATATGAACTTGCTGCATGAAGGGTGTTTCGGCATAAACAATGCCACCCGGTTTGAGGACACGATGAATTTCAGCAACACATCGATGAGGATCGACGACATGTTCTAGTACCGCCTGAATAATGACACCATCAAAGGATTCACTCATAAAAGGCAAATCATGGGCATCACAAACCAACATGGTACGCTGACTCATATAAATATCACTCTCAATTAGCTCGATTTCAGGATAGGCAAATATCTCTTCTATCCCTTGCCCGAGATTGCCGCAGCCAATCACCAGAACTTTCGGTTGATCTGCTTGGGCTACAAAGAGCTGAGCTAATTGTTTGTAATTTTCCTCAGCTCTTTGATTGACATCAATGCTGGGTAATAGGGTGCTCAAAGTTTTTTTGAGAGGATTGTCTTGCTTGTTGGTGATGCTATTGCCTGTGTCGGTAAATTCAGCGATAGAGAAGAGGCTTTCGGCTTCGTTTAATAAAATAGGCACCTGGTTAATGATGGGAAAGTGATTAGCACATCCGGGGCTAAGGCAGTACAACTCCTGTTCCTTGAGTTCAAGGCTTGCCTTGCAGATGGGACAGCTCAGCAAAGATTGAACGGTTTCAGAAAAATGGAAGTGCGATCGCATAAAAATACTCAAAATCCAATAAAATTAGGCCCACTAGACTCAAGGCACAGTACTTAATAATTGTCCGATAGCATCATCAACCTGCCCCCAAACAGCGTTGCGGTGCAAATTTTGTTTTGTGCAGACTGCTGACCTTTGATCGCTAGGGCTGAAGCCGCCAATGGGTCCGCCAAAATCTCTCGGATCGCTGTGGCTAAATCCGTAGAATCATCGGGAGCCACGAGGCGACCCGTTTTTTGATCCTCAATCACCTCAAACATCCCACCAGCCGCCGTAGCAATCACAGGCTTCTGGGCAAGCTGCCCCTCCACGGCTATTCTGGCACAGGGTTCTGGCTCCGTAGAGGCATGCACCACAATATCGCAAGCCCCCATTAAAGCGGGAATATCTCGACGAAATCCCAACCAATGAACCCGGCCCGCTAGCTCAGGTACAGCCGCCATCCGCTTAATTTTAGCCACATACTCGTCTTCGCCAAATAAAGCATCGCCGACGAACAACCCATGCACCTCAGGAAGTTGCAGCAAAGCTTCCAAAAGAATATGTTGGCCCTTCCAAGGTGATAATCGGCTAAACAAGCCCACGAGAGGAACCTCTGTAAGTCCGAGTTCTTGGCGAATCTGCCTTGTTTGCTGCGGGCCTATCTGATCAAAAGGGTCAGAGGCAATGCCGTCATACATGACCTTAACCAACTCAGCTCTCCCCCCACCGCGATAAATGCATCAGCGGTTGCTTGGGAAGCAACCCATATCTGTGCGGCCCGATGATTGGCTAAACCTGTTGCAACTCGACGATTAGTGGCACTAAAATGCTGAGCCGTCATAATATCTCGCAAATGCCAGACCAAGGGCGGACTGCCCATAAGAGTGGCCAAGCTAGCTGCAACAAAAGCTTTTTGAGAGTTAGCACAAATGATATCAAAGTCACGGGACGCAACAGAAATTTGTTGAGCCATCTGCCATAGAGCAGGAATAGCCTTCAGTGATCCGAGACCACTCGCAGTCCGAATCGATAACAGGGAAATCGGTGCAGCCATAATCGTGACCGGAACACCCGCGGATTCCAATGCACCGCGAAAGGGGCCATCTTCAAAAAGCAGCATTTGACTGGTGTGGCGATAGCTGCCGCAATGGACAAACAGCAATATTCCGCGCCGGCCAAGGCCCCCACATGATTAACAAATAGAATCCGAGGATCTCTCATACAGCTCTTACATATAATTTTCTAGGCATGGCTATGGAATGGGCTGACCTGTTTTTTGAAAGAATAAAATGACCCCTTCATCTTGCCAATGACAGGTAAAACGAACAGCAGCGTGAAGACAATGATGCTCTTGCAAAATATGAAACAGACTGTTCAAATCATAGGCATTCATTTGCATCATCGGTCGATAGGCTTCCCCCTTAACCAAAGACCTAAGACGCACTAGAAATGGAAAGATCTTCGCGAGTGAAATCATCAATTTACTCAAGGAAGAGATTTTCTTAAAGTAAGTGAAATGCAGGACACCTACTCCTCCATCCTCTAACATCCCCAGCAAGGTCTTCAAAATTGCTTCGCCACGGTCACAAGGAATATGCTGAAAGACAATAAATGAATGAATAAAGTTGAATTTCTTACCCGTAGCCACTAGATCAGATAAGGAGTCATTGCCTTTAACAAAATTAGTATTCGATAGCGCTTTTTCTTGGCAATTTTTCTTGGCCTCTTTGAGCATAGACTCCGATACATCAACCCCTGTCACAGACTCACAGATTTGCGCTAGGGGAACAACGATACGTCCTACCCCACACCCAAAGTCAAGGGCATCTTGGGGTCGAAAAGCTGGATCAAGTTGCTCATGTACAACTTTTAAGATCCTATTGACATGCTGTTGACCAGTTTCAAAGAATTCCTCAAGCGTTTCAGCGCTTAAATTCTCTTGCTTGAACTTGTCCCAAGAAACAACGCCAAAGTAAGGATTTGTTTTGCCATAAAACTCCCAATCGTAATCTGTATTACCGCTGAGCATAGTGACTCCCTACCTTAAAACAACGAATCTTGATCCAACAGGTCTTGATAGATAGATTTAACCCGTTGTGCAATAATCGGCCAATCATAATAATCCCGGATATGATTTTGACAGGTCTCTGCACTGGGTAAATGACGAGATCCTGACAAAACTTCTTGAATTCCCCGCGCTAATTGCTCTGGCTCATATCCCTCAAATAGAAGGTCTGGACAGAAGGATTCCAGAATTTCTGGAATCCCCCCAATCGGCGTCCCTAAAATTGGGGTGCCCGCCGCCAAAGACTCTAGCACAACTAACCCAAAGCCTTCTAAACTTGTGGTCGGTAAGACTGCTAAATCAGCGGCACGGTATGCTAAGGGTAAATCTGCGTCGCTCACATATCCTAATAGTTGAATATGGTGAGTTAAGCCTAGCGCCTGGATTTGAGTTTGCAAAGCTGCTTCCAATTCACCTTTCCCCGCAATCAATAGCAACAGTTCAGGATGGGTTTGACAAATTGTAGACATGGCCTGAACCAAATTATCTAAACCCATGCGCCGCGAAAGTCTTCTGGCGGTAAAAATGATAAAGCGCCCTTGAGGCCATCCCAATTTAACCCTTGCTTCTGAAGACGACAAGTGAGTTTCAAAGCGACCTCTTTCCACGCCTCCAGGAATGACCTGAATTTTCTCTCTAGGAACCTGGTAACTGTTATGCAAAATATCCTTAAAGGCTTCAGATAGGACAATAAAGCAACTGGCTCGACGGAAAACAGCAAGCTCCATTGCTTTGCGTAGTTGAAAGCCCCAAGACTTATTACCTTCGATAATGCTTTCTAAGGACCAAGGGCCATGAAAATGAACGATTAAAGGCCGTTGCTGCAGCTGATCGAGAATCGGGAATGTATAGAGAACAAAGTGAGAAACATAGAGAGAGAATTGATCTGCTCCCAACAGCCGCTGAGACTGCTGCCGGACGCTCCATAGTCGCTTCAAGATTGGGGATTGGCGGGGTGCAAAGGCATGGATTTGCCCCAGGGTTTGCTCGGAAAGATTTTCCGGCCCTGTCACTAATCCACGCGCCTCTACACCGATAGTCGGCAAGAATCGGGTTAAATCATAATAATAACGGTCTAAGCCTCCCCCCTGCTTATCAGGAAACCAATCCATACCGATTTGCAAGGTTTTGATCATAGCTGCCGTGCGTCTAGGGCCGCCTCATAGGCCGCGAGACGTTGTTGGGCTATTGTTGTCCAGCTATATTTCTGAGCAGTTTGATAGGCATTTTTTTGGAGTTTAGTCAGCTCGACTGGATTATGAATCAATCGCTCTAGGGCATCAACAATGGCTTGGCTATCTCTCAGGGGTACCAATAGAGCATCATGCCCATCTTGGACAATATCTAAGGGACCAGGGGTAGGGGTGGTAATGGGCGCTAGACCACAGGCCATCGCTTCAATGAGGGCTTTGCCAAACCCTTCCGATAATGTAGGAAACAATTTGATGTCACACCCCTTGAGTAGGGAGGGCAAATCTTGGTGATTATAATACGGCACGACTGTGAGGCGATCATGAATTTGTGGATCAAAGTCAGCATAAACTTGATCCACTGTTCCAAAACCATTCAATTCAGTGCCGATAAAACTTACCTCAACCTGGGGGTATTTAAGTAAAATTTGGTTTAAAGCAGGTGCGCTATACTGAATCCCTTTCCGTTGTATATAGGTGCCGACATGGGCAATTCGAAGGCGCTGATCATCAATTTTCTCAAGGGGTAAATTGAGAAAGTAGCTCGGTAGTCCATTTGGGAACACCTGTGCTTTCTGGGGTAAAACCTTTAAATGTTGGACAGCAAAGTCAGCATCGTATTGGTTCAAGAAAAAGGTTAAATCTGAACATCTTAAGGACTGACCTATTTCCCAAAGCTGTATGCTACCTCGATAAAGAGGGTATTTCCAGCTCAGTTTCAGATTGCCAAGGGCAACATCCTTTAAGCGCTCATCATGCTCCACATGATCTAGCCCATGGCTACGGGTTACAAGGAGAGGTGGTCGCTCTAGAGAAGCACGGAGAAAATTTCCCCAGACCCAGGCATCGCCGGTTGAAGCGTCAATAATATCAATTTGAGTGTTCTTCAGCAATTGAGATAGCTTTACAGCAGTGCATTCTGGAAAAATTGCATCTTTTAACTTAAATGGCATCCAGCCTGGTAAATCATCAAAGGAGTATGAATAGACCTGATGCCCTAAGGCTTGGTATTGTTCTTTAATCTGTAAGGTGCTTCCTGCTGCCCCTGAATTAGGCTCAAGATATTCATGGAGAGTGAGGAGGATGTTCATATTTCTGGGTTAATCGAAGCAGCTAAGAAGACTAATACTAGAACAATATCTTGAATGCCCTAGGATCAAAAATTTTTATCTGAGCGAAAAGTATAAGCTATTGCCATGATGTTTAGGTTGATCGTTGGCAATAATAAATATCGTCTTGGTTAATATCGAAGCCGAATTTTTGCCGAGCCGTTTTATCGTATTGCTCTAAATAAGGGATTACGGTCACTTTAAATCCTGCATTTTCTAAACGATTTCGATAGTCATAACCATAAATACGGACATGATCGGACTGACCAAACAATCGCTCTCGTTCTTTGGGATCGGTAATACTCAGGTCTTCATAGGTCAGCTCTCGCAGAATGGGTACCTGAATAATGGCCCAACCCGTCGATTTTAAAACTCTTGCTAGTTCTGCCATGGCTTGAGCATCATCTGGAATATGCTCTAGAACGTGGGAGCAGTAAATGACATCAAAGCTCTGATCAGGATATTGGATATCTGTGAGGTCCATTCTGACCATGGCAGAGTTATTTAAATCCGCTGTCAGGTAGTCAATGGTGGAGCATTGAGCAATTTTCTGCGCTAAACATTCTTCAGGCGCAATATGCAGCATTTTCTTAGGAGCGCTAGAAAATAAGTCTGTCTCATGCTGCAAAAACAACCAAATCATGCGGTGCCTTTCTAAACTATGGCAAACCGGACAAAGGGCATTCAGCCGAGGAGAGACTGTCTGCATTGGCTTGAAGGTTCGCAGTTTAGAGTTGCAAATAGGGCAATAGCATTGTTTACCATAGTTAATGGTTTTTTTGAGCAGGCTTTTTAAGGGCATTGTCAGCAGTGCTATCCTAACTTTACTGATACAAGATTTGTCTAACGCAATAATATCTATGCGCTGCTAGTCCCAGGCTTAGAAATGTCCAAACCACTAGACCTGGTATTTCTGGAAAATATTGCCCAGTAAACATCATCGGCAATGGGCTAATACAAAGCACTCGCACCGCAATTGAAAAGCTATCTGATGGATCAATCGGTGTAGTTAATATCTTGCCAAGCAGGAGAAAGATGCTACAAAAGTAAATAACTGTACCAATCAATCCAAACCACAATAGCATGGGCAAAAAGGTTCCATCACCACTACTGATGTCACTAATGGATTCAAGGAAAAATCCAAAACCTTTGCCAATGGGATCAAAAACAATATCTTCGAACAGCTGATAGAATGCTTCGGTTCGCAGGTTAAGAGCTTCATCACTCTCAAGGGACTGAAAAGTGGAGAATCGTTGACTGATGCGATCGCTAAATTCGCTCACAGAGATCACAACTGTTGAAATCAAGGCAATAGTAAAGCCTAAAATTCCGACAATCTTTGATTGATATTGTTGTCTGACTAACACAATAAATAAAAAGATTGTTAATACTAAACAGAGCCATGCCGTTCTCACCACCCCTGCCAGTAAGGTAAGCGAGCCTAACACTAAGGTTATGTAGCTTATCCATGTAATAGGTGGGCATAAGGAGAATAAAATCCCTGCGATCATGGGAAAAGACAATTGGTGTGCGGCAGAAGTTGTACTCCAAACTCGGATACCAAAGGGTTCTGGTGTGCCTCTAGCTTGGATGCCTGTAAAAGATAGATAAAATCGATCCCATTCAGGTGCGATGACATATTGGTATAGGCCATAAACACTCATCGCTAAAATGCCATAGATAAAAATGTTATAAACGGATCGGCATAATTCGGGATATTCAGGCCAGTTAGAATATAAATGAAACCCAAAAATAATGGGACAAATAAAGCCAAGAGCAGTGTCCACAATCGAGAGATCTGTCAAAGGATTGTTGATGAGGCCAATTAAGGTTCCATAAGCAATGGTACCTAGACATAAAATAAAGGGTAAGCCAATGGATTTAAGTTCCTTAGGAGACTCCCGAATAAAGGTTGTTAGGGAAATCAGAGTAACTAGTTCCGGTGTTGTATAAAAGCCACCTGCTGTAAATTCACCGGCCTGGAAGTCAATGATCCGACGAATCAAGCTACTCAGAAACCAGAGCCAAAAGACATAATATATATAGAGTTTTGGACAATATTGAAAAAGATAGAGACCCACGATCAATGCAGTCAGCGGGTATAGAAAGACAAGTAAGCGACCAGCGCCAATCAAGAAAAAGAATCCAAGGAAGATTGCCAAGCCTACAATGGCAAACTGCCCATACTGATCATGGGATGTTTTAGAGAGAGGATGGGTGACAAGATTTTCCATGGATGATCTGTTGCTTAGGAGAACCTACAAAAGTTTAAGCGGGGCAATAGAGCTCCATTAGTTGCTTCGTCAGAGGATGAATGTTGTAATGAGCCTCGACATAATCGCGACCCGCTTGGCCCATCTGCTGCCACTGTTGTGAATGGTCAATCAATTTCTTGAGTTTATGGGCTATGGCGTCGCAGTCTCGCTCTGGCACTAAAAAGCCAGAAACTCCATCCTCAATGAGTTCGGGAATGCCAGTATATTGGGTACTGACGACCGGTAGTCCCATAGCCATCGCTTCCATCAAGGCAACAGGAATGCCTTCTTGATCGCCTTTTTGACCCGTTACGCTAGGGGCTAATAGAATATGAGCTTTGTTTAGGATATCAATCACTTCTGCTTGCTGTTTCCAGCCCAGCAAGTGAACGGTATCATCTAGCTGTAATTGGGCGATCAATGTTTGGAGGGATTCTCGGAGATAGCCATCGCCCAGGATCTCGTATTGGATGTTGGGCTGCTCTTGCTTGAGGATTGCGATCGCACGGATTCCATACTCAATCCCTTTCTTCTCCACTAGGCGGGCCACGGTCACAATCCTGACCGGTTCTTGATTTACTAGCTGCCTGGGAATGAAGGGAAAAGCCTGACAGTCAATACCCATATGATGGACCGTGATTTTG
>JAAUUW010000110.1 GCA_012030735.1 Acaryochloridaceae cyanobacterium SU_2_1
TGTAAATCCGCTGGCTACGCCTACGCTGGTTCAAATCCAGCCCGGCCCATGTCATCTGAATTTGCCCGTGTGGCTCAGTGGTAGAGCACACCCTTGGTAAGGGTGAGGTCACGAGTTCAATCCTCGTCACGGGCTTGGATTAGAAAATCTCTTACTAGCAAGGCTTTTGGGAGCCCCAAGTAGCGTCTAAAGGTCGCTTTTTGGCGGATCTCTATCAGGTGAGATCACAAAATCATCCAGAGAGAGAACGCTGGAACGACGCAGTTGACCCCTTACTATCACAATGGCTTGGAACTAATGCTTTGGAAGGCGGCTTCTACTCACACCACAGGAAAAGTTACTTGATTAAGTATCGGCTGATCAAACCTGACGGTAAAGTTTTCGGCCCGATTGCCAGGATGTCTTGAACCTGAGATCTTTCCCTTGGGTAAAATGGATAGATTGTTTTTTTAGTTGTGGCTACTAACGACCCCAGAGCGCTTGTAGACCTGTATCTTAAGCTCGTTAATTTCATTGCCAAACTCCGTTTATCTGGCAGCAGCATTGGCTCTTTGGAGCAACATCAGGGTTTCCAAGTGATTCCCAATTAGTGAGCCTTTGCCAAGCAGGTATTAACGTATTAATTGATTGAAGCTTATACAGGCACTCTACCTTGGAAATAATGGTATTCCACCCCTTCTATCTCCAGCAGCTCAAGCGTCATCTTTTTTTTCCTTGGTAGACATTGTTGAACCGCAGTAACTTTTTTCGGCTATCTTCAATCTGGGCTAAATTTTTCAGGCTCGCTGATGTACTGGCTCACTGATGCACTATCGAGCAAGTTACAAGCTGCATTGACCGAGCCTTTGCCCGCTTTTTTGAGAATGGACTCTAGCATGTGCTGGTGCTTTTGGGCAATCCCAATCACCAGCACATGCTCGTCTCTGAGCAAACTTAATATTGCAGCATCTCTGCAATATTTTTCTTGGTCATCATTAATCTGGCCGCCTTGATCATTGTGAGGACGGCGGGGTAGTTGGTGGCCTGATTGCGACAATGAGTTACAAGTTATAAACCTTTAAAGTTTTTTTGTGCTGAATAGATAATTGAAGGGTTTGTAATCTTAACTAAATTGCTGAATATCTTGCTCTGAGTAATGCATAACTGTGGAGCATTGTAACGATATATCTAGTATTCCCAAGCAATGCCGCATGGATCTGATTACTGGATCAATAAATGGTTACAGACAGTGACTTACAGACCTCGTCACAAAATCCGCAAGAACGAGATTTATTACGCTAAGGTCAAGTTAATAGATATAATTGACGATATATACGCATAAAATCTATTTTCTGGCCTTGAGTAAGAATATTAATCTAATATCTTTTAGTTTTTGCTACAAAAATGCCTCCTCTCGTCTTTTATCATGCCTGTAACAGGTAGGTTATGATCCCAGATCAAAACACCAGCTATTACTCGGAATAATCAAATACATAGCTGGTGTCTCTTAATGATCCTGATGGTCATCTCAGTCTTAGAAATTCCAAGACACTTCTACTTGGCCATCATCACTCTTAACATCTACTTTTACGGGAATATTCTTACCCTCAGTACTTGTCGCTGAGCAGTTAAAGCTCTCGCCAGCATAGGCGATGGTGAATTTGCCGTCACATTTAGGCGTTACATCTACTTGACGCTGATTTTTAATCCCGGTCTTAATCAAATCCTCCACCTTAGCCAGAGAAATTAACCCCTTGGTGGCATTCCAGCTAAAATTGCCATCAGTCCCTTTTTGGGTAACCACCGCCGTAATCTTTTTGCCATTTTTGGCATTCACTTGACATTCAAAAACTGCTGCGTCTTTGGCAGCAACCTTCTCAGGGCAAGCCACAGATTCCACAGCAATGCCAGATTGATCGGCAAATTGAGTTTTAACCGTACTTTCTACCTCTTGCACATCCAGCAGCTTCGCATTGGGATCTACGGGTTCTACAGCAGGTGAAGGGGCATCAGAGCTGGATGAGGTTGGTTGATCGGTAGCAGGGGTGTCAGGAGCAGTAGGACTGTCGTCCTGTGAGGTCGTGGCTGTTTTTAGCAACCAAGAGACATTGCCTTCATCATCTTTCTGGGTAACAAGAATGGTCTCTTTCTTGCCGTCTGTTGTCTCAGCTTCACAGTCGAAGGTTTCATCTTTTACGATCTTGATATTGTCTGGGCAGGAACAGTCTTAAACTCAGTTTTGGTTTGCTCTTCTAAGCCTTTTTTAATTTCCTCTTCTAGCTTGCCTGTGTTTAGGTTAGAGGAACAGGCACCGATTAGACTCGCTAAGCCCGCTAAAAGTAATACTTTAGGCAGATTAGAATACCAGACAGGGTCAGCTTTGCAAGATTTAATGACGGTTTTCATGGCGGTTAAGATAACCTTGGTAATAAACAGATTGATTCAATATATCAAGGGAACCCATCTGCACAATAGCAAAGCTCTATGCCTGAATAAAAAATATCTTACTTGTCTTAAGGAAAGGGCAGGTTCGAGCAAGATCAATTTTGTCACCGTAGATAGGGGAAGTCTGCAATGACGATATCTCCTGATGGTTGCGTCTTCTCACGAGGCTATGAAATCATGCAAAATCAACTGTGCAAAGGCTCTGCTGCAAAGTGACAAAAGTGGACTATCGACGAGACTTACCATACTCAGGCAAGGGTCTAAAGGAGCGGTTCGGACCGGAAGTTATTCTTAGCTAGAGCTAAGAATAACTTCGGCATTTCGGTACTGTGTATGTTAGATTGGCAGCGATTCTTGGTTGCCCAATCCCCCATCAGTGGGCAAATAGTGTAGGGATACGATCTAAAGAGGTTTTTTGTGGCTGAGTTAGTGTTGGAATGGATGGAAGCCGGAGCAAGTCGCTCCCAGCGTATTCAACCCAATCAACCCAGTAAAAGCCCTGGAACGGTTCGCCTCGGTAGAGATGCACAGCGCTGCGATATTGTGTTTACCGATAGCAGCGTGTCTGGCCTACAGGCTGAGATTTTATATAATGCGGCCAATCAGAGTTTTTATTTGCGATCGCTTCGAGACAGCAACCCCCCCCTCCTCAATGGTCAGCCAATTACAGGCACAGAGGTTCCCTTAGGAAGCGCTAGCACCATTAGCTTAGGACGCCTTGTCCTCAACGCCAAAACAATTGTGAGCCCAGGCGCAGTACCGCCGACAGAAGTGAACTCGCTAGGAAATAACGTTCCGCCGACGGTCGTCGCACCCCAACCACAATACGGCGCAATTCCCTCTCCACCGGCCTATTCACCTCCAGCTCCCCCTCCACCAGGTTTCTCTACGCCTAGCCCAGCGCCAGCTTACCCCGCTTATTCCGGGACAGAGCCACAGGGTCCTAAGATTTGGGTCTGGCTGATCGCAGGTGCCCTTTTAATTGGCGGGGGAGCCTATGCTTGGCCCTATGTCAGCGATTTCCTGGGTATCAGCAAGGAAGCAAGCGTTTCCCCAGCCTCAGACAAAGATAAGTCTTCTACCTCCAAACAAGATCAGTCGCCTAGCACTCAACAAGATCGCCCTCAGGACAAGGATGATGACTCTACCGGTGGCATGGCAGATTTGTCTACCTATACCCATAGCTCGGGTTTGTTTGAACTTAGAGTTCCCAAGGACTGGCAGCGAGAGGATAAAAGTAAAGCAGGGACTGTTGCCTTACTCTGGTCTGCTGAGGATGGAGAGAGTGCCATCACTGTTAATCTAACAACCAGTAACAACAATATTGACCATCAAGCCTTCGATCGACGCACAAGGGAATTTTTACAGGATACCTATGGTCAAGAGCCTGACTTTAGCCTCGGCAAAAGTACAAGGTTAGACAATGATGGGGTTAGAGTGGACTGGAGTTTTACTTCGAAGGATGGCAAATTGTTAGGCGCAACCTATTCTGAGCAGCTGGAGAGCAAGGTATCTATCATGCAGTTGCTAGTGTTGGAGTCTAATCTCGATAAGGTCGATCAGACCCTTGCCGATATCCGTACCAGTTATCAGATTGATCCCTCCGTAGATATCCCCTAAAGGAGGCCAGAATAAGGTCAACGGGGAGAGTTCTGAACTAAGAGAGAGCAGGGGCAGGGCTGAGCACTGAACCCTGGCTATCGGCACAGATTTGTTGCAGCCATGCGGTTAACGAATAGAGGTTCAGGCGATAGCTTAGAGGATGGGCAATCAGACGGGCGGTGCTTGTGTATAAGCAGTCTAGTTCAATCAAGCCGTTTTCCTCCAAGGTCCGTCCGGTGGAGACTAAATCGACAATCGCTTCAGACATGCCCGTAATCGGCCCTAGCTCCACAGAACCAGAGAGGGGGATAATTTCTACTGGCAAATCGAGTTGGCAAAATAATCATAGGCACAGCGAACAAATTTAGAAGCGACCCGACAGTTGGCAGGCAACTCAATGGCCGAGCGGTAAGCGCTATGACGAGGTACAGCCACAGACATCCGACATTTACCAAACCCTAAATCAGCAATATGAGCAATTTGTGGTTTCTTTTCTTGCAAAACATCAAAACCGACAATACCAAGCTGCGCTTGCCCATATTCCACATAGACGGGTACATCTTGGGCGCGCACCAATAGTCCTTGAGCTGTTCCTGTCGGATCAAGAATTTGCAACTGGCGATTGCTGGCATCTAAGAAGCCGCTAAAGTCTAGGCCAATGCCCTGCAGTAAACTAATGCTGTCCTTCAGTAAGGCTCCCTTGGGTAAAGCAACCGTGAGCATAGGTTCAAAAAATATAGTAAGAATATCAACAAAAAACTGCCTGGAGCAGTCTCAATCTTAAGCTAGGGTGATGATGGCGCTAGCGATTCAATTGTGACAGACCCTTGGTCGTTCACCCAAGCAATTTCAGGAATACGAAGATCACGAGCCTGCTGCCGGGTTTGCTCTGGGCTTTTATGACAGAGTTCAACCTCTATCCCGATCAAGCGGTCAGAGGCCCAGCGCCGGTCCTGAGCATGGGCAAAGGCAGGTCCAAGGGCCGAGGGTGTCTGAGCAACGACCAAGCATTGGCTGGTCGAGGTTTGGCGAGGTAATCGATCCATGGCTAAGAGTGCCTGGTGCAGCTGTTCAATGTTGAGAGAGAAGCCAATGCCGGGAATGCTATTCCCTTGGGGATGGTACAACCCTAAGAGCTGATCATACCGTCCCCCTTGTCCAAGGACTCTTTGGCCAGCATTGGCATTGCTCACGACTTCAAAAACAATACCAGTGTAATAATCAAAGGTCTGAATTAAACTCAAATCAAGGGTGATAGATGGATGGGTTGCCAACAGATCAACAAGGTTTCTGAGGGTATTGAGGGTCTCTTGCTGAGGCGGGTCTAAGGATAGTTGGCTGACTTGATCTAGCACCTGTTTGGGTTCACCGCGCAAATCGAGCAAGGTGAGGGCATGGGCCTGCAACTCTGGGCTAAGGGGCAGATCAGATAAACCAACCCGATCAAGTTGGGCAATGGCCTGTCGTACAGCATGGCGGTGAGAGACGGGAAAAGGCTGCAGAAGCGATCGCGTCAAGTCTGCCTCACCCAAATCAGGTGCCACCCTTCTACCCCAAGGGTGGTCAAGCAATCTGCCAATAACAATAGAACCTCAGCATCGGCAACCAAACCGCCACCGCCTAACAGCTCAACACCAGCTTGAAAAAATTCATGCTGACTCGTGGCATGCCCCTGTTGTTGTCGAAAAACATTGGCGTTGTAATAAAGTCGTTGAGGGTGTTCACTCTCCCCGATCCGGGTTACAGCAGCCCTAGCGATGGAAGCAGTCAGCTCCGGTCGCAATCCTAAAACACCCTCCTTCGCATCCCAAACCTGAATAACAGTTTGTGGTTCAACGGCTCCACCAGCCACCAGCGTATCCAGGCGTTCAAGGGTAGGGGTAATAATCCGGTGATAGCTCCATCGTTGAAAAACTTCTTGCAAATGCTGCTCTATCCAACATTTCTGCGCGACATCCAAGGGGAGTAAGTCCCGAGCACCAGCCAAGGGTTGATAGATCATAACCGCTATTTCTTAGAACCAAATAGCCCAAACAGCCCTTTGCGTTCCGGGCCTTTGGTCGGCGCAGGTGCATTGTTTTTATTGGTCTTGATGCGCTTCTCAAGTTTTTCTAATCGCGCCATCCCCTTCAGGGCCTCTACGTCTTTAGGATCGAGCTTGAGGGCTTGGTTAAAATGAACTTTGGCCATCGTTAGCTGCTGTTGCTGCAAATGGGTTTGTCCCAATAAGCTATGGCAACGGCTACTTTTTGGGTCTAGTTTTAAGGCATCTCGCAACTCCACAATTGCCTCCTGAAAACGATTCTTAGCAATCAGTTCCTCCGCTCGCCGGCAATATTGCTGCACAAACTGATCAGTTTGTGCAGCTTGGGGCCTGGACGCGCCACCGGTGGGGAGGTCATGGCTGTCTCTGTTTCGTCTGCAGGGACCGGATTCACAGGAGTAACCCTTGACTGGGGTAACTGACGCCCTTGTTGGGTGATTTTGGCATCCTCACAGCGGAGCAAATAGGCTAAATTAAGCTGGCTGAGATGACTGACAATCTCCGGCATTCCCTCCAATGAATTAAATTGGATTTGCGCCAGCTGATCGACCTGTTCTCGATAGACCGCTTCAAAATCATGGGCCGTTAACATAGCCTGAGAGGTTTCTGTTTCAAAGGAGCTGGGATCAACCTCACGTATCGCCCGTTGACCCACCAACCGTAATAATACTTTGTATTCCTCTAAGTCTCTGTCCTGGGACAAGATTTCATAGGCAGGATTAACTTGCTTAGAAAGGATTCGGCTTGCTTTTTGCTTATCCATACCCGGCGGGCAACTGTCAGGATGCAGATGACGGGCAATCTGAAAATAGCGCTTGCGAATTTCTTCCTTAGAGGCTCCGATTGCTAACCCGAGGCTTGCATAATGGTCTGGCAGTCAAATACAGCAATACCTCGCTTACTTTCGAGTGACATGTAGTTGGTTCCACAATAATATTGAGGCGTATCTATTCCCTAGTGCTAGTTTAATCGCTTCTAGCCAATCCAGCCATGGCGAGAATAAAGAATCCAATATAGAAAACTCCCATAATCAGCAAATAAAGACTCAGAAAAGCAAGAGCGTCCTTAAGCTTCTGCTTGAGCTGGCCAGTCTATCGCCAGGGGCTTTACCGTCATCAGGGCTTGGCTGAGGGCTTCATGGATCAGGCCATTGGTCACGAGCAAGCGTCCAGAACTGAGCTGTTGAGGGCTTTGATCATAAGCAGTTACTCGCCCACCAGCTTCTTGAACTAAGATGATCCCGGCGGCAATATCCCAGGGAGATAAGCCTCGCTCCCAATAGCCATCTAAACGGCCACAGGCCACATAGGCCAAATCAATGGCTGCTGCACCGCCACGCCTTACCCCCTGGGTGAGATGGGTTAAATGGCAGAATTCAGCATAGTTATTATCATCGGTTTCTCGCCGATCATAAGCAAATCCGGTCACCAATAGGCTATTGGCTAAGGTTGAGGTATTGGAGACATGAATAGGTTGGCGGTTGCGGGTAGCTCCTCGGCCCTGAGCGGCCCGAAATAACTCTCGATGAAAGGGATCAAAAATGACCCCAACCTGAGGGATGCCCTCAATTAATAGGCCAATAGATGTGGCACTGAAGGGATATTGATGGGCGTAATTAGTGGTGCCATCTAAGGGATCAATGGCCCATAAAAATTGACTATCTTGCTGACCTTGCCAGCCAGATTCCTCCGCCAAGATTTGGTGTTGGGGAAAATGGCGTTGGATGACGGCTAAAATGGCCTGCTCGGCTGCTTGATCTGCTTCTGTAACGAGGTCTCCTGGACGTCCCTTCTCTTGAATATTTTCTAACTGGCCCCAATATTGCTGTAATATTGCCCCTCCAGCAAGGGCTGCTTCAGTGGCAATGTCTAAAAAATGGTCAAGGGAGGTCTCAAAATTCATAGTTACTCTTCATCAAGGGGTAAGCCAGACCGCACTTTGCCTTTGCCAAAGTACTGACCGAACTGAAGTTCATAGACCTCATCTTCATCTT
This sequence comes from Acaryochloridaceae cyanobacterium SU_2_1, assembly GCA_012030735.1. Lineage (GTDB taxonomy): Bacteria > Cyanobacteriota > Cyanobacteriia > Thermosynechococcales > Thermosynechococcaceae > Acaryochloris. Next base: position 8,064 of record JAAUUW010000110.1, read on the forward strand.
GGGTCTCGAGAATTAGATCACTTCTGGGATAGCTGACGCAAAGAAGTGCATAGCCCTGCTTTTGTAGCTCTAGTGATAGACCCATGGCCTCTGGTTGACTTAATTCTCCCGAGAGGACCCGCACGGCACAGGTGGTACAGGCACCATTGCGACAGGCAAAGGGTAAATGAGTGCCCTGATCTTCGACACTTGCTAAAATATATCGATCTCCAGGAACTTGGATCTGATATTGTTGGCCGCGTTGGCGATCGCGAATGTCTAGCGTAAAAGTTGGCATAGCAATTCCATCCGGGTTCAGATTCTGTTACCATAGCTTACCTGTACGGTATCATCCTAATTCTCTTGGAGAGGTGGCCGAGTGGTTGAAGGCGCAGCACTGGAAATGCTGTTTAGGGGCAACTTTAACGAGGGTTCGAATCCCTCCCTCTCCGTTTCTATAATCCCCCCGCCCTTTGATAGGGATCAGCCTTGAGTCAGCCCAGCTTTCCTCAGATCATGATCGATAAGAATTAGGCTCTTGAACCCTTATACCCTTGGCAGAAGCAGGTCTTGCAACAGCTAGGACAGGAAGACTAAAAGTTTAGAATTTGCCTGAGCTTAAAATCTGCGGCTGATTTTTTTACCCGACTCATTTAATCTCGCCATGGTAGTCACCGCAGTCCAAACACCCCTTGCTCGGCCCCAAGAGAAACAAGGTCAGACTGTTGTTCGCAAGCCCTATCCTAATTTCAAGGTGATCGTGCTCAATGATGATGTCAACACCTTTGAGCATGTGGCTAAATGTTTGGTGCAGTATATCCCCCAGATGACAACTGACCAGGCATGGGAACTCACAAATCAGATTCATTTTGAAGGGCAGGCCATCGTCTGGTCTGGGCCACAGGAGCAAGCAGAGTTATATCATATGCAGCTCCAACGAGCAGGTTTAACGATGGCCCCTCTAGAGGCAGCCTAGAGGGGCCATGGATCATCAATTTCTACCAATCCAAAGCTCTGAGATTTCTTAACGCCGAATCCACCCGTTGATTGTAAATCGACTGTCGCCAAAAGCTCGGGAGGGACAATCAACGGGTAAAACTTCATGCATATAGCGGCTTAGAAAAAAGACGATGCTGTTGTTGCGAGGGTCAACCTTATGGAATGAATCTGCTGCTACATAAAAATTATTTTCAATTTTGCTGTCATAGATCAGCAGTTCACCACCTGAAAAGGGCTTCGGATCACGATAAAAATAATAAACATAAAGTCAGCTCTCGGGTCACAGTCCTCAGGGCTACCGTTATCGTTATGAATTTTGTAAAAGTTGCTATCATTATGGGCGGTCAGCTGAGATTCGATTTCAGAGGCTGTAAACAAGGGTAAATCCAGTTGCTGTAAAACCCCTGGCAGCACTTCGGCAATACGAGCTAAAATCGGCTTTGCCAAGCCATTTAAGTTAGGCAGAATCAGGGACTGACGGTAATCGACAGCATCTGTGGTGGTTTGAGTAGGCACAAAGGCCAACTCTTGCTCAATTGCTGAATTGAAGAGTGCTTGCTGTTGTTTTGGGGTTAGAAACTGATCCAGTTGCACATAGGGAGAGGGAATGATCTCCGGTGTTGGTGCAGGGACTGAGGGGGTCTGCATATAGATGGCAGGCTCAGTCACAAACCCTACCAGTTGTTGACTAGAGAAACATAAGGCTGAGCGACCTCCCGGAAGCGGTAGTTGAAATAACTCTGGTTTGCTCATCGTTTGTGTTTGCCCGAGGATCGCCTGAAATAACCGTTGCAGCAACGGATCGTCAGATTTCAGATACAGCTGATGGCAATGTCCTCCCAGGAGTTGTACCTCAATTTTAATCGGCGTAGCTGACTTAGACATCATTCAGAAGAGGACTGCACTTACAGAATGGACAATATTTCCCAATTGTAGGGAGGGAAGAGACCCCTGAGCAAGCAAGGATCTATCTGTTTAAGCTATCTACCTAGGTTTGGATGAGTTGCTACCTTGAGATTTTTTGGCGAGGGAGGGAATATTCTTAGTTGTTTGCTGACCTTCGGTTATTCTTTGGGCATTATAGTGATAAGAACCTAGCTTGTTTGGCTGGGAGCGGGGGACAAGCCAATTATTGGTTGTACGGCTGTTGTAGGAATTCTTAGAAATTTCGCTGGTTCTTCCTACTCTTTCTCTTTTTGGCTTGGAGCACATCTCTGAAGAAGCTTGAGCATAATTAGCTTGTGGATATTAATCAATCCAGAAAGGTGCGACATCTTCTTGTTTTTCAGGAAAATAAAGGTGTTCGGCTGATTCCCCTAGAGGCGACTTCCCATTCCTTGGGTCGGGATCTGACTAATTCTATTGTCTTGCCCTCAAAGGCCGTTTCTCGCCAGCATGCCCTATTATTGCGGGTCACGAGTTCAGACCCCAATGAATATGGGTTTTGCTGATTGATGGAGACTTGCAAGGTCAACGCAGTACCAATGGGATTAAGGTCAATGGTGTTAAATGCCGGTCCCGTCGCCTTCAAGATCAGGACTCTATTCTGTTTGGCAA
>JAAUUW010000111.1 GCA_012030735.1 Acaryochloridaceae cyanobacterium SU_2_1
TGGTCAGTTCCTATTTGGCTTTGACAAAATTGTGATTGACGGCTTAGTGAACGGCTCTGCCACCGCCATGACCAAGATGAGTCAACTTCAGCTATGGATTGATCGCACCATTGTGGATGGTCTAGTCAATCTTACGGGTCGAGGCACTGTTGTTGGTGGCGATCTCCTCAAACTATTCCAAACGGGTTCTACCCAGTTTTATCTCCTGATTACCTGTGTCAGCGTCTTGTTATTTTTGTCCTTTGAATTAACCACAGGCTTCAAAGAACTTCCATTGCTCAGAGAGGAGTTTTATGGCATCTCATCTTTTATCCTTGATAATATTTTCCCCGCTGGTTGGGATAGCAATTATCTTTTTTCTGCCTAAGGCCCAAGCCAGTCTATATAAATGGATCGCCTTAGCCAATATGGCCTTGCTGAATGGGATCACCTTGATCGCCTTTTTGCAGTTTGATCCCCAGGAAACAGGCTTTCAGCTTGTAGAGAAAGCTCTCTGGATTCCTCAGCTCAATGTCTACTACCTCTTGGGAACCGATGGGATTAGCTTCCCGATGGTGGTGCTGACGGCCTTAATTTCTACCCTGGCCTGCATTGGCTCCTTTAGTATTAAAAATCGCGAGAAGGAATATTATTGCCTCTATCTATTCTTGGTCACGGGGATGATGGGGACCTTCCTCGCCCTAGACCTGATTTTGTTCTATGTTTTTTGGGAAATTGTTTTAGTACCGATGTATTTCTTGATCGGTATTTGGGGCGGGGCACGCAAAGAATATGCAGCCATGAAGTTTTTTCTGTATACCTTTACAGGCAGCCTACTAATGCTGGTGGGCATTCTAGCCCTCTACTTCAACTCTGAACCCCATACCTTCAACTTGATGGAGTTGACGGGCATGGACTTTGGGTTTGGCTTTCAAAAACTTGTCTTCTTGGCTCTCTTTGTGGGTTTTGCTGTTAAGGTCCCCACCTTCCCCTTCCATACCTGGCTTCCCGATGCCCATGTGGAAGCTCCAACACCCATCAGCGTCATCCTGGCCGGTGTATTGCTAAAGATGGGCACATATGGCTTCTTTCGATTTAGCTTTCCGATCTTGCCAGAGGCTGCCAACTGGTTTCGGCCTTATTTAGCGATTTTGGCGGCCATTGGCATTGTCTACGGTGGTTTTGTGGCCCTTGCCCAAACCGACTTTAAAAAGATGGTGGCCTACTCTAGCATTAGTCACATGGGTTTTGTGCTGCTGGGGCTGGCAGCCTTTTCTACTAATGGCTTTAACGGTGCGATGTTGCAGATGTTTAGCCATGGGGTGATTACGGGTGCCTTATTCTTGTTGGTGGGTGTTCTCTATGACCGCGCCCATACTCGCGACATGAACGTGTTTGGCGGTCTCAATGCCCAATTGCCCGTCTATTCTGGCCTCTTGGTATTTTTCTCCCTCGCCTCCTTGGGGTTGCCGGGCCTGAGTGGTTTTGTGAGTGAGTTTTTGGTCTTGTTAGGCTCCTATGAATACGACAAGATCTACACTGCCTTTGCCTGTTTAGGGATTCTGCTGGCTGCCTGCTATTTATTGTTCATGGTGCGCCGTGTGTTGCTAGGGCCTTCTAATCCGAAGTGGGAAGAGTTAGCAGATATCAATCTACGGGAGGTCGTCAGTATCTTTCCTCTGCTGATGATTACTCTGGGGATTGGTCTCTATCCTCGCTATATTCTCAGCTTTTTTGTGCCTACTTTGCAGGCCTTGCTTGTGAATATCGGTGGCACGCTCACCTAAGGCTCTTAGCCGTAAGTAGTCTTGAGGGGCTCTAAACCTTTGCAATTTGGCGGCTTACTAAATTGCAAGGGCTCCCTCAACTCTCTTGAGTCGGTCTGTCCCAGCCTGTGCAATAGAGGGGCTTTAATCGGGCAGTTGGTAAATGCAATATTGATTGCGTCCTGCTTGCTTTGCCTGATACATCGCTTGGTCTGCAGTCTTGATCAGGATTTCTAGGGATAGCTCTGGTAGAGGTACGATGCTAGAAATGCCTAAACTAAGGGTCACCCAATCACTAATCGGAGAGGTTTCATGAGCCATTTTTAAAGATTGCACGGTGGTCATGATTTTTTTGGCGGCCTGGACTGCCCTGATATATGCAGTGAAGGGGAGTGCGATCGCAAACTCCTCTCCCCCATACCGAGCCACAAAATCCACAGGTCGCTCGAGCGCTTCGGTCATGGCTTGAGCCACCTTGCATAGGCATTGATCCCCGAGTTGGTGACCATAGAAATCGTTGTAGAGCTTAAAGAAATCGACATCCACCATAATCAAGGATAGGGGCTGTCTTTGCTGTCCTAACAATAGCCATTGCTTGAATAAATAGTCATCCAAAGATCGACGATTAGCCACCTGAGTTAGCCCATCTAGCATCGCCAAACGGTGCAGCTTCTGGTTAGCATCCTCTAAAGCGGCCGTACGCTTAGCAACGGTTAATTCAAGGTTGTAAGAATATTCTTGGAGCTGCTGTTGGGTCTGCTTTAAGGAGTACAAGGTTTGGGATAGTTCCTTGCGCTGCTCCTCAATGATCATGATATCTCGATAGGCTCTCAGGGAAGTGATCACTGTGGTGAGTAGTTGTTTGCGCGTTAGCTCCACCTTCAGCTTATAGTCGTTGATATCGTAGTCAAGAATAATAGACTCTGCGGGGGCTTCACCAGGATGCCCGTGCGCAAAATAATTCGCAGATGATGATTGTTCAGGGATTTTCGAATATATTGGACAACCTGTAACCCTGCATCATGGGTTTCCATCACTACATCTAATAGCACAAAGGCTATTTCTAGATGCTTTTTATCCAGTAATTTTTTTCCTTCTTCGGCGGAATAGGCTGACAAAAAAACTAAAGGTTTCCCCTCAAAAATAAAAATTCTTGAGGGCCAATTGGGTGGCTTGGTGAACGGCAGGTTCATCGTCAATAATGATCACCTTCCATGCCTGGAGTTGATGGCCTCCCTCTGCACCCATCTGAGGGCTAAAAGCATCTTGATTGCCGACATCAATCTCTTCAGTGAAAAGCAATTCTTCATCCCTGAATTGCAAGGCACCGTCTGAATTTGGCTGAGATGAGTTCAGGCTAAGGGGCATTTGATGACAATTCGTAAATCACAGATTAAAGCCAATATGGCTGAGATTGATGGAAGGGTCCAAAGCCTTCGTTACTATCAGTTTAATTGATATCTTCTTCACTTAGAATGCCCAGTTCTTGAGTTCTTTTTTATTCCTCTAAAGATTGGATGCTACCTTGAGGGGTAGGCTGATCGTGAAGCGAGTGCCCTGTTCAGTTTTACTTTTAACCTGAATGTTGCCGCCGAGGGTTTGAGTCACTAAATTATAAATGATATGCAACCCCAAGCCGGTACCGCCTCGGTGCCGAGCCGTGGTATAGAAGGGTTCAAAGATCTTATCAATATTAGCCCTGGGTATGCCACAACCATTATCTTCATATTGCACAATCAGTAGACTGTCTTGTTGGGAAATATGTAAGCAGAGGGTACCCTGCGCCTCAGCCTTAGGGTAAGCATGAGTTAAAGAATTTGTAATCAAGTTAGTAATAATTTGTGCGAAGGCCCCTGGATAGCTGTCTATCAAGATATTGGGATCACCGCTCAGCTCAAAGCTGTGTAAGGTTCGTTTCAGCTTTGGCGATAGGCTAGTCACAATCTCTTGGCAATATTCCTTGACGTTAAAAGTCCGTCGTTCTAGGCTAGCTTGATCGACCGCAACCTGCTTAAAGCTTTGGACCAAGGCACCGGCTCGATTCAGATTGCTGACCAGTAGTCTCGTCACTTCTTGGGCCGTTTCAAGATAGCCATTAAACTGCGATCGCAACAACCCACCTTCAGCAACTGCTGCGATCAAAGCCTCTGTTTCATCTGCTAGGGTAGAGGCCAAGGTGATCCCAGTGCCAACGGGAGTATTGATTTCATGGGCAACCCCCGCCACCAAGGTGCCTAAGGCATTTAGTTTTTCTATTTCAACCAGCTGGGACTGGGCCAACTTTAGATGCTCAATCGCCTGTTCTAGCGCCTTACTTTTTTGTTCAAGAATTCCCTGGGATTCTTGAAACTCACAAATAACCTGTTTCAGCAGCGAGGTTTTGTTCCGGTTTGTTTCTTCTAATTTGCTCCGATCCAGTTCAGATCGTTCGAGCCGCTTCTTGAGAATTCGATTTTCCTTCTGAAGTTGTTTGATAATCGCTGCCTCATCTATAGATTCCATAAGCGATTACTGACTGCCAATCAATAAGGTGACAAAGGTTGTGTTGTGGAGAAATGCCTGAGTTTTATGCTGAAAAGGGGCCATTTCACCAAAGGTGTAAAAGCCACAAAAGGGGAGTGGATCGTCAAGTTGTTCCTGGATGGCTTCATATTCATCATTGGTGCGTGTGCCTAACACATAGCGCCGCCAGGCACAGGAAAACACAAGGGCTAAGTCGGGTTTTGAGCCGGGATAGTGAGCGAGGGCATGGGCAAAGGCAGAGCGGGTACCGCCAATGACATCCTCGAGAGACGCCTCCGGTAATCTGAACCACAGCACCTTCGGGTACGTCACCCGAAGCCACAATACTGCCTAGCTCTGGGTCATGGGACAATGCACCCCGCAAATAAAAGGTATCTTCTCCGGGGGGATAGATGGCTAAGGGTAGGCGGCATCCGGAACAAAATCGTTTAAGTAATAATGATAAAACTCTAGGGCTGGCCGATGATCAATTTCGTAAATTGTATGATTGACGGCCTTAGTGATCCGACTGCGCTTGCCGAGTGGTTGCCAGCCACTCGCAACACCATGGGAGAAGAGAACCTTGCCGGCAAACAACAAAAAAGGAACTGTATCACTTAACACTTCAGTTTATAAACTGATAGGTTTTCTCCATTTTAGCTTGATCTGCAGTGGCACCACCAAAGACCGGAACATTGCCTAGCGCCGATTGTAGGCCCTTGAGAGTTAGGGCTGCACTTGTCCTTAAGCTCTCTGAAACTGCGAGACAGAACTGAGGAGCCATCTTCAAAAGTTGCTGAGCTTCGAAAGCAGCTTGATAGGCAATCCCCTCTGGATCTTCGGAAACCTGACGGCCTATCGCCGCTCGGATTTCAATATCCTCAGAACATAGCAACATCAGGGTGAGTGAATCCTGTTGAAAGCCTAAGACAGAAGAGATTTCACCATCGGTAGTTCCACCAATCAACTCTATCCCAGGAAAAACTTGATTAATGCGCGCTAGCACTAGCTCATGGTCAAAATCAAAGGCTGACCAGAGAATCCCTGCTTGGGGCTGTACCCCAGCTAAGTCAGCCTGACATTGGGCAATGATTTCATCAATTGCTTCTGAAGACTCTGGATCGTTGCTGTGACCAACCGCTATTTTGAGCATAGGTTTCTCGATGACATGATCTGAAATAAGGTTCAGGAAAAGAGCTGAACCGATCTCCTCAAGAGGCATTTAAGTTCATCACACTTTTCTCCAGTTATATTATTCCCATTTGTTTTAGCTCATCGGTATCGGGTAACAATTTGGACATTGTTCATGCTTCAAATATCAGCATCTTTCAAGGGGTTGTTAGGCTGGTAGATAGTTCCAATCCTATGATCTTGATTAATTGTGATCACTAAATCGACGCCATGAGTGGCCCTTAATAAGGGCTTTACAAACAGTTCGGGGTGCAGCGATCGCCAAAAATAGTCCACAAAATCATCGACTTCAGTCTCACTCATACCAGATTGGCCCGCCGCAATTGCTTGCTGCTCGGCCTCTTGGCGCCACTGTTTACTTAAACGATAATCAGCTAAGTCCAAGACAATTAAGCTATCCAAGCATTCCCATAGCGGCAGATAGGCTTGCAGTTGCCAATTTATATCTCGGGCAAATTGTCGATCCGCAGGGCTGTTAATGGGCGCTGGAGCCTGGTCAAATGCTTGAGGATCAATGGGTTTTGTCCCCACAAACCAACCTTCAAACAGGACAATTTCGCAGAGAGGGATCGGCTCAAAATGGCTGCGATCGCCCTGTCCCCTCCAAGCTGACTTATCGAACCGAGGAACTTGCACCCGACCATCAGCATTGATAGTCCTTCGAAACTGTTGAAGTACCTGTATCGCTAAGGGCAGATCATGGGTTCCAGGAGGACCCCGCCATGCCACCGTGGATCCTGCTGCAGCAACTGTTGTCGTTGATCATAGGGAAGATAAAAATCATCAATGGACAGGCTACAGCAAGAATAGCCCAACCTCCCTAGAATGAAGCACACAATCGTCGCCAGGGTGGTTTTGCCCGCTCCCTGCATACCCAAAAGGCCCTGAATATAAGCACGCTGCTCCGCTTTTTGAACTCTTTTGTGAGCCTCCACTAACCGCAGGGCCAAGGGTAGCCAGAGCCACCATAGAGGTTCTAGGGCAGAGAACTCTTGCTGACAATTCTCTTGCCAAAACCGTGCAATCTCTGGATAGACCAAGGGCAAGACTTGGGCTTGAGCTTGGATCTTCTCATCCACCGTATCTGGTGAGAGCTGAAATGCTTGAGCATACCCAGGATCCCCCAACATCCAGGCCCTTAGGTCTCTTTGCCCAGCCACAGTCAGGGACTGACCCTGAGCAAGAGCCCCTAACAGCTCCTCCATTTTTCATCCCATGGCAAGGGTTAACATTGGCGCAATTCCACGGCGACCGGTTCAATCTGCCAAATATCTTGACAATAGTCTTGAATGGAGCGATCAGAGGAAAATTTACCCATGCGTGCTGAATTGAGGATCGATAACCTTGTCCATTGTGGTTGATCTCGATAGACGGCGCTGACCCGATCTTGACAGGCAATATAGTCAGCATAGTCAGCCAATAGAAAATACTGATCGTGGTTCAGCAGAGATTCAATCAAGGGCTGAAACAACTCCGCATCTCCTTGGGAAAAGAATCCAGAGGCAATTCGATCAATCGCCAATTTTAGTTCAGGATTAGCATAGTAATAGTCTCGTGGATTATAGCCAGCAGCACGCTGGGCATAGACCTCTTCTGTAGTCAGGCCAAAGAGAAAGAAGTTTTCAGCGCCCACCTCTTCTCGCATCTCGACATTGGCACCATCTAGGGTTCCAATGGTGAGGGCACCATTAAGGGCAAATTTCATATTTCCTGTGCCTGAAGCCTCTTTGCCTGCGGTTGAAATTTGTTCTGAAAGATCAGCGGCTGGATAAATTCGCTGAGCCAATTTCACGTTGTAGTCTTTCAAGAAAATCACCTTTAGGCGATCCCGAACATCGGGATCTCGATTGACCACACTACCCACAGAGTTGATCAATTTGATGATTAACTTAGCGACAAAGTAACCCGGTGCTGCCTTGCCTGCAAAGATAAAGGTGCGGGGGGTCATTTCGATATTAGGATTGGCCTTAATGCGGTTATAAAGGGTGACGATATGCAAAAGATTGAGATGTTGGCGCTTATATTCATGGAACCGTTTTGCCTGAATATCAAACAATGATTCAGGATCAACGGTGATATTGTTGTTTTTCTTGGATATAGTTTGCCAAGGCTGTTTTGCTTTGCTGCTTGATGCGTCGCCACTCTAGTTGAAACTGAGGATCCTCCACAAAGGCTTCTAGTTGTTTGAGTTCCTCTAATCGTTTGATCCAGCGATCGCCAATCTTGCTTGTGATTAGCTTTGTTAACTCAGGGTTGCTGAGAACTATAAACCGACGGGGGGTTACCCCATTGGTTTTATTGGTGAATCGATCAGGATACATTTCATAGAAGTCTTGCAGCACATCCTGCTTGAGTAGTTCCGTATGCAGTGCTGCGACTCCATTAATGGCATGGCTCCCCACACAGGCCAAATGGGCCATCCGTACATATCGCTCTCCTGATTCATCAATCAACGACATACGCTCTAAACGGACATCATCATCGGGGAAGCGAATTCGCACTTCGTCCAAAAAGCGCTGATTGATCTCATAAATTAGTTCAAGGTGACGCGGTAGAAGCTTTCCAAACAAGGCAATGGGCCATCGCTCTAGGGCCTCGGGTAAAAGGGTATGGTTGGTATAGGCAAAGGTCTTTTGGGTGATGAACCAAGCTTGATCCCAAGACATATCATGATGATCAAGACATAAGCGCATCAGTTCTACCACGGAGATAGCTGGATGGGTGTCGTTCAGTTGGATGGCAAATTTCTCATGAAAATTATCCAGTTGCAAATTTTGGCCGAACATAATGCGAATCATGTCTTGCAAAGAACAAGACACAAAGAAAAATTGCTGTGTGAGGCGCAGTTGTTTGCCCTGAGAGGAATCATCATTCGGATATAACACCTTAGAGATATTCTCGGAAATCATCTTGGCGTAAACGGCACCCAGATAATCGCCAGAGTTAAAGGATCTAAAGTCAAAGGATTCTGGTGCCTCAGCAGTCCATAATCTCAAGGTGTTGGCTGTATTAGTCTGATATCCCAAGATGGGTGTGTCGTAAGGAATACCTTTGACAATCTGATCGGGCACCCAACGAGATCGATATTGACCCTTATCGTCAGTATAGTTTTCGGTATAGCCTCCCAATTTGATTTCTACCGCCCATTCTGGTCGGCTTATTTCCCAAGGATTCCCAGACCGTAGCCATTTATCGGTTCGTTCAACTTGCCAGCCATCGCGAATATCTTGGTCAAAGATGCCAAATTCGTAGCGAATGCCATAGCCCAAGGTGGGTATTTCCAGGGTTGCCAAGGAATCAAGATAGCAAGCGGCTAAGCGCCCTAACCCCCCATTGCCCAACCCGGGTTCTTCTTCTTCTTCAAATAGTTCCTCTAGGTTCAACCCCAATTCGGCCATGCCCTGCTCTACTTGATTATAGATACCAAGGTTGATCAGGTTATTGCCCAGATGGGGCCATCAAAAACTCTGCTGAGAAATAGGCAACGGTGCGGGATCCGAGTTCAGTATAGGTGGCAGCCGTATTGATCCAACGCTGTAGGAGGCGATCTCGAACGGTATAGGCTAGGGCCATGTAGTAATCATTGCGCGTTGCTAAGGCTGGAAATTTTCCCTGAACATAGAAAAGATTATTCAGGAATGCGCGCTTAAGGGTTTCGCTATCCATTCCTGTCCGATTGCTAAGCTCACAGCGTTCAGGCAACTCAAAGGCCGTCGTCAGCAAGTCATTTTGGAACTCTGGAAGTTGAACTGAAGGATTGCTGCTCATGGTCGTTAAGGATAGGGGGGTAAGGGATGGGACGGAATGCTGCTGAAAGTGATTCTTCAGATTATCACCACTCATGGTAATCAAGATTGTGTTGAGCATGACGAGAACCTGCCTAAGATTTTTATATCCTCAGGATTTGTCTGGGCTTTTCTCTGCGAGCGTAGGCTAGCCTTCAGGTAAAGGGATCAGGCTATCCAGTCAGATATTGAGCAAGCACTGACTAGAAAAACGCTGGCCTAGCTTGAAGCGAAGTTCGCTTGAGATCAAGCAGAACATGGATAGTCCACTCTGGAGTAAATCGGTGTAGTTAATCAAACGCTGAACTGATTAGCCGCCAGAAATGAGAGGATGAGAAGGAGCGACGTAAAAAGGGTTTAAGTCTCATGAGCCAATCAAAAACATCACCAAGGAGTGGGCTAAATTTTAGCAAGACACTGGTTCTGATCGTAGTCATCGCATGGGTGTGGTTGGCAGGGGCCATTCTTAGTCCCTATCTCTCTCCTGCTTGGGCAGAGGAGGGGGGACAAAACTTTACCTTCGCTGACTTGCGATATCAAGATTTTACCAATAAAAATTTTGAAGGAGCTTCCTTAGCTGGTGCTGTGTTAATTAAGGCTAATTTACAAGGGGCCAATCTTAAGGGCACGATTTTAACGATGGCTACCTTTGAAAGGGCTGATTTAAGAGGTGCTGATCTGACGGAAAGCTTTGCTGATCGGGTGTTGTTTAATGAAGCAGACTTAACCAATGCTATTTTTACAGATGCCATGCTCACCAGTAGTCGGTTTTCCAAAGCCACGATCACAGGGGCAGATTTTTCCTATGCCTTCATCGACAAAATTCAAGTGAATATGATGTGTGAATATGCGGATGGGGTTAATCCGGTGACGGGTGTGTCAACCCGTGAGAGCTTGGCATGTCCTGAGTAAATCTGGGCTTTAGGCTCAGCTATCCAAAGGACAAAAATCAACTAAGGGCATGGCCTTAGGTCAACTTGTCCATTATCATCAAATAGAGTTACTGTTCTTATCAAATCTTTGGATTATTTGAATTATTCGGTTAACTAAACTTTGTTTTTCCCCCTTGTTGTAGGAGTCTAATTTATGGCTACATCCAGTTCAACCCCTGAAGAAGGTGCAATTGAGCTATATCAGTCTGCCCCCTTGCCCAACCATCGGCCTATTGCAGCGAGAACTCTAGAAATTGCTCATACTAGCACCTTGCCTGGGAATCGTCCTGTGACGGCGGTTCATCTCGATATTGTGGATACTGACAGTTTTGCCGAACCATCGCCCGATTGTGCGTATGGGTCTTGACATTGTTAATGAAGATGCTTTGATGGGACATCGTCCATTGTGAGCCTGGGTTTACCCTATACCCTCGCCCAATCT
>JAAUUW010000112.1 GCA_012030735.1 Acaryochloridaceae cyanobacterium SU_2_1
TGCGCTTCTAATTCAGCGGGGTCATCTGCTCTAAATCATGACCATTGAGAATGGGATCACCCGCCTGGGTAATCCCAATTTGTTGAGCAATGGCCATGGCAGTGAGCTGATGGTCACCGGTGATCATCACGGGACGGATTCCGGCCTGCCGACAACGGGCAACGGCAGTCTGAACTTCGGGCCGAGGGGCATCCAAAATACCCACAAGTCCCAGCCAAATAAGACCCTGTTCAGCGTCAAGGAGGGTCGATTGATCTGGCGTTTTGTCTAGGGGCTTAAAGGCCATACCCAGGACTCGTAAACCTTGAGCAGCCATGGAATTATTTTGATTGAGGATGAGATCGCGGTGCTTTGCCAGTAACGGGTTCACTTGGTCCGCAGTTTGCACCTGCAGGCAATGGTCTAGAACCAGCTCAGGTGATCCCTTCATCAATAGCATTTGCGGAAACTGAGCGAGGGCAAGATCAGCTAGCCCATGATTCTGATCAGTGCTACAGATCACGCTCATGCGCTTACGCTCTGAAGAAAAGGGAATTTCAGCCAGGCGCGAAAATACATTACTCAGGGTGACAGGGGCTAACCCGGCTTTGCCCGCTAAGGCTAAGAGGGCCCCTTCCGTTGGATCACCGAGAATCGACCATTCCCCCTCTTCCTTTTGCAGACAAGCATCATTACAGATCGCCCCTACCGCCACCAAGGTGGACAACCCTGGATCTTGCTTCGGTGAAACGACTTGATCAGCCTCCAGAAACTCTCCTTGAGGAATATAGCCAGTACCGGTCACCCGATAGCTGTTCTCTAAGGTTTGTACCTGCTGAACCACCATCTTGTTTTGGGTCAGGGTGCCTGTTTTATCAGAGCAAATCGTGGTGACAGAGCCGAGGGTTTCTACCGCAGGTAGCTTGCGAATCAGGGCATTGCGACGCACCATCCGCTGAGTTCCTAGGGCTAAGGTAACGGTAATCACAGCGGGTAAGCCTTCGGGCACCACTGCGACGGCCATACTCAAGGAGACCTCCAGCAACTCACTCACCTTGTCAAAATTGCCAGCATGCCAGATCCCTCCAACTACCACCAAGGCCACCAAGGCTAAGGAGCCAGAAACCAAGACATTGCCTAACTGAGTCATGCGTTGCTGCAAAGGGGTCGGCTCTACCTCTACCTCTTGAATCATGGTGGCGATTTTGCCCAGCTCAGTCCGCATGCCGATGCTCGTCACCAGGGCCGTCCCTCGGCCTTGGATCACCTCGGTTCCTTGAAAGATTAGATTAATCCGATCGCCCAGATCGGCCTGTTCTGACAAAATTTGTTCAGCTTGCTTAGTGACGGCTTCCGCTTCTCCTGTAAGGGCTGCCTCCCGAATTTGCAAGCTCGCAGAATTGAGTAACCGCCCATCTGCTGGCACTTGCACCCCTGCTTCTAGATAGATAATATCTCCAGGAACTAACTCCTTGGAATCGATCCCAATATCCTGGCCTTGGCGCATAACTCGTACTTGGGAGGAGACCATTTTTTTGAGGGCTGCTAGGGCCTGTTCAGCACGACTTTCCTGGATATAACCCAGCCAACCATTCAGAATAACAATGGCAAAAATGGCTACAGCATCCTTCGGAAACTCTGCTGCGGCAATATCTAGAACTGCTGAGACAATGGCTACAGCAATCAACATCACTAACATGATGTTTTTAAACTGATCAAACAGAATTTCCCAGTTAGATCGCCCAGCTGTTGTTTCTAATTCATTGGAACCGTAGCGGCTAAAGCGCTCAGCGACTTGCTCAAGATTAAGGCCCTGAGTGGAATCAGATTCCAATAAATCCAGTGCTTCTTCAAAGCTGTGACTATGCCAGGGGTATGAGATATTTGCATCAGTTTCTGGACCCTTGAAAGCAGGGTCATTTACCCGTGAAGACTTGGCAGGCATAAGTTAAATATTCCGAATATTAGGGAACAGCAGCAAGGCAAATAGCACTTTGTCATAGTATCAATTTATTGAAGAAACAGGGCTAGGCTACTGACAATGAGAGCAATGATGAACATTGCTCTCATTGTCTCTTGGCGCTGATTGACGAATAGACCGGGGTGAAAAATGGGCTTGTTAATTTTATATATTGATAAATATCAATTTTAAAGTTCTTGATAGTTTGTTATACTCTATATATAATTAAACCCATGACGAAGTTTATTCAACTTCCTAATTGCAAATCGACACTCCCTGGGGCGCATGACTGTGCGCCCTTATTTGACTCAATTCATGTCAAGCTTAGGAGTAAGCCTGTGCTTGAGGCGGTAATCACAGAGATACTGATAGGCTCGTTCCTTAATTAAGACCTCGCCTGCAAGTAAATTCGGTCCTTACGTAAAGGCACGTTAACATCGTTCGATGGGATACAGCTCATGCCGGTCAACGCCAAAATTATTGTTCTCGACGATGACCCCACTGGATCCCAAACAGTCCATAGCTGCCTGCTCTTAACCCAATGGGATGTAGCAACCCTCTGTCTCGGGTTAGCGGATGCTGCACCCCTGTTTTTTGTGCTGACGAATACCCGCTCCCTTGCGCCTTCAGAGGCAGAGCAGGTTTTGAGGGAAGTCTGTAAAAATTTGAAAACTGCGATCGCAACCCTAGGCATCACCGACTATCTAGTGGTGAGCCGCTCTGACTCAACCCTCAGAGGCCATTACCCCTTAGAGACCGACGTAATTGCGGCAGAATTAGGCCCCTTTGATGCTCATTTTCTGGTACCCGCCTTCCTCGAGGGGGGACGCATCACCATAGATAGTGTCCATTACCTGATTATTGAGGGGGTACCAACCCCCGTCCATCAAACCGAATTTGCCCAAGATTCTGTATTTGGCTATCACCATAGCTATCTACCGGACTATGTGGCCGAAAAAACAGCGGGCCAGATCGCAGCAGCCCAAGTGTGGCGATTCCTGACCAAGGACCCGGCAGAAGAACGTCTGCCACGCCTGATGCAATTAGCAATCAATCAACCGGCGGTGGTAGATGCCGAAACCCAGACAGACCTAGACGCCTTTGCCAGCGACATTCTACTCGCGACCCAGCAAGGCAAACGCTTTCTGTTTCGCAGCGCCGCCAGCTTGTTAACAGCCTTAGCCCAATTGCCGCCCCAACCTATCCCCCCTGAAGCCATGGGACAATATGTCCGCGACCATCAGCCCGGCGTCTTTATCATTGGCTCCCATGTACAAAAACCACTGAACAACTGAATATTCTTTTGCAAGCCCCTCATATTGTGGGCATCGAGGTTCGATGTTTCGCAATTGTTACAGCCTGGAGAACAAGCCCAGACCCTCTTGGGAAGCATTTTGGATCAGATCAGCGCCGCCCACGGACAAAGCCAGACCCCAGTGGTGTATACCAGTCGACAAGAGTTGACCTTTAAGGACATACCCAGCCGATTGGCATTTGGGTTGCAGGTTTCGGCCCTGCTTATGCAGGTGATCGGGCGACTTCCCCCCACCCTTGGCTATTTAGTGAGTAAGGGGGGCATTACCTCTAATGACACCTTGAGTCAGGGACTCAAGCTGAGGACAACCAGACTATTGGGGCAGATATTGCCAGGTTGTTCTATGGTCTGCACGGCGGTTGATCATCCCCGATTTCCTAACTTACCGGTAGTGTTGTTCCCAGGCAATGTTGGGGACACAAATGCTTTGCTAACGGTCTATCAGCGGTTAGAGGCCCCCTAATGTCCGTCCTCCTCCCTACCAAAATCGCAGAGCGACTCCGCCATAACATGCCGTAACTACAGAGGTTCATTCATGACCAGCGTCAGTTCCATTCCCAATTTTTGTCAGGGGATTCAATATTTTGGATCTGAACTGCCTGACTTTGACAGGCTGGGTAAGGAGCCAGCGATTCAAGCCGATCAGGGGGCGATTAGCTCGGTGCAGGAGCCAGGCGCTATTTTTCAAACCCTTCTAGCTGCCGATGCTCTACGTTATTTAACCTTGCAAGTGACAGCGAGTAAAGCCTCAGGACATCCCGGCGGCTTTGCTAGCATTGCCGACTGCATCGCCGCCTTCGTGATGCTGGGCCATAAAAATATTGTCACGGAGGTGGGGCATCATGCCCCAGGCTTCTACAGCAATATGTTTCTAGATCGGTCCTTAGAGGCCATGGGCATTCACACCGTCACCGAGATGTGTAAACGGTTTCGGGAGAAGGATGGCTTGCTGGGACATCTATCTGGCCAAATTCCTGGATTACTCAGTCCAGCGGGTCCCCTTGGTCAGGGTCAGCATTTTGCCATGGCTGGTGCAAAGCTTCATCCCCAGGTGCTGTTCCCTGTTACCATCGGCGATGGGGGACTAGGCGAACCCTATATTATGAGCAGTATGGGTCATTTCCATACGGCCTATCCCCAGATGACTAATTTTTTGCCAATTTTAGTCTGGAATGGGTATAGCCAAGAGCATCACAGTATGGTTGCCACTCAGTCCAATGCTGAGATGATCAACTATTGGCAGGGGAATGGCTTTGATCAAGTTATTTTAGTGAATGCTAAGGACTATGATGACGCTGATCAACCCGGTGAATATGTGGATAGTACTCGCTTTGGTTGGCAGCAGCGACTGGCTTTCACCGGAGCAATCTTAGCCGCAGCCGAGCAAGCAGCGGCATCAGCCTTGAATGGGCAGTTGACGGTGTTGATTGTTAAGCAGCTTAAGGGGGCAGGGGTTCATGCGCGGGGAGCGCAATCTCACAATCTTTATGCTCATCACAGCCTGGATCACGAAGCGGTGGTGGCTGCACTGAAATCCTTAGCTTTGTCACCAGCGGCTTGGGCACTGACGCGCACCAATTTTGAGCGGGCTGCTGGTGGACCCGCGAGCCAACAAGCCGTGACGGAGCAGGAACGACCCTTGCCGGAAATTGGCCCTCTGCCCCTACAAGAATTTGAACGCCATCATGATTCTCAGGTGGCCACGACTGCGATGGGTGAGCTGGTTGCCCATGTTGGCCAGCAGGATCCGGCATTTATCGTCTCTAATGCGGATGGCAATGCTGCCTCTGGGATTAACAATATCAACCAGGCGCTCAAAATTATCCATCCAACGGTGGATGACCTCTACTTTCAGCAACCTGAAGGTCAAGTCTATGAACCCTTAAGTGAAGATGCCTGTGCTGGCTTGGCCGCCGGTTTATCTCTCTTTGGTGCGCGCAGTCTTTGGTGCTCCTATGAATCCTTTGCCATCAATGGGTTACCCCTGTGGCAGACCGTCACCCAAGCAATGGCTGAGTTGCGCCGCCCGACACCAGCTGCGATCGCACTCTTCACGGCTGGCGCCCTAGAACAGGGCCGCAATGGTTGGACCCATCAGCGCCCCGAGATTGAGAATTACTTAGCAGCCATGATCCGCAATGGTAATATCTTTCCCTTGTTTCCCTGCGATGCCAATAGTATTCAGGTTTGCTACGACTGGGCCTTAACCGCAAAGAATAAGGGTATTCCCATATTCGCCAGTAAATCACCCTTGCCGGTCCGCACCACCTTAGCGCAAACTCGGCAAGCCCTCACAACAGGTGCAATCCTCCTTCAAGAAACACCCGGCAGCAAAACCCTTGTGTTGGCGGTCATCGGAGATATGGTACTCCTACCCGTCTTTGCCGCAGCGGCCCAGTTAGCCGAGCAGGACATCGGTACCCGGATTGTCTCAGTGATTAGCCCTCGCCGCCTCTATCGACCAGAGGATGTCGCTTGGCAATCTTGTCAGGCAGCTGATGGTCAGTTTTTGAGTGATTCAGACTTTGAGCAATTATTTGCAGGAGACGCCCTGCTGGGAGTGACAGGGGGAGCCAGTGGTATGTTAGAACCTGTGATGCTACGGAGCCAATGTCGGCGGGATTGCCTAAGCTGGAAAAGAGGGGAAACCACTGCTAGCGCTGATCAATTGATGGCTGTTAATGGCTTGGTTGCTGAGACCTTGGTGAGTCGTGCGATCGCAATATTGGACTAGCATAAGCATGAGTCCCAGCAGCCTCAATTAAGCCGCCCTCTAGCAGCCTCACGCTCACCAACAGTCACAATTGTGAACCCTCCCATGTCAGCACCCGAACCCCCTCTTACTCAGCCTGGAGGAGCTCAGCCTCCCCTAAACAGACCTGACAGCCAAGGGTTTGACCCACAACAACCGCCCGCGCAAAAATTACTAGACGCCTGCGTCCATTGTGGGTTTTGTTTGGCGACTTGCCCCAGCTACCGAGTGATTGGTAAAGAGACCGATTCGCCCAGAGGCCGCATCTATTTGATGAACGGTATCAACAAGGGCGAAATTCCCCTGACAGCCACCACCGCTCAGCATTTTGACAGTTGCTTAGGCTGTCTGGCCTGCGTCACCACCTGCCCTTCGGGCGTGCAATACGATCAATTGATTGCCGCCACCCGACCCCAGATCGAGCGCAATCATCAGCGCCCTATCTCCGATCTAGCCTTGCGGACCTTGATCTTTAACCTATTTCCCTATCCCCAGCGTCTGCGAAGCATTTTGCCCTTGTTATGGCTATACCAACGGTCAGGACTCCAATCCGTCTTGCAGTCCACAGGAATGCTGAACCGACTCTTCCCTCGCTTAGGGGCCATGGAGTCGATGCTCCCGAAGGTGACGGCGGCGGCCTTTCGAGATCAATTGCCCCGCCTCATCCCCGCCCAAGGAGAGCGGCGTTATCGCGTCGGCATGATCCTGGGCTGTGTGCAACGGTTATTTTTCTCTCCTGTCAATGCAGCAACGGTCCGGGTACTGACTGCCAATGGTTGTGAGGTGGTCATTCCTCCCGACCAAGGCTGTTGTGCTGCCTTGCCTGCCCACCAAGGCCAGCAGGCCCAAGCTCAGAACTTAGCTCGGCAAATGATTGACGCCTTTGCCCAAACTCCAGTTGATGCCGTGATTATTAATGCTGCCGGTTGTGGGCATACCCTCAAAGAATATGGTGCACTGCTCGCCGATGACCCAGCCTATCAAGCTAAAGCCAAACAATTTGCGGCCCAAGTGCAAGATGTGCATGAGTTTTTAGCAACCAAAGATCATTCATCGCCTCTCTAGCGCCGATAGCCGAAAGGGAGTTAACCCTGGTCTATCAAGATGCTTGCCATCTATTACATGGCCAGCAAATTAGTGCTGCCCCCCGCCAATTGCTCAGCAAAATACCAGGTATTCGGCTGCGAGAACCCCGTGATGCAGCCTTATGCTGCGGCAGTGCTGGGGTTTATAGCCTGTTGCAACCCGAAACAGCAGCAGAGTTGGGTCGGCAAAAAGCAGCCAATTTGCTGAATACCAATCCTGATGTGATTGCCTCCCCCAACCCTGGTTGTGCCTTGCAGATTAGCCAATATTTGCGAGACCAAGGCAAGAGGGTACCCTTGATGCATCCCATTGAACTACTCGATTACGCTATCCGGGGAGAAACCCTAGAGCTAGTTTAGGGGCTGAATTATTTTCGGCTTTAAAGTCAGCAGGGAAAAAGGGTATTCATGCTCTACAGTATGATGTTGTACGAAAAAGCCGAGTTAATTTATGATTGCAAATCAATTGGCAGATCGGTACAAGGTCATTAAAAATATGGGTAGCGGTGGGTTTAGTCGAACCTATCTTGCTGTCGACACCCAGAGTAAGAATAAACAGCGCTGCATCATTAAGCAACTCAAGCCGGAGGGAACCGATGCCTTTACAGTCAGAACCTCTAAGCGGTTGTTTGCCACCGAGGCTAAGGTCCTAAGACGATTGGGTGAGCATGACCAAATTCCTAAGTTATTTAGCAACTTTGAGGAAGATCAAGAATTTTACTTGGTTGAGCAATATGTTGAAGGCCAAAGCCTTAGCCAAGAGCTCAAAAGAGGACAGCGGTGGAATGAACTTGAGGTACTAGACTTTTTGCAAGATGTTCTAGGCACCTTGGCTTTTATTCATGGCCAGAAGGTGATTCATCGAGATCTCAAACCTGCTAATTTAATTCGACGCCAGCGCGATCGCAAAATTGTCTTGATTGATTTTGGATCAGTCAAGAATCAGAGGCGCCTCAGCCAAACCGTTGTGATTGGCACCGACGGCTATATGCCCAGCGAGCAATCCATTGGCAGGCCCAATCTGAGCAGTGATATCTATGCTCTGGGTGTCATTGCGATTCAGGCATTAACCGGCCTGAACCCCAATAAACGCCAACTCCCCATCGATCCTAAAACCGGAGAAATTGACTGGCGTCGATCCACCTATGTCACCCAGCGCTGGGGATGTGATCGATAAAATGGTCCGTTACGACTTCCGACAACGATACCAATCAGGGCAAGAAGCCTTGAGGGCCGTTCAAGAGCTTGAGATCGATGCCCCCACCATTGCACGGCGGCAATTTATGAGGGCGGCAGTTTTCTGGGGCTTAGGGATATTGGGAGCAGGAATGACCCTCACAGCCTTGAGATTACCCAGTAGCCAAACCCTGATCAAACAGCTACTTGGCCAGCATTAGCCGCCGGATCCAGAAACACTTGCGGCTGGTCACCCCTAACCGAAAGCTTAACCGCTGTGCCCAGAGGCAAAGGCCATTCAGTGGAGCTCCGAGCATAAAGTTGTTTACCCGAATTGGTTTGCAGGCAATAGCGATATTCACGACCTAAAAATTGGCGATCGCGAACCTTGACCAAGGCATCCGCATGAGGCTCTAGGATTAAATCCTCTTGACGAATCATCAGCAGCCCTTCGCTCTGTTCGGGCAAATCGAAGTGATCGGGGCTCACTTTAAACTCACCGACTTCTGTTTGCCAATAAGGCCCCTGGCGGTGAGCCAATACAAAATTAGCTTGGGTGACAAACTCCGCCACAAAGGGCGAATTGGGAGTTTGATAGATCGCTTCTGGTGTACCCATTTGCTCTAGACAGCCTTGACGCATCACCGCCACCTGATCGCAGATCGCCAAGGCTTCTTCTTGATCATGGGTGACAAACAGGGCTGAAATCTTTGCCGCCTTGAGAATCTCCCGCAACTCTTGGCGCAAGCGCAGCCGCACCTGAACATCCAAATTACTGAGGGGTTCATCCAACAAGACTAATTGGGGTTGAGGCGCTAAGGCCCGCGCTAAGGCAACCCGTTGTTGTTGCCCTCCCGATAGCTCATGGGGATAACGATTTTCCATACCCAGCAAGCCCACTAAGTCTAGGACTTCAGCTTGCCGTTGCCGACGCTGATCACAGGGATGCTTCTGTCTGGACTTCAAGCCAAATTGAACATTCTCAGCCACTGTCAGATGGGGAAAGAGGGCAAAATCCTGAAACACCATCCCAATGGATCGCTGCTCGGGAGGCAAGCAAATCTGAGCATCAGCAATCAGTTGACCTTCGAGCCACAACTGCCCCGTTTGCGATCGCTCAAACCCCGCAATTAAACGTAATAGAGTGGTTTTACCGCAACCAGAGGGTCCCAATAGGGCCAAAATTTCGCCCTTGTTCAGGGTCAAAGACATCTGGTTCACCGCCGCCGGTCCATGGGGACTAAAGGATTTGCTCAGATCGTTGAGCTGCAAAATCGCGGGATCTACCATACTGTATGTATCGAGAGGTAACAAAAGCAAAAACAGTCTGGCACAGCTTGTCGGGTGAAGCCATCCTCAGGGCAGGCTCCATGAGAGCGATTCCCAAGGGCGATGGCATCTGTGGCGAAGGATGACTCCATTTTGCCTGGTGAGACAATTTTTCTGCAACTTATTCTTATTAAGTCCTAGGCCAATGGACTGTCTAAAGCATCGATCTCAGCAGTCTTTGCCCCCCTGGTTGACCAAGATCGAAGGTAATCTAGCGGTTAGATTGATGCAATGTCCCTTCAGCCTCTAAAATTCTGATCAGTTATCCCAACAAGCTGGCTAAGGTAAGGGCTGAAACCATCCTAACTCCCAAAACAACCAACTCAGCGAAACAAGCCCCCACTCGCAAATAACGGTAGTCTACACTACCAGTTGTATCAGTTGACGATGCTATGGATCTAATATTAAGTTGCCCTAGATAATAATCATTGAATTGCCAGCATCAATTGCACTGTCCTCAATATGGAGAAAAGACCTTGAAAAAAGTTGAAGCAATTATCCGTCCGTTCAAACTCGATGAAGTCAAAATTGCCCTTGTCAATGCTGGGGTCGTGGGTATGACAGTCTCAGAGGTGCGTGGTTTGGCCGGCAAAGGGACAAACGGAGCGGTACCGGGGTTCAGAATACACCGTAGAGTTTTTGCAAAAGCTCAAGATCGAAATCGTGGTCGAAGATCATCAAGCAGAGATGGTGATCGAAAAGGTTGTCAATGCAGCCCGCACGGGTGAGATTGGCGATGGCAAAATCTTTGTCAGTCCCGTAGAACAAATTATCCGGATTCGAACGGGTGAAAAAGACTTTGAAGCCGTCTAGCCAAAAGGCTAAGGGCCCATTAAGCTGGGCATCTTTTTTTGAGCAGAGGGTTGCTGTTACCTGATGATCAAAATTACGGGTGCCACTAAGCTCCTTGGCGTCATGGGTTATCCCATTGAACATTCCCTGTCGCCAATCATGCACAATGCAGCACTGACGGCCCTAGCC
>JAAUUW010000113.1 GCA_012030735.1 Acaryochloridaceae cyanobacterium SU_2_1
AGGCCGAGAAGGCTTCCTTCATTAATATCTTGCAAATTACTGCTGTGGGTAGCTTTGGGCGGCTCTATTTGGGGGGGTGCAGAACAAGATATCAAAACGGCTGCCCAGGCGGTGATCGAGTCTCTTGAATATGTCTCGGGGCGGGAAAAGCTCAGTCAGTATGGCCAAGAGTAGCTTTCAGACAATAGGTGCAGAGGTAGGATATGGCTAATCCTGAGCACCTAGGAATCTTGTACCGAGGAGCTGCTGCCTGGTTGGCTTGGCGTCAGGATTACCCTCATATTCAGCCTGATTTAAGGGGTAGCAACCTCAGTCGGGTAAATTTGCAAGGGATGGATTTGAGGGAGGTAGATTTGTCCTATGCCAATCTTTGGCAAGTTAATTTGCAAGGCGCAATGCTCAACAAGGGCCAGCTCTGTAGCAGCAATTTAATGGATGCAAATCTCAAGACTGTGGTTGCGATCGCAGCCGATTTTCACCAAGCCAATTTATGGGGCGCCAACTTAGAAGAAGCGCAGCTACAGGAGGCTAATCTAAGGTCAGCCACTTTACGCGAGGCTAACTTAGGAGCAGCACAATTACAGGGATGCTCCTTAGCCTTTGCCGATCTGCGCCGCATTAATCTAGACCAAGCGCAGTTAGAGGGTGCTAATTTGAGCAATGCTAATTTGAGCGGGGCTAGCCTAGATCACGCTTGTCTGAGGCAGGCCAACTTGTCCCAAGCGACCCTAATCGGGACCAATCTAGCCGGGGCTGATTTGAGCCAGGTTAATTTATGCTCAGCCCGCTGTGCCCAAAGCTCTTGGGTGAAGGCGAACCTTCAGCAGGTGAATGCTGAGGGGGTTGATTTATCTTGGAGCAATCTCAGGCAGGCTCATTTAGCAGCAGCTAATCTATGCGGCTCAAACCTGCGTGGGAGCCGATTCGACCGCGCTAACTTTGAGGGAGCTTGCTTAGAATCGGCGGATTGGCATCTAGCTAGCTTTAAATGGGCTCAGGGGTTACCCGAGGATTTTGTGGACTCACGTCTCTTGGACTTGCAACAACTTTAGTAGATGCGCTGCTTCCTCCCGATCAAAAATGCCCCCATTGACTTACAGGGGAATGGATAGCAAAATCCGATCAAACCCTTGAACTGAATCACAGGGAACGGAAAGGGTGATCTCTCGAGGATGATTAGAGGCAACAAGAACGAAGGGGCCACTATAGTAGGTCTGGGAATCAGAGTCGCCAGAAAGCGTTTGTGTAAAGTGATAGCGACTGAGAATAAACTCAGCATCGGCCAAGGATAGCCATGGACAACTGATCCCTCTACCCAAAGGTAAATCTGTTGCCCGAGGAGCTGCTCGCCCTGGTCGAGCTGAGGTCTGTTTTACTGGAGCCGAAACAGGGGCTTTTCCTCTAGTCGGGGAGGAAGGTTTCCGATTAGATTTACTTTTGGTTAAGGGTTTGAGGTGATCTTCTCTCGTCTTAAGGTAGCTATAGGCTAGATTGACTTCCTTCAGTTTTTCCTCAGCCTTTTTGTAGAGCCTTGGGTTACCCATAAATCGATCGGGATGCCAAACCACTACAAGATCTTGATAAGCCTCTCGAATCTCATCGAAGGATGCGCTGCGATCGAGGGCTAGGGTGTGCAGATGGACCTCACAGACTTGCATGGCAGTTTCCCTGATGCCAGAAAGTTTACGACCATCTTAGTGAGGGGAAAATAACAAAAGCAATGGCTTTTCCGTTACTTTCTAATACAATTTTCAAAGAACTGGTAAGTAATTTTGCAGCACGGCAACCTAGGAACAAAAAATACCTCGCAAAAGAGGAGGTTGCCTAAGAGCATGGCCTAAGTCCATCGTTCCTTGTTCCAGACTAGCCCTTTGTGTGTAGGTGAAGCAGGCCTCTAACCTAAACCAAGAATGATAGATTAAAACATCTCCAAGCGCGCTATCTCGTAGGGACACAAGCTGACAATGTTGATGGTTATTTCCCCCTCTAAAACTCAGAATTTTACAAATAGTCTTGATCTGCCCTACAGCCTACCCGTCAACCTTGAACAAACCCAGATCTTGCTTAAGACATTGCAAACTCTCAATCCCGAGGAACTTAGTCAATTGATGAAGATTAGTCCTAAGCTGGCTGATCTCAATTACAAGCGATACCAGGAATTTGAGTGGCCCTTTACCCCAAGCAACGCCAAGCCAGCGCTCTTAGCTTTTCAGGGTGATGTCTATCAGGGCCTTGAAATTGAGCAGTATGCCCAAGGCGATTTTGAATATGCTCAAGCACATCTGCGTATTTTGTCAGGTTTCTATGGAGTGTTAAGACCCCTAGACTTAATTCAGCCCTATCGCTTAGAAATGCATACGCCCCTGCGAATTAATGATTACAAAAGCCTCTATCAATTTTGGAATAGCCAGCTTGTTGATGTCCTCCTAAAAGATTTAGGGCCAGAGGGTTGGCTGATTAATCTAGCTTCCCAAGAATATTTCAAGGCGGTACAGTCGCCAAAGCTGGCCCATAGAGTGCTCAACATCACCTTTAAGGAGCAATACAAGGGAACTTATAAAGTCATTGGTCTCCATGCCAAACGTGCCCGAGGCTTGATGGTTAATTTTGCCATCCAAAATCAGATTACAGATCCTCAAGATTTGCAGGGATTTGCGATCGCAGGCTATCGTTTTCGGGCCGATTTTTCCGAAACCAATCACTGGTTTTTTTGCCGCGATTAGTCCCTAGTATTCTGTCGGGGAATCGGTAACTTCTCCCCCTTCCCAAGGCAATCTCAAGCAAGAGCGCCCTTTAACTCAAGGCAGGTCTAGGTCGTTGACCATAATAACGATATTGAAGATAATCCTGTAAAACTTGCCGGTGATCGAAGCAGAGTTGCTCAGGTAATATCCAAGGCTCAAAAAGCTGCAAAGATTTGGCATCATCGGCCGCGGTCGGATCGCCCATCGCCCTAGCAATCAATACGACACTGATCGTATGTTGACGAGGATCTCGATTCGGTCCTGAGTAAACATAAAACTGCTCCAGCAGATCGACCTCTAGGCCAGTCTCCTCTTGGGCCTCTCGGCAGGCGGCAGCTTCAACAGATTCACCATAGTCAATGAATCCCCCCGGAATTGCCCAACCATAGGGCAGATTAAGACGCTCAATCAAGACAATAGGGCGCTGCGGACGATCCCACATTTCGATAATAATATCAACGGTAGGTGAAGGATTGCGGGCTGTTTTGTCCACAGCTGACATACCCAGCTTAATCCTCCACAAAAATGTACCGATATAAATCCTTCGGATCGGGATCAGGACTTTCCTCGGCAAACGTGACTGCCTCTTCAATATCCGCTTGAATTTTTTTGTCAATCGCTGTCAATTCTGCTTGGCTTGCCAGTTTTTGCTGCATGAGGTAAGCCTGAAAGGATTTAATGGGGTCTCGTGTTAACCATTCTTCCTTTTCTGCGGGAGATCTCAGCTCATCGGGATCCGCTAGGGAATGCCCCCGAAATCGATAGGTTAGGGCTTCAATGAGCGTAGGTCCTTCTCCAGCACGGGCACGGGCCACTGCATTCTGGGCGACATCCCGCACGGCCAGGACATCCATACCATCGACTTCTACACCTTCCATGCCAAAAACCTTGGCTTTTTTATAAATCTCGGTTTCTGAGCTGGCGCGGTCATGGGCCATACCAATGGCCCATTTATTGTTCTCCACCACAAAGAGAATGGGCAGTTTCCAGAGAGAGGCCATATTTAGGCATTCAAAGAATTGGCCATTATTGCTCGCACCATCTCCAAAGAAGCAAGCTGTCACTTGA
The DNA here is from genome assembly GCA_012030735.1 of Acaryochloridaceae cyanobacterium SU_2_1. Classification (GTDB taxonomy): domain Bacteria; phylum Cyanobacteriota; class Cyanobacteriia; order Thermosynechococcales; family Thermosynechococcaceae; genus Acaryochloris. The sequence continues at coordinate 3,813 of JAAUUW010000113.1, forward strand.
TCTGCCTTAGGATCACCCATTGCCTCTCGTCGATAGCGACTTTGGAGCGCCACGCCCGTCGCCACAGGAATGCCCTCGGCCACAAAGGCAAAACCGCCAATCAAATTATGTTCTGCTGAGAACAGATGCATTGATCCGCCTCGACCTTTGCTGCACCCTGTTTCTTTACCAAATAATTCAGCCATGATCTGCCGCGCTGGCACCCCTGCGCTGAGGGCATGAACATGATCTCGATAAGTGCTACAGACAAAGTCGTCGGGGCGCATGGCCTTAGTAATACCCGTGGATACAGCCTCTTGGCCGTTATAGAGATGCACAAAGCCAAACATTTTGCCGCGATAATACATCTCCGCACATTTGTCCTCAAAGGTCCGCCCTAAAACCATGTCTTCGTAGAGAATTAACCCTTCTTCTCGGGTAATACTGGTCTGCAGGGCAGAAAATTTGGGTAAAACTCTTTCTTGAACCATTGATGTATAGTGTCCTCAGGTGGGGTACTAGGGTTGTTAACCGTTGAGAAGTTAAGTTGGAACTTTAAACTGCAGCAGCAATGTTTGCGGATCGTGCTGAGGCTAATTTTGGATAGCAGGGGATGTTTGAGAAATGAGTCAAGACTTCTGCTTAATCCCTATTGAGTATAGGTTACTGGGTGTTAAGCATATAGGGTTGCAATCTGCAGGTTATGATATTGCAAAATGCTTACTGGACGGAAATCATTTTTAGGCTTATCTGTCGATTGACTATTCAAAAGCAGGCTAACAAGGATACTAAATTGTGCGTATTCCTTTAGATTTATACCAAATTCTAGGTGTGTCTATTCAAGCAACGCCAGAGCAAGTTGAGCAAGCTTATAGTGATCGTTGTCAGCAATTGCCCCGTCAGGAATATTCTGAAGTAGCGATCGCAGCTCGTACTCAGCTCTTAGAAGATGCTTATTCTGTGCTATCTGATTCAGAATTACGGTCCGCCTATAACAAAAATATTTTAGCGGATCTCCATTCAGAGCCAGATCTGGTAGATGGCATGGAGTTGCATGAAAACCAGCTCGTGGGTGCGCTACTCTTGCTGCAAGAGCAAAGCGAATATGAACTGATTACTCAACTGGGAGAGACCTACCTCAAGCATTCCATTGACTTAAGTCGAACCCCTTCAGCCGATGGGGTTGCGGATGCCGATGTGATTATAGCGATGGGCTTAGCAAGCCTAGAAGCCGGTCGTGAGCATTGGCAACAAAAGCAATTTGAAAATGCATCCCATGCCTTGCAAAAAGGGCTAAGGCTGCTCAAGCAAGAAGATTCATTTCCTGCTATTCAACAGGAGATAGAGGCTGATCTATATAAACTTCGCCCTTACTACATTCTGGAACTATTAGCCTTGCCAGAGGCCAACACAAAGCATCGGCGCGAAGGATTTGCGCTCTTGGAATCGATGCTGGATGATCGAGGTGGCATCGATGGCCAGCAGGATGACTTTTCGGGCTTAGAAGTGGATGATTTTCTCAAATTTATCCAACAATTACGTAGTCATTTGACCGTCTCTGAACAAGAAACGCTCTTTGCTCAGGAGGCAAAACGCCCCTCCGCTGTAGCTACCTATTTATTTATCTACGCCTTAATTGCCAAAGGGTTTTCTCAGGGACAACCAGCGTTTATTAAACAGGCTAAAGTTGCCCTCACCCAACTGGCAGGCCGTCAAGATATCTATGTCGAAAAGCAATGTGCGATCTGCTGTTGGGTCAGCCAGCAGGGGCCATTCAGTCCTTACCCTTAAGCCGAGATCAAAGCTCCTTAGAATTCATTCAGCAATATTCAGAGGGATCAGCGGATCTGGTTCCTGGCCTTTTTCTATATACCGAGCGCTGGTTGCAAGAGGAGGTCTATCCTTACTTTCGAGAATTAGTCAGTCAGCCCGTCTCATTGCAAGATTATTTTAATGACGAAGAAATCCAAGCCTATCTCACCAGCTTGGAACCCGAACCCAGTTCTCCTCGGCTGCCTACCACTACAAAATCTACGGATTTGCCCCTACTAGCAAAGATGGGAGCTGAGACAGCTACTGCTGCGCAGGAAGGTCGCTTTGCTAGTCCCGCCCGTCGTCAGGGCTCTAACCCCCGAGATCGCTTAGAGACAAGGCAGAAGGTAGCCGCTACCCCTGCTCGACCCACCTCCCTTCAAAGCCGTCCCCAGGTAACCCGTTCTACCCTGAATGCGCCCCCTCCGCAACCAAGGGCAGGGAATCAGGATACCACCCCCTCCCGCAAAGACGGAGTGCAACCCGCGAGAACAGCATCTACCGCTCTATCTGGTCCACCGCGACGGAGGACGCAATCATCCCTCAATCTGCGCCAATGGCTACCCTGGCTAGGAGCATTGGTGTTAGGGCTGTTAGGGATTGGTGGTCTAATTGCCCTCAATCGTCACTTTTCTGAGCCCAGTCCGATTGCTTCTTCTCCAGAGGTGAATTCCCCTACTGGTTCGAGTCCAGACCCTTCACCTAGCGCTGACCCAAGCTCCAGTCCGGCCTCCTCAACGTCTCCGAGCTCCCCAACCTCAACCCCTGGCGTAACGACCAATGGGACGCCAACCCCTGATCCGGCGAGTCCATCTCCCAAGGCAGAGGATGGCCAAGTCTCTAAGGAGGAAGCAGAAACTCTAGTCAAATCCTGGCAAACCATTAAGGGGAAAGCGTTAGGAAAGAGCAATGACAGCAATCAGCTGAAGGATGTCCTGGTGGAACCAGCCTTGTCAGAATGGCAATCTAGGGCAAAATCTGAGCAAGATCGAGAGGCCCATTGGCAATATGATTTGTCAAATTTAAAAATTGACTCTGTTCAGCAAAATGGCCCTGACCAGCTGACCATCAAGGCCACCGTCAAAGAAACCGCTAAGGTCTATATCAAAGACAAGTTATCCTACACTGCCTATGCGGATGATACCTACAAGGTCAGCTATACCTTGGTCCGTCAAGATAACCAGTGGAAGATCAAAGAAATGGATGTTCTGTAAAATACTTCCCCTCTGGATCAATAGTCGAATACGCCTTCATGCTTTGAAAAGGGATTGACAAGCAAGCCCCTCTGAAAATAGGCAATAATTAAAAGGTTGGCGTAGAATATTCCAACGATGGTTCTCTAAGGGCGTTGATCCCTAGTCTCTCAGGCATGTCCTTACCCCAATCCCTGCTATCAGAGCTTCAGAGGAAGAAGATGCTTAGACCTTATTCAAAGTTCGTCACTCAGCTAGCGGCTGTTGCCTGCATGGCCCTTGCCCCTGTTCCCTATGCCTTTGCGGAGTCTGGGGAGCAAACTCTCGACCAATCTGCCCCAGCTGAGATTTTAGTGGATCAAAAAGCGGGCTTTGCAACGGACAAAGTTGAGTTTCACCAGATTTCCTATACAGGGGAAAATCCTGGACAAGCAATTTTTCCGCGGACAGTTAATGCCCGGTTTACCTCGAAGACTGCCTTGACTGGGGTGGGGCGCAAGGTGATCATTCGCAATGTCAGCCCTAAAATAGATAACGATCCCTATCCCTTTGTGGAGACAAAATATAGAAAGGGTCGCTATTCTGAAGATTTTAAGATCGAACTGGGCCTTCGCCATCGTCGAGGGAAACTGGCAGTTATTCCAGGGGAGAATCTGCTCGAGTATGAAGTCTGGCAAGACAAACAGTTGGTGCAGCGCCAGACCTTAAGGATGAATGTGGTTGTGGCTGACGGTGGTACCTTTGCCCGTCACTTACCTCAGCCTCAATATATTGCTCCCTATCCCTATGGTTTAGATCGTGCTTGTTGGGACCTTTACTCTTGCCGACAGGCTTCTCCCTATACTTTGAACCGCCATCACTATCGACCTCATACTCATCGTCGGCTCGCCCCACAAGCCTCTCCACCGCCTAGGCAGAATTTAAAGCCAGCCCAACCTGCTTTGCAGCCCAACTCTCTATTGGAGTTGATTCAAGGGAAGAGGCAATCCATACCAACAGCTCAACCCAGGCTAACCACCCCCCCTCGCCCACAGCCCACTCCCAGGGAGTTGCCTCCGGCTCTACGTGAGTTGTTCAAGATCAAGCAATAAGTTATCTTGTCTTTCTTGTCATTGATGCTGAGCTGATACATTAAAGATAGCGATGAGGATGCCGAAGGGATATTGACGATGAATTTATCACTCTCTATGATTATTAACTTATCCCTGTTTCTAGGCCTTTTGGGGGGATATTTATTGATTATGCCCGCGATTACTTATCTTTACTTACAAAAGCGATGGTATGTAGCGAGTTCTTTTGAGCGCGGATTTATGTATTTCTTGGTGTTTCTATTTTTTCCCAGCCTGTTGCTGCTTAGCCCCTTCTTAAATTTTCGGCCCCAACCTCGGCAGATCCAGTCCTAAGCTATGCGACGCATTGATGTATTTGGAGTCGGCTTCGGTATTTTGCTAGTGGGCGGTTTACTCTATGGGGGGTTGCAAGCTTTGGGCTTGGATGCTCAACGGGCTGGGATCTGGAGCCAAGTGGGCCTGATGATTGGGTTGCTGGGGTGGCTGGCGTCTTATTTTTTGCGGGTGGTCACGGGCAATATGACTTACAATCAGCAACGGGGATGACTATGAAGCCGCCCTCTTAGAACAACGCTTGCAACAGATGACTCCTGAGGAGTTTACAGCCCTGTCAATTGACCTTGAACGGGAGCAAGATTAACCCCCCATGACCTCTGTTTCTGATTGTTTAGCGCGACTGCGCGATCTCGGTCAATGTGCCCTGATTCCCTTTTTGACGGCTGGAGATCCTGATTTAGCCACAACAGCGGCGGCCTTACGCCAGTTGGATGACCATGGAGCCGATCTGATTGAGCTGGGGGTTCCCTATTCTGATCCCTTGGCAGATGGGCCTGTGATTCAAGCGGCAGCTACCCGCGCGCTCCAAGGGGGGACACGCCTCGATCAGGTCTTGGAACTGGTGACCGAGTTAACCCCAACCTTGCGATCTCCCCTGATTCTGTTTACCTATTACAATCCTATTTACCATCGGGGTTTATCCCGGTTTCTTCAGCAAATTGCTCAGGCTGGTGTGCGAGGTTTAGTCGTCCCCGACTTACCCCTAGAGGAATCCTATGATCTCTTGCAGCAAGCCCAAGAGCTGGAAATAGAAGTGACCCTCTTAGTCGCCCCCACCAGCTCAAAGGAACGCATCCTCAAAATCGCAGCTCAATCTCAAGGGTTTATCTACCTTGTGAGTACCACTGGTGTAACGGGGATGCGCAGTCAGCTAGAGGCCCGGGTGCAAGATTTACTCTTAGAGTTGCGCCAAGTCACAGATAAGCCCATTGGGGTGGGCTTTGGCATCTCTCGACCGGAGCAGGCTCGCCAGGTGAAGGACTGGGGGCTGATGCTGCCATTGTAGGGAGTGCCTTTGTTCAGAGACTGCAAGAGGGTAGCCCTAGCCAAGGTTTAGCGGCGATCTCAAGCTTTTGTCATACCTTGAAGGCAGCCCTTGCCTCAGACTGATTCCAGGGGTTTGAGCCAGGGATATTTTGCTTAGTTAGCGGCTAACCGCTCCCCTGAGCCTGCCTAAGGATTTTTTTTGATCTGCAACAGATTCAGAAGGAACCCAGTACAATTGGGGGCTATATCGCTTTGGCCTGTTTTTGATCGATTGTTCTGGTGTGGTGCTCTAACTATGATGGTAGATTTGACCCCGAACCCTAGCTTTAGCCTTACCCTGCGCCTGCGGCTCCCCAACCAGACAGGAATGCTGGCCCAGGTTCTCAATGAGATTGCCAGGGCGGGGGGAAATTTGGGTCACATTGAGCTTCTGGAGAGAACCCATGCCAGTTTGGTGCGGGAGATGACCGTTAATGCTGCCAGTACTGAACATGCTGAAACGATTGTGACAGCAATTAGAGCCTTGCCTGAAATTCAGGTGCTAGAGGTTTCTGATCGCACCTTTGATTGCCATCGAGGTGGCAAGATTACAGTCCAAAGTAAATTGCCCTTGCATGGTCAAGAGGATTTGGCGATGGCTTATACCCAGGGGTGGGACGCATTAGCATGGCAATTGCCCAGAAAAAAGAGCGCGTCTATCGCTATACGATCAAAAGCAATACTGTCGCTGTTGTCACCGATGGCAGTGCTGTCTTAGGACTGGGCAATATTGGACCTGAGGCTGCTTTGCCTGTCATGGAGGGGAAGGCGATGCTCTTTCAGGAATTTGGCAATCTCAATGCTTTTCCGGTTTGTTTGGCGACTCAGGATGTGGATGAGATTGTTGAGACCGTCAAGCGCATTGCCCCCGTCTATGGCGGGGTCAATTTAGAGGATATCAGTGCACCTCGTTGCTTTGAAATTGAGGCGCGCTTGCGTCAGGAATTGGATATCCCTGTGTTTCATGATGATCAGCATGGCACGGCAATTGTGGTCTTGGCAGCCTTGATCAATGCTCTGAAATGGGTGGGTAAGTCCTTGGCTGAGGTTCAAATTGTGATCAATGGGGCGGGGGCTGCGGGGGTAGCGATTGCGCGACTATTGCTGAAGGCGGGGGCCCAAACTTTGTTGCTCTGTGATCGACAGGGGTTGGTGAGCCGAGATCGCACCGATTTAAATGCGTCTAAGGCAGAGTTTGCCTGCGATCGCACCGGCACCTTGGCCGATGCCTTGGTGGGGCAGATATTTTCTTGGGGTGAGTGCGCCCGGTGTCTTGACACCGCAGATGGTGAAGACCATGGCGAAGGATGCCATTGTCTTGCGATGGCCAA
>JAAUUW010000114.1 GCA_012030735.1 Acaryochloridaceae cyanobacterium SU_2_1
CAACAGTGACGGCGCTAGTATCATCGCTACGGCTCGGCTGACCAAGAGAACGAGCTCTGACTGCACATCAACACGCCGTCCAGAGCAACAACCATCCAATGTATGAAAAAGCTCAATCTCGCTAGACTTTTGGTACCGCAGCGCTCAACAGAATGATTCTGGCAACTCCAAGTATCCCCATTGTTTTAAAAAAGACATCTCGAAACTTGGCGTAGAGACCGTCGTTTCCACCAGTTTCTTTGAACGATACGACGAACTGTGAGTTGAGCTTGGATGGTGAGCTGAACAAGAAGACGATCAAGCAATGACAATAGCACTTACTAAGGAGCTTGCGTGTAAACGTGATTAATCAATTTGCAGTCGGATGCCAAAGCACTCAGGACAGTCGTGTCAGAAATGGGACTCATATGATCACCAGCAACAGATCCCGCCAAGCGCTTCGCCCGTGACCCCCCAAGCGCAACAACTCTTGGAGCAATTGCTGCAAGTGCGGGGCAACTGGCAGCCCTGCTCACCCGTGGCCAAGGGCAACAAGCCCCCGAGCAATATCAGGCCGCATATAATCGCCTCACCCAAACCGAGCAGCAGCTCAGCCAAACCCTGAGTGAGCGCAGTCAGGTCTTCAAAGTCAACCAACAAACCGTCACCCTGGCTCAAATTCAACCCCTGATTCCCGCCAATGCGGCCCTGATCGAGTGGGTCAAATATTCTCCCCTTAATCCCAAGGCCAAGCTCGATCAACAATGGAGGGCACCCCGATATGCCGTCTATCTGCTGCTGCCCTCTGGCCAAATCCAGGTGCGCGATCTTGGGGATGCGGCGGCCCTTGAGCAATTAGTGGCCCAATACCGCCAGTTGCTGACTGATGAAATCTCCCCAAAGAATTTGGCTAAACTCAAAGCCCTGGGCTATCAGCTCAATCAAAAAATTCTAGCACCCATTCGTTCTCTGGTTGGTCAGCAAACGCATTTGCTGGTCGCGCCGGACGGTGCCCTCAATACCATTCCCCTAGAAGCTCTCGTCGATGGGCAGGGCCGGTACTTAATAGAATCCTACAGCTTTAGCTATCTCACCTCCGGTCGAGATCTGTTGCGGCTGACCCTCACCCCTCCCCAGGCTCAAGCACCTGTGATTGTTGCTAATCCTAACTTTCAGAGTGCCGACACCCCCGTTGCCACGGGATCGGCTGTCCGCGGCGGGGCAGATACCCCCCGCTCTGCTGATTTTGCCACTATTTCCACTGAAACCCTGGAGGGTACTGCCCAAGAAGCCCAAGCCTTGAAAGCTCTATTGCCCCAGGCCCAGGTCTTAACGGAGCGGCAAGCCACCGAAGGGCGAGTGAAGCAACTGCAAGCCCCTCAAATTTTGCACATTGCCACCCATGGGTTTTTCTTAAGCGATCAAGATCTGCCCCTCATCAAATCTGATCCTCTCGCAGCCCTTAGCAATACCCCGTTTCAGGCAGCATCGCTGCAGATTGAAAATCCCCTGTTGCGTTCTGGGGTGGTCTTAGCCGGTGCTGGTCAGCGCCAAACCCAAACGACGGGGGATGATGGCATTCTCACTGCTCTAGAGGTGACGGGCCTGAATTTGTGGGGCACCCAGTTAGTGGTGCTCTCGGCCTGCGAAACTGGTTTAGGTGAGGTTACGAATGGCGATGGCATCCAGGGGTTGCGGCGGGCACTGACCCTGGCTGGTGCTCAAGCCCAGGTGATCAGCCTCTGGAATGTCGATGACAAAGCCACCAAAGACTTAATGGTGGACTATTATACCCGGTTGATTAAACAAAGACAGGGGCGACATCAAGCCCTGCGGCAGGCGCAGTTGACAATGCTTAAGGACAAAAACAGGCAACATCCCTATTATTGGGCTAGCTTTATTGCCTCGGGGGATTGGCGGGCCTTATCAACCCGCTAGACGGAGGGGGTAGTCCTCAAATTCTGATCTTTTTATCGATGGAAAGGTTGCGAGTACAAGGTGCTCACCGATCCCACAGACCTTTGAAACTGGCTGGAGAAACACCGGTTCTTCTGCCTTTTAATCCGACTCTTGAGCCAGTACCAAGACCGTTCACTCTGATTCAAGTCATCAGTCATTCCCGCGCCCAGTAAAATCGATCAGGATCTGCCCTTTAATTAAGATCCTAGAAATGAGGCATACCCCTGCACAGCTAAAATGATATTGAGATTTTTTTCAGGGCTCACCCTAGGGCTAATCTTAGTTCTTCTATTGTTTTCCTATACCTGGTTCTTTAGCGCCAGCACGGAAATCCATACAGCTACAATCATTGCCTCAGTAGCATTTATCCTATCCGGCATCCTTGCGGCTGTGATGGGTAATCAGATTCTTAATTCACTCCTGCATATATTTAGAATCTGGCCCGTTTTAATAAAGACGATTTCCCTAAAAGACCCCATCGCCTATGCAGTCAGCTTCTTTTTTGCTCCCCTCTGGCTATCAGATTCGGCCCGCCGAAGCTGCTGACAAATGGACCCTTCAAAAAATGGTTTGGCAGTTCACTTGGGATGAAGGCATCGGTTTAGATATACGGCTATTCGGCTATGGTTTTCTAAGGCTTGCTGCTGTGGGGATCTTTTTAGCATTGCTTTATACCATTCCCACCTATCAATCACTGCCAGAGGAGAAGATTTTATTGTTGATGCTGGTTGGTCTAGCCACCCTGGGGCTGGGAATAGCCTTATTGACGCAATGGATTGGCCAGCTGGTGCTACGGTTTTGGGGAGCCTTGATACATGGGTCAGGGTTTCAAGTGATTGAATTCGAGCAGCAGCTAATAGGTTGTGCGCTTCTCAATACTTATCCAGCCCATGCCGAACTTGCTTATCTATTTGTAAAGCCCGCAGAGCGCCAACAGGGTTTAGGCTCTGTCTTGGTCCAGTCTTTGATTCAGAATGCTGGACAGCCGGTCTATTTGGCTTGTAAGCCCAAAGTGCTGTCTTTTTACCGACACCAAGGGTTCCGGGAAGGGCCTTGGTCGGAGCTACCGCCTCCAGTTCAACAATATTTTCGTCTATTCCGCCCCCACCCACGCTTATGGGGATTTCCCCTAGTGTTTATGGTGTATGAGCCACCTATCCTGAATTTAGCCACAGAACAACCTGTTCCCGAAGCTGTTGATTCGATTAAGTGACGGATTTAACTTGAGGAGGACGTAAGGGTGCAGTTGCAACAGGTCATTATTGTCTATAAAGCAGGGGATGCCTTAAGCCAGCGCTCGGCAGAACAATGCGCGACCCAACTGGAATGCCAACAATGCCATGTTTTGCTGGGGCCAAGCGGTCCCCAGGATAATCCCTATCCTGTTTTTTGGCCTCTGCTACTCGGTCTATTGATTTAGCTATCGTTTTAGGTGGAGATGGCACTGTATTGGCGGCGGCCCGGCATTTGGCTGCCGAGGGAGTACCGATTTTGGCGGTCAATATTGGTGGGCATTTGGGCTTTTTGACGGAGCCAGCAGAGCTATTTCAAGATACAGAGCAGGTTTGGCAACGCCTGCAAGGTGATCGGTTTGCAGTCCAACAACGGATGATGTTACGGGCTAGGGTTGTTGATTTGGGCGTTGCCCCGACTGATTCACTGCCCCCAAGCCAGTTGGCAGCAGAGCCCTTCTACATTGCTCTGAATGAAATGTGTATTAAACCGGCCTCAGCAGATCGGATGATTACCTCCTTTTTGGAGCTAGAAATCGATGGTGAGGTTGTCGATCAATATCAGGGTGATGGTTTGTTGGTGGCCACGCCCACTGGCTCGACTTGCTACACGGTGGCAGCCAGTGGCCCCATTTTGCATCCCGGCATGGAAGCGATCGCAATCACCCCTATCTGCCCCTTGAGTTTATCCAGTCGACCCATAGTCTTACCGCCAGGATCACGCATTAGTATTTGGCCCTTAGCAGATCGTGAACTGGCCACTAAATTATGGATGGATGGAGTGCTCGCCACGGCTATTTTGCCAGGACAGCGGGTTGACGTTTGGATGGCGACCTGTCGAGCCAAGTTTATTTTGCTGCGCCAGAATTATTCCTACTATCGGACCCTGCGCGAAAAACTATATTGGGCAGGCGCACGAATTCAGTATAATAACAACCACCGACAAACAACTTAATATGAAGCTATTTAGACCCTTGCTGCTAGGCATTATTTTGCTGAGCTTAACCCTGGTACTTTGCGGATTCTCTTGCTTGATTGCTGTGGTGAACCCCTTTCTCTTTGTCATAGCGCTAGTGGGTGGCATGCTGGGCATTTTGATGGTGATGGATTTTATCGATAGTGTTTGGTTACATAAGTGGTGAGGGCAAAATCATGAGCGCAAATCCGCTTGTCTGACTCTTGGCCACAGACCGCTAAGGCTGCCATTGACTTGCAAAACCAGCTCCGTTGCCAAGTAATCACGACGGATCGATTGGGTGAAGTTCGTTGGGTTGCAGGGGTTGATGTGGGCTTTGAGAGTCAAGGTCAGACCACCCGTGCTGCTGTAGCGGTCTTGACCTGGCCCGACCTAGAATTTCATGAATCAGCCATTGCCCGCCAACCCACTTCCTTTCCCTATATCCCTGGTCTGTTATCCTTCGAGAGCTGCCAGCAGTCCTAGCTGCTTTGGCTCAATTGCAGACCACCCCGGATGTATTCCTCTGTGATGGCCAAGGACTCGCCCATCCCCGCCGCTTTGGTATTGCTTGTCATTTGGGGCTGTTAGTAGACTTACCCACCATTGGCGTTGCTAAGTCTCGGCTGGTGGGTCAACATCAACCCGTAGGGGATGAGCGGGGCAGTTGGCAACCCCTCTGGGATAAGGAGGAGGTGATTGGTGCTGTTCTACGAACCCGTCCCCAAACTAAACCCTTATACATTTCTGTGGGACATTGCCTCAGTCTAGACACTGCGATTTCCTATGTGATGAGCTGCACAACCCATTACCGCTTACCAGAGACCACCCGATGGGCCGATCGACTGGCCTCAAGCAAATCGATCCCCGGCTAGAGCCTGCTATCGTAATGCCGAAGATTAGGCTAGCCTAATCTTCGGCTTGGTTCACCTTAGGGTCAATGGTACTGACTGAAGCTGAACCATGCAGCCAGTTTAAGAACCCTTCGAAAATACGCTACGGATTTTAGGTGACCTGATGATCTGGCGCAATTCTCAGCAGAGTCAAGGCTGTATTGCCATAGGCTCGGGTATGGCTGACTTGGAAATTTGCGGAAGGGGTAGGACCCTGGCGAGGCCGATGTTCAACGGCCAACTCACCTGTAGGTTTAAGGAGTTGGTGATCGGCAATTGCTTGCAACACAGGTCCATATAAGTCGCTGTCATAGGGCGGATCAAAATAAATCAGATCAAAAACCTCTCCCTGGAGTTGGGGAAGTATCCGAGTGACCTCTCCTTGCCAGAGTCGGAAAATTTGCTCTGGGGAGGCTACTTGCTGCCAGTTGAGGCGCGTCACCCGACAGGCAGCGCGGGCCTGTTCAATGCCATAGACAAGGGCAGCGCCACGACAAAGGGCCTCGGCCCCCATGGAACCACACCCTGCACATAAATCTAGCCAACGACAATCAGAGATGCGATCGCGCCACCGATGAAAGACCATCTCCCGCACCCTAGCCGTCGTCGGGCGAGTTTGAGGGCCAGCCAAGGTTTTCAGGCGACGATTACCGTAAATCCGCACCATTTTTAGTCTAGAGGTTCCACATAACCCTGGATATTTTCGGGTTGATACTGACGCAAGATCGTCGTTGCCCGACTTGTGAGGGCCTCCGATCCCTTAACGATCACCAAATATTTACCCGCATTGAGGCGATTGCGATAAACACGAGCATCACCACCTCCCAACAGAAATCCCACAGTTCCCCCTGAGAATAGGCCTCCCATCGTCCCTAAGGCAGCGCCCAAACAGCTTGCTAACAAGATATTGCCCAGGAAGCCTGCCCCAGGAAACAGCATCACCCCCGTTATCCCTGTAAAGGTAGCACCACAGAAGATTCCCACGGGCACCGATAGAAAAAGTAACCGACGAGCCTGTTGCTGAGCCGGTTCACGGGGGTCAATCAAGCCAAATTCATCTGCTGTTTTATAGCCACGCCCTAAAATTGAAAGTTGGGAGAGGGGTAAACCTGCTTTCTCTAAAGCAGTGTAAGCCGCTTCTGCCTGAATCCGATCAGGTAAGACAGCAATGAGATAGTTCATAGATAGTCCGGGGGGCAAGAGGGAGGGCTGATTAGATCGGTACTCAAGAGCTGATATCCCACCTAGTTCAGCGACAAACACAGCTCAAGAGACAGGAACAGCTAAGGAGCTGCGCACTTGATCGACAAAATTAGCTAAAATTTTCAGACCAAAGGTAGAAGATTTCTCAGGGTGGAATTGCACGGCTGTCAGGTTGGCCTGAGATATCGCAGCGGTAATAGTTTGATGGCCATGGGTAACGGTGGCAGCCTGTACGCTTAAGTCAACAGGATCAACATAGTAGGAATGGACAAAATAAACCCAGGGGTGGGTGGGTAAATCTTGCCAGAGGGGTAGTTGGGGTTGTTGGAACTCTAATTGGTTCCACCCCATATGGGGAATGGTAATCCCCGGTTCAGATCGAAAACGCTTAACCATCCCTGGAATAATACCTAAGCCCGATTCCTGGCCTTCTTCGCTGCCTTCGAATAAGATTTGCAATCCGAGGCAAATGCCTAAAAAGGGCTTGCCACTCGCGAGAATATCTTGAATGACAGGGACGAGGTGGCGCGATCGCAAATGTTGCATCGCCGGATCAAAAGCCCCTACCCCAGGTAAAACCACCGCATCCGCAGCGACTAAATCTTGGGGACGATCACTCACCACAGTTTGTGCACCCGCTTTCTGTAAACCCTTACAGGCTGAATGCAAATTGCCCATATCATAATCAATCACAGCGATCACAGGCATAGAGTCACTCCTTAAGGGAAAAGCACCATGGAATCTACTTCCCAGTCCTCATCTTATCCTAGCCCTTTAAGCTACGGGCAATCTGCCTGCCATCTGGCCAGATAGGGATCTCAGATTTAGCCCTTGCCCATATCCTTGATCAACTTCTCAGAGAGCTGTCCTTGAGACCCTTCCGTAAACATCAGTCCCTACTCAGGAAACTTCCCCTTGCGGACATCCTCGCAAAAACATTGCACAGCTGCCTGGATAGATTGTCGTAGATCAACATAGGGCTTGGCAAAGGGTGGCTGCCAATCCGACAATCCCAAAACATCTGCCGTCACCAAGACTTGACCATCACAATGCGGCCCGGCACCAATGCCAATCGTCGGAATCGAGAGGCTCTCTGTAATTTTAGCTGCCAAATCCATGGGGATATGCTCGAGGACAAGGGCAAATGCCCCAGCAGCTGCCAAGGCTTCTGCTTCACAGAGCATTCGATCCGCCGCAGACTTAGTTGTACCTTGCCGATGATACCCACTCAGTTGATGCATCGATTGGGGCGTCAGGCCCAAATGCCCCATCACCGGAATCCCCCGTTCCACCAAACAATGAACCGTGGCCACCATATCAGGATATCCGCCCTCCACCTTGACCGCATTGACTCCAGCCCTTTGCAACAGCCGACCGGCACTTCTGAGAGCCTGTTGCGGGCTTTCTTGATAACTCATAAAGGGCAAATCACAAACGACCAAAGCCTGTTGGCTTCCCCGAACTACCGCTTGAGCATGGTAAACCATCTCCTCTAAAGTCAAGGAGAGGGTCGTTTCATACCCTAGGGCCACCATCGCCAAGGAATCGCCCACGAGCAAAATATCCACCCCTGCTCCATCCAGAATCTTCGCTAAGGCATAGTCCCAAGCCGTTAATACCGTAATCGGTCGTTGCTGCTGCTTCCATACTTGCAATTGACGAATTGTCACAGCCATTTTCAGTGCACTCCAGTCCCAGGACTAAGCATCAAGATTAGGGTTTCCTGAGCGCAGCAACCCATCAGCAGGCTTCACAACTTCAGTCTAGAACAGCGCCGATCAAATCTGGCGAATATCGTTACTAACAGCCTCAAGTCAATTGTAAATTTCTTTATTCTTTCTGCAAGGGAAGGAAAGAAGATAATTTTTTGATTAGAATAGGTTTATCTGAGGTAAGTGTCGTAAGTAAACCATTTCAGGCTCATTTATCCCCTATTTTCGGCTATTTGAAATGAAATGCCATTTTGTGTTGCTCCATTATTCTTACCAAAGTGAGTCAGCCCCATGTTAAAAACAAAATTTCTCTTAACCACTACCCTTTTCACTCTGCTCTTGGCCTTAGGGGGAGAAGTGGCTAGATCTCAATCAAGGGTGGTCCAGAAAAACGCTGCTCGACCGAGTGATGCTGAGATTTTAGGGGTACAAGAAGTGGGTTTAGAGTCTTGGCGACCGGCCCCCCTCGGCTTGCCCCTACCAGAAGAAATCGAGATTAATGTGAATCGAAAGGTTGAACTAGCCCCAGGACCTGAAAAGCCAGGAAATTTACCTGAATATGAGGACCATCGTGGCATCCAAGTGAAGGTAGACAATCCCTAAGTCTTAGAGATTGCTATTGTCCCTTTTTTAGCCCTGCATATATAAAGCTAATTGGCAAAAATATCCTCAGGGTGCAAGAGATTCCTTAGCTCAAATGCATCTTGATGGATTCCCTTGAGGGCATAGCAGCGCCAGTCAGACACAGAAGATAACATCGACAAATCGGAGCTGCTCTGCAAGAGTGCTAAAGCAGACCAACGCCGCGGTGACTCAATCTCTAGATAGGCAGGGAGTTCCTCATGGGCAAACCTCCCTCTGTAAAGTTGCCATCGCCGACCCAGGGCATAGGGCTAACCCATAGAAGCTAACTCAGGTCGCTTCTTCGCCCCGTTTGTATTGTTGCCAGGCGGCGACAAATAACCCAGCCAAGGTAACGGGAACTAGGCCCAAGACAATCCCTGCTAAAAGCGGTTCTACCACGTCGACATCTCCTTAAATTGGTCTGGCGAATATTATATTTACGTCTATGCTGCTCATTCTTTACTGTAATAACCTTTGGAAGCATTGGCAAGCCAAAGGCAGAGCGACTTCCCTCAGTACCGCCTGCTTCGAGGACCGCATGTTTTAGAGAGAGCTTGTTATTATAAATAGGCAATGGTCTCCTTGACCCAAGGTAGTCCTTGAAAGAACACTCTTCGTCCCCTAGAGTCGTTCACCGAAATTGCCCTATTCCTGGTCAAGAGTGGTTACCAGATGGCTGATATTAACCCATAGCTAGTGGTTCCTGTTCTTCCAAGTATTTAAATTCTTTTCTGCTATGCAATCTTTTCCTAACCCAGGCTTAAACCCATACATCCCCATCATTATCTCCGTGGTAGCCCATGGCGCTATTGGGGCCGGCTTGGCGCTACTGCCTGCCTCTGGTGGCCAGAAAATTGGCAAAACAACCCGGATCGTTCGCTTATTACCTAGTAGCACTCCAACTCAACCCTTAGCCATCGACCCCAATGCACCCCCCCCGATTCCTGGGGTCGCTGGTCTGCCGCCCAATCTTACCGCCTTTAATAACATTCCAGATCTGAACAACAACTCAGGAACTTCTCCGAACGATTCGTCTAGTACTGCCGTAACCTCCCTAAACCCCAACAGCGTTAATCGCTTTGGTCAAGACCAAAGTCGAGGATTTTCCTTTCCAGGGACTCCAGTGCCTGGTAATACCTCAAATCAACACCCTACTTCTACAGGTACTAGACCCTCCCAACCCGCTCAGAATCAAGTACCCCCTGGATGGAAACCTGAAGCGGGCAAATCGCCTGAGCTAGAGCCAGGCAAAGCTGGCCCCTTGCCACCGCCCAATGAAAATGTGCCCAATGGCCCCGTTGCCTCAAACTCTACCAATCCACCTAGCCCCAATCCACCTAGCTCTCTTGTTGCTGTTGGCACGATCGTGACTCGGAGTTGCCGCAGCGTCGTCATCATCATTTGCTGTACTACTATTACTAAAATTATTAGGACTACTTTATATATTCATCGTATAGACGAGAGCTGAGCCCATAACTTCCAAAAACAATGGCGTTGATAAACGTGGCTGATGCGAGCGGAGCAGTCATGCCCCGGAAGAGTGAGGTAACGCCTCCAAATTCGGCTAACAAGCTGCCGGCACTGGCAGAACCGACAGAAGTCTGTACTCGTACTGTTGTACATTTGATTGTTCAAAAATGAGTGTGGTTAGCAATAGGAAAAGAAAACAATGGTGTTGAGAGACGTTGCCATTAAACGAGAATGCTTGATCCATTTTTGTTCTCTCGACCAAAGGAGTCTCTCCAAACTATCGTCGTACCTTTGATAGTGTCAAAGGGATGTCCCACAACGACCGACGCGGAACCAGCCGCACCACCTGCAATAAAGTCGTGAAAAAAGGTGATATCGTCGACATCATTCTCATCATCTTCTTGCTGAAAACGACTACTGCTACTTTGTTCCACAGTAGGAGGAACGGGAGTAGATGATGGAGTTGGAGATGCACCAGGAGGATGCTTTGGTT
>JAAUUW010000115.1 GCA_012030735.1 Acaryochloridaceae cyanobacterium SU_2_1
AAACGAAGGTCACCAAAGGTCGTGCCATCGATAAGGTCTTCATGAATCAAAATGGGATTTTCCATATCTTTATGATGCTCTATACGGCTTCCTTACAGTCTAATTCAGACTTGTGTGTACACCGTAGCCCTGAGTGCTTAACCTTCTCGGTTAATAAAGGGTAGTAAGGCCATCACTCGAGCTCGTTTAATAGAACGAGTCAGATCTCGCTGCTGTTTCGCCGTTAAACCTGTCATCCGTCGAGGCAAGATTTTACCGCGCTCGGTAATGAAACGACGCAATAGGTCAATATCTTTATAGTCAATGGGATCCCCTGGTTTAATGGGAGAGACACGACGTCGGTAGTAGGCCATAACTGTTACTTGTTGAGCTGCTAAGGAAAAACGTTACGGAGAATAGGGTGAGAATCTCTAAGGAAGGGGAGGGCCTCACCAAGTCTTTACTTGATTTCTTTATGATCAGTATGCTTGTTGCAATGGGTACAGAATTTCTTCAGTTCTAACCGAGCTGTTGTATTCCGTCGGTTTTTAGTGGTTGTATATCGAGACACCCCTGGTGATCGCTTGCTGGGATTTGTCCGACATTCAGTACATTCTAATGTGATGATGATCCGAACACCTTTAGCCATGAGCTTTTACCGCAACCAATCTTTTAATTAAACACAAACGATAATTGTCTCATAGATAGCCCTTTCTGCGCTACCCTTGCTCAAGATTTTCTCAGGATGTTGAGCAATAGAGGCTTGGTTGAAATAAATCCTGGCCCTTGATCTACCCTAGTTATCGGTCCATGCTTAGATAGGCGATCGCCACAAGCAAGCAGATATTCACCCGCAATTCTCTCTAGCTTTAGTTGTTCTCCTTTGCATGCTTGAGCCGAAAATTGGCTCACTTAGTAGCCAAGGACACTGAAAAATTTAATAGACTTTGATAGTACCACTCTGCCTAACTGTCCTATTCTCCCTTGTCCAATTTTCCATTGTTCTGGATAATACCCACTGACAATAGAAAATTTAGAGATATACAGAATCATGCGCCAACTTAAATTAGTTTTAGTTATTGGCTTATTAAGCTTATTTTCATTGACAGCTTGTGAAGAAGTGACCAAAACCGCTACGGAAAAATCCTCTGAAGTTGCTGAGCAGACTAAGGATGCCGCTGACAAGGCCAAGGACACCGCAACCGATGTTGCTGACAAAGCCAAGGACACTGCAACCGATGCTAAGAATAAAGCCGTCGATCTAGTAGCCCTTAAGGACAGCGTGACCGGGATGCAAACGGGTGTTACCCAGACCTTAACTGCTGTAAAAGCAGGTGATTTTGCGAAGGCAAAGGATGAATTCGGCAAGCTGCAAGAATCTTGGACCACGATCAAGGATAATATCAAACCAGAATCGGTCACATCGATTCAATCGGGCCTAGATACCGTCAAAGCTAGTTTGGAAGCTAGCCAACCTGACAAGGCTAAGCTGATCACTCAATTAGAAGGATTAGTGAAGTCTGTAGGCGGCATTGCCCTCAAGTAGTGAGCCGCAGCTAATACTCTTGTAATTGCTAATTTATCTATGGTCCTGAGGAGAAGGGTGTCTTTTCTCCTCAGGATTCTGTTTTTCAGGCAATGTACCAGAGCTCGTGATCCTTTCTCTTCGTCTCAGGCTCGGACTCCAGATGCTTGAAGTAAAGACCACAACTAGAGCTAGCAGATAACAGGAATACCTTTAAGAGGCATACAATCCTGAGGTTTGGCCATTAGCCAACCAAGGCAGGTTCACTCACAAGCTTGGGGAAGGTGGAGCTTGAATTGGGCAGATCAGAGCAGAGGACTTCACAGGAGTTATTAGGGCTTTCAATTAATTTGATGCGATGTAATTCAGCGCCGAGGTTATGGATGGGCTGGTTGAGCAATTGAGCGATATAGATGGCGATATTTTCGGCGGTGGGGACTATGTCGGCGAAGTAGGGAATGTCCTTGTTGAGAAAGGTATGATCTAAAGGCTCTAGGATGATTTCCTCCACCAGCTTTTGCAGGGCGACTAAATCTACAATCATGCCTGTGCGAGGATTGATCTGCCCCTTAACGGTGACCTCTAGGTGGTAGTTATGGCCATGGCCATGGGGGCGAGCACATTTACCATAGATGGCACAGTTTTCTTCGTAGCTCATGTTATTGAGTGCTAATCGATGGGCCGCACTAAAGTGACTGCCAACAGTTAGATAGGCTTCCATGCCTGCTCCTTTATATTCGGCCCAAAGTTGGGGATGTTCAAAGAGTTGAATGTTTACTAAGGGTAGCTGGTTTGCCAGTCGCTGCCAAATGACTTGGGCTAAATGTTCTGTGGTGGGCAAGGTTTTGGTAAACTCTGGCCAAACATCGTTCAGATAGGCAAGATTCAGTTGACTGGTAATTTCTTGATGGATGATTTTCTTAAGGTCGGAGAGGTTTAAAACCATCCCATATTGATCGAGTTCTCCTCGCAGGGACACGTATAAAACATAGTTATGGCCATGGCCTGGAGCTTGTGTGAAGAGGCCAAATTGCTCTTGGTTTACTGATTCGGGCAATTCTGGCAACCAATAACGATGGCTGGCTGAAAATTCAGCGCGACGGTGAATCACACAGTTCATAGCAGGGGAAGGTTGAAGGCAACGATGATTGGTAGGTTTTTGAAAATAAAGTGCGATCGCAAATAAATATTTCTTAATATTTTAGCGCAAAGCCAACCCCAAGGGTTGCCGAACCCGGTCTAAAGCCAAAGAGCCTATAAAGATTTCAGCCAAGCTAAGGGCAAGGACATCCATTTGCGTATACCGGGAACATAAGCGCGCCGATTGAACACATCATACTGATTTTGCTCAATCACATCCAAAATCTGCCGATAGAGAATCAGGGCAGTCCAGACTGGCCAGCGGGCATCTTGCTCTAGAGTACTGATACCTGCCTCTGCTTGGGCAAAAAACTGACGCGCTCGATAGATTTGGAATTGCATAAAGGCTCGCCAGCGATCATCGATGACTCCCTGCAACAGATCTGCCTCTGTATAGTCAAAAGCGGTCAAATCCTCAAGGGGCAAATAAATTCGACCCCGACGGGCATCTTCGCCCACATCCCTGAGGATATTGGTGAGTTGATTGGCAATCCCTAAGGCAACAGCTTGATCAATGGTGGTGGCTGAGTCATTGAGGATTTGAGGGCGGCTCCAGGGAGCTTGTAGGCGATCGCAAAACACCTCAATTCCCATAATTTGGGCAGACATCAACCCCACAGTACCCGCCACTCGATAACAATAAAGGCGCAACTCTTCAAAGGTCTGATAGCGATTCCGGACTAAATCCATGCGTTGGCCAGCAATCATATCCCGAAAGGGCTGAATATCTAAGCCATAGCGCCTCACAGTATCCACCAAAGCCAGATCTAAATCCTCTCGGGGCTGACCAGCAAAGATCGACTCCAATTGCTGCTCCCATCGATCTAAAGTGTCAGTCGTGGTTTGAGAGGCCTGGGGCCCATCCACTAATTCATCCGTCAGACGACACCAAACATAGATAGCCCAAATTCCCCGCCGCTTCTCTGGCGGCATCAGTAGCGTTCCCAAATAAAAGGTCTTCGCATAGTGAGCAGTAATTTGACGGCACTGCTCATAGGCCTCTTCAAGAGATGCCAATACTTTTGCAGGTCGGGGAGTTTCAGGCAGTTGCAGCATTCGTACTTGACTGGGAAACTGGCTTAGATGTTTCGTTGGAGCTGTCAATATGAGCAGGGATTGGCGCAGTTTTGTCGATAGCTTGTGCTGTCAGCTTACCAGAAAGCACTGCCCCCTCCATACTGCCAAGATAGCGTTGTCGGGTGTAACTTCCTGACAGAAAGAAGTTAGTAATGGGTGTTGTTTGCACAGGACGATACTGCTGGCGCCCTGGAGTGGCTTTGTATACCGATCTCGGTGTTTTAACAACCCGAGCCTTGAGCAACTGAGCTTGTTCAGGAATTTGGCTAGGAAATAACTGGGCTAATTCCAGCAGGGTCGCATCAATAATCTCTTGATCCGATTTATTGATCCAGTCTTGAGCTGGGGCCAAAACCAGCTCTAACATGGATTTGTCAGGATTGGCATAGGCCCGACAGGTGTTGCTCATGTCAGCATAAACACTGAGTAGGGGCGATCGCGAAAACAACAAATGATCGACATCACTAAGTTTGCGATCAAACCAGAGCTGGATGCTAATCACGGGCACCCCTTCTAATTCTTGTAACTGTTGAAAATAAGGCTCCGTTTTCCAAGCTTCCGGCAACATCAATTTGAGTGCATCCACAGACATCGCCGCCACATAGGCATCTGCTGAGACTTCGTAAGCTGGCTTTCCTTGGGAGGCCTTGACTAAGAAATGTTTGACATTGCCTTCGGCGGTGAGGGCAATTTCTTGGAGAGGGGCATTCACTCGCACTTCACCGCCCCGTTCCGTCACATAATCAACAATCGGCTGGCAGAGTCGCTCTGGCGGTGCCCCATCCAAAAAAGCAATTTTAGAGCCGTGGCGCTCTTGCAAAAAACGGTTGAGTGCTGTGAGGGGAATCGTAGCTGACACTTGATCAGGGTTGATGAAGGTGAGGGCCTTAGAGGCAGCAATAAAAATATCGGAATTGACCCGATCATCAATGCCCTGCTTTTGCAGCCATTCTAGTAAGGTATAGCGGTCCATATCTTCGACATATTTCTGGCCCCGAACAATGGCAGGCAGCAGACCGATCGCAAACCGAATTTTTTGCTCCCAGGACAACATATCGTTGTTGCGCAAGATAGAAATGATCACATTGATCGGTGCGGGCAGATCGGGCACCTCAAAGCGAGACAGCACCCCCGGCTTTTCAGGCTGATTGAAAATTAAGGCATGCTTTTTCCATTGCAGGCGATCCTCAATGCCTAGCTCCTGCAGAAGCTGCAACATATTGGGGTAGGCCCCAAAAAAAGCATGTAAGCCCGTTTCGATCCAGTCTCCCTCTTCGTCTTGCCAAGCTGCAACTAACCCCCCTAGGACAGAGGCTCGTTCTAAGACAATGGGAGTATGTCCTTGATCGACTAAATATTTAGCGCAGGACAATCCTGCTAATCCACCGCCCGCGATCGCAACTCGCATGAAAATTATTTCCCTTGCATACGATACCTCTCGGTGAAGCCATTACCGACCCAGTAAGGTTTCACAGACTTAATTATACCGTTGCAAACTGTAACAAAACTGAAAACCTAAAAATATTGAGAACAGCTCTAGGATTTTTCCCCACCAACCACCAGATCTGATCTCAAGGCACAGTTAGAAAGTCTCTAGTCTTGGCTCTCTAGTCTTGGCCTAGTTGCCTAGCCGTTTAATTTTAATATCCTAAAGAAATCATCATCACACAGGCTCAAACCCTTGATGTGCAATCTCACATTATTGAGCAGGAGCTGCTTAATAGTGAGGGTTTAGCAGTAGGAACTAATATCCTCACCACAGCAATCAGCAAGATAGGTCAAGGCTTGAAAGCGAAGGGCTACAAATTCATCGTAAGCAGGGTTGAGCTTACAGAGGGGCGGAATATGCAAAATTCGATGACCAAACACTACAATATCTCTGGCAAAGGGACATTGGGCAGGAATCAGTTTGCAGATACGATGCGCTACTTGGGGATTTTCAACATTGATTTTGACAAAGGCACGCCTCACAATAAACTGCACCGGATTTTGACGAGATTGTCGAGGCGGAGATATGGACTGATTTATAAAGCTGGCTGTCTGCATAACAGAAGGCTTCCCCAGGAAAATCATAAACTTAGCTATTACCAACAGAACAAGGATTAATACTCATTATTTCGTTCTTCTAGAGAAAAATAGTAGCCAAAGGCACAAGCGATCATCCAAACACAAACAATTTGAGTGATTAAGGCTTCAAGCATTGGTAACATCTCCATAGTGCAGGCCCTTAAAAGCCATTTTTGAGTGGCGGAGAGAGTTTAACAACCCTATAGCAGAGGGTCTTATTATTTCCTTCGCTATCGTTAATTATCAGCAAAGCTCATAAGAATTACATGCGAAAGAACACCGAACTTTCGCACAAACAAGCTGGACTTGCAGCCAGCCAGTCCGTAAAACCTCGGAGGAAGTAAAATCAAACAACGCGATGTCAGCAAACGCTAGGGCTGTCTCAATGAGTATCCCTAGCCCAATGCTGAAATAGCTCACTGACGCTGCTTTGCGGCAGGTCAGCCGAGTGGGCGAAGCCAGCAAGTTGCAAGCCTAGAAGGGGCAAAAAATTCGCTCCAGCATTTACCACGGAGCTGAACAAAGAAAGTATGGGGATAGATATAGGAGATTATTTTAGCGAGATTACTCTTAGGAATCAGAGGAATCCTGCTCTGATGTCGGCTCTTGGATCTCTTCCTTAAAGCCTCGGAGAGACTTTCCTAAGGAAGACCCTAGTTCAGGTAAGCGCTTAGGACCAAACACAAATACTGCGATCAGTAAAATGACGCCAACCTCTAGCCATCCCAAACCAAACATAAACAAACTCCTGAGTGAACGAATAAGGGCTAGGTGGATTCTCGCTTAAGGGAAATTTTGGCCTGCTTAAATTCTTGCTCTAATCGATCCTTGAGCTTTTGGGGAACAGGACGATTGGGATAGGAGTTATAATGTCCGGCTAAACCATTGAGGGCTGTACCCATGGTCATGAAGGAACCGGTGCGAGACAATTTGGGGTTGCGACGATACCGCGACACATATTCGCTAATTAATACACCAGCCTCTGCTTGAGACTCTGCTTTGTGGGGATCATCATCGGGCAAGGTCAGGGCATCGCTGAGGTTGTCAATAACAAAAATTGTATCTTGTTGGTAATCGCCCGATAGCAAAGTCTTAGGGAGGAAGGAGCAACCCGTCAAAAACAGAGTTGCTACCAGCATCAAGCTTAGTAGACGGGAAACAAAACGCTTCATATGATTATTAAGAATCTCTGATAACTTCAAGGGGTTGATGGTGAATAAACCGATGCTTTGGGTTAAGGATCAGCGCAACCCAATTTAAAGGATAAAACATTCCTGTTCGCAATGCTCTGAAGTGAGCGGCCAATTTATGATCTCAAATCTTACGCCCCGTTCAGGGTTTACCTTGCCGGTTTTTGCCTGTGCGGGTGCGATCGCAGCCCTGCGCTGGCTCTATGACCAGACTGCTCGGGACCAGGTATCTGTTCAGCTCTTGCGCCCCTCACAAACCGTAGAGATCTCCCTTGAGCAAGTTGGGGGGCTCGGCGCAGGACAGTCCCTAGGGATTACTCGCAG
This sequence comes from Acaryochloridaceae cyanobacterium SU_2_1, assembly GCA_012030735.1. Taxonomy (GTDB): domain Bacteria; phylum Cyanobacteriota; class Cyanobacteriia; order Thermosynechococcales; family Thermosynechococcaceae; genus Acaryochloris. Next base: position 7,303 of record JAAUUW010000115.1, read on the forward strand.
TGATCCTGGTGATAATTTGGATCTGACCCGTCATACCCCAATTTGGACCTTAGTCAGTTGGGCAGACCCAGACCAGCAAGAACCGATTCGGCTACGGGGAGGGGCTGGGGTTGGCATTGATCGGCACCGTGGCGATCAAGCAGCGATTTATGCCTATGCGCAAGAACTGATGTATGAGAATCTCCGCCCATGGCTTCAGAAGTCAGACCGAATTCAGGTCACCGTCAGCTTGCCAGAGGGTCGAGCCTTGGCCGAGCGCACCTCTAACGCGGCCTTTGGGGTGGTGGAGGGATTATCTCTATTGGGAACAACGGGGATTGCCCAGCCCCATAGCAGTGCCCAACAGCTCGATCGCTATCGGCGGGAGCTTCGCCAAAAATCTCAAGGCCAAGATTGCCTTGTTTTTTGTATCGGTGAAAATGGTCTAGATTTGGCTGCTTCCCTCGGCATTGCTCCAGAGGCGGTGATCAAGACTGCCAATTGGCTAGGGCCTTTGTTGGTGGAAGCAGGGTTGCAAGGGATAGGATCGATTTTGCTCTTGGGCTATCACGGCAAGCTGATCAAGCTAGCAGGGGGCATTTTTCATACCCATCATCATTTGGCCGATGCTCGCCAAGAAATTATCACCGCCTATGCGGCTAATTTGGGTTTGCCCTTGCCATCTGTTCAAGCTTTGCTCAACAGTCCGACAGCTGAGGCGGCCTTGCAAAGGTTGACCGACTTAGATGCCAAGACGGGCAGTCACTGGGTGGAGTCTGTTTATCAGGACCTGACCCGCCAGATTGATGCGCGATCGCAAACCTATATCCGCCAACAGTGTGATCGCACTGTGCGGGTGGGTTCGGCCTTGTTTAATCGCGATCGCAAAATATTTTCCCGCAGTGAAATCGGCGCAGAATTACTCCATCTGCTTTGTCAGCAACCCCAAGATTGACCTACACTTGATAAAAATATTTATCTCTATGGATTAGTTTTGGCGTCTCCCTACTTTCTCAGCAACCCTTAACGTACCAAATTAGGCTATTCGCCATCCCATTGTTATTTTTGGATCAGCAACCGGACTGATAGCCGTTGCTCCCCTTTACTTTATCTACTCATAGGGATACCCTTTGTGACTTCTCAGACTCAACACTCTCCCCCTGCTAACCTTGTCGATTCCGACTGTGACGATCTCGACAATGCCCTAGTGAATCGAGAAATGATTGCCATCTTAGATTTTGGCTCTCAATACTCAGAGCTCATCGCCCGTCGAATTCGAGAAACTCAGGTTTATTCAGAAGTCCTCTCCTACCGCACCAGTGCAGATCAACTCCGACAACTAAGGCCCAAGGGGATTATCCTATCCGGAGGTCCCAATTCTGTCTATGCAGAGGCTGCCCCCCATTGCGATCCTGAAATTTGGCAATTAGGCATTCCTGTACTTGGGGTTTGCTATGGTATGCAACTGATGGTGCAACAACTGGGAGGAAGGGTAGAAGCCACCACCACCGCAGAATATGGTAAAGCTGACCTTCTAATCGATGATCCCACGGATTTACTGACGAACCTAGATGACAAAACCACAATGTGGATGAGTCATGGCGACTCGGTCACTAGCCTTCCCCAGGGATTTAAGCAATTAGCCCATACCACCAATACCAGCATGGCCGCCATTGCCGACCATGAGCGTCAACTCTATGGGGTGCAGTTTCACCCAGAGGTAGTCCACTCCCAGGGAGGACAGGCTTTAATTCGCAACTTTGTTTACCATATTTGCGAATGTGAGCCCGGATGGACAACGGTAACCTTTATCGAAGAAGCGATTCGTGAAGTGCGGGCTAAGGTGGGGGATAAACGTGTCCTACTGGCCTTATCGGGAGGGGTGGATTCCTCCACCCTGGCTTTTCTATTGCATCGGGCCATTGGCGATAACTTAACCTGCATGTTTATCGATCAGGGGTTTATGCGCAAATTAGAACCAGAGCGACTGGTGAAGTTATTTCGAGAGCAATTTCATATTCCTGTGGAACATGTGATGGCCCGCGATCGCTTTTTGAACTGCCTCGTAGGCGTGACAGATCCCGAAGAAAAACGCAAACGGATTGGCCATGAATTCATCAATGTCTTTGAAGAGGAATCGCGGCGACTGGGTCCCTTTGATTATCTGGCCCAGGGAACACTCTATCCCGATGTGATTGAATCGGCAGATACCAATGTGGACCCGAGCACGGGAGAACGAGTGGCAGTCAAAATAAAAAGCCATCACAATGTCGGCGGCTTACCCCAAGATCTGCGCTTTAAGCTGGTGGAACCTCTGCGGAAGCTTTTTAAGGATGAAGTGCGCAACGTAGGGCGCTCCCTGGGTTTACCAGAGGAGATTGTCAATCGTCATCCCTTTCCTGGCCCTGGGCTAGCGATTCGAATCGTGGGTGAAGTGACAGCCGAACGGTTGAATATCTTGCGAGATGCCGATTTAATTGTTCGTCAAGAAATTAATCGCTCTGGCTATTACAACGACTTTTGGCAAGCTTTCGCAGTGTTAATTCCTGTCCGTAGTGTGGGCGTCATGGGGGATCAACGCACCTATGCCTATCCCATTGTGTTGCGCTTTGTGTCCAGTGAAGACGGCATGACCGCAGATTGGTCCCGCGCGCCCTACGAGCTCCTAGAGAAAATTTCTAATCGAATTGTCAATGAGGTGAAGGGGGTTAACAGGGTTGTCTATGACATCACCTCTAAGCCACCCGGCACGATTGAATGGGAATAGCTGTCCCTCCTAGTCTCCACCAGTAGAATAGACGAGCTAGAGCTAAGCGGTAGGACAGAGGTTTTGGATGTCTCGGTTTTCGATTCTGCCAGGTTTGACTTGCTGGAAACGGCTGCCCACAAAACGCTCTAGGGCAGTTAAAGACCGATTGTAGTCAATAATGGCTTGGAGGCGATTGCTCTGAGCGCGAGTAAGATCGGTTTGGGCATTGCTGATTTCAAGTTGAGTGCCAATCCCAGCTTGCGATCGCAGCCGCGCTAAACTCAAACTTTGGTTGGCCTGCAACACAGCACATTCGTTGGTGTCAATATTCTTGAAACTTGATTGCATGGTGAAATAATTTTGCTCAATTTGAAAGCGCACCAGATTTCTAACATTGGCAAATTGGGTCTCAGCAATTTTGGCATTCAAGGACTGCTGCTCAGCACTAGCTTGAGCGGCACCACCA
>JAAUUW010000116.1 GCA_012030735.1 Acaryochloridaceae cyanobacterium SU_2_1
TCAGATGGGGGGGTGGTTCCGCAAAGAAATTTTGAAGGTGAGTGACCTACAAGGCCTGAAAATGCGAATTCCTGGATTGGGTGGACAGGTAATGGCTAAGCTCGGGGTAACGGTGCAGACCTTGCCGGGTGGGGAAATTTTTCAGGCATTGCAAACGGGTGCGATTGATGCGGCAGAATGGGTGGGTCCTTATGATGACGAGAAGTTGGGTCTGCACAAGGTTGCGAAATACTATTACTATCCTGGTTGGTGGGAGCCTGGCCCTACGCTGGAGTTGCAAATTAACCTAAGGAATGGCAAAAGCTGCCTCCTCTCTATCAAGAAGCAGTCCAAACAGCTGCTTTTGAAGCAAATATGATCATGCTGGCTCGCTACGATGCCCGTAATAACGAAGCCTTGCAGCGCTTAGTCAAAGGCGGTGTCATTCTCCGTCCCTATAGTAATGAGATCTTGGCAGCGGCAGAGCAGGCCTCTTTTGATTTGTTCAATGAGTTTGCGGCTAAGGATGCTGATTTTAAGGGCATTTTCACAGACTGGCAGAGGTTTCGCGATCGCGTCTACGCCTGGCACAACATTAACGAAGGTAGCCTGAACCGCTACAGCTATGCCAAGCTGAAGCAATAGCCTTTAGTTTCTCTAGCTAAACGCAAAATTTGGCAAACCCTTGAGAAAACAGGTAATACGGCTCTAGAGAAACTCAATCGGTCCACGGCCAAACCAACCTTGCGGTAGAACATGCAGAAATTTCAGAGAGCCCCTTTGGTGGTGCTCAACAGCATTGAGCAAATCTACGAATCTTAGGGACGAGCGGTGCCGGATCATAGGGCGATTGGGGCCACCAGCTTATCGCTGTTACTGCATTAAATGGCCTGCAAAATATAATTGACAGAGTAACAACCTTTGCGCAAGGCCATTAGCCCGTATTTCTCATCCCTGCAGCAATCCCGTTAATAGTCAGCAGCGCACCTCTGAGTAAATCCTTATCACTGCCGCTACCCCCAAAGGTAGAACGGTTTTGCTGCTGATGTTGGCGCAGCCGCTTCAGCAGCGAGACTTGCAAAAAACCAAGGGGCACAATGGTGCCATTGCGCAGTTGCACCGAGCGCTGAAGATTGGGTTCTCCATCTAAGAGCTGTGGATTGCCTGTAATTTGAAGCACTAACTCTCGTGTTAGGTAAAACTCCTGGGCAATTTGTTCAAATAACCGTTCAAAGCGATCCCGATCTTTGGGTTGGGTCAACTCTTGCAAATAATGGTGGGCAATCTGTAAATCCACCTTAGCCAAGGTCATCTCTACCTTAGAAATCACCATCTTGAAAAAAGGCCATTTGTGGTAGAAATAGCGCAGCAGGGTGAGATGCTCAGTGGACTTTTCATCTAAAAAGTCCTGAAGGGCAGTGCCGACACCATACCAAGCGGGTAGCAAAAAGCGACTTTGGGTCCAACTAAAGACCCAAGGAATAGCACGCAGGCCCTCTAAGCTGCGCTGATTATCAGCATGACGCCGACTAGGACGAGCCGCATGTTGCAACTGGCTGATTTCATGAATTGGGGTCACTTCATAAAAGAAATCCACCAAATCGGCTTCTTCATAGATCAGCGCACGATATCGTTGCGGGATCGTGCTGCTAAATCCTCCATGATTTCATGCCAAGGCTCAATGCCATCAATGGTTGAGGGCAGCAAGCTCGACTGAATCACTGCGGTTGAAATCGTCTCTAAGTTATAAAGGGCCAACTCAGGCAAGGTGTATTTTGAGGCAACCACTTCCCCTTGTTCGGTAATTTTGATGCGGCCATTCACACTCTGACCAGGCTGAGCCAAGATCGCTTCGTAAGCTGGCCCTCCGCCCCGTCCTACAGAGCCGCCTCGCCCGTGAAAAATTCGTAATGCAATGCCATAGGATTCAGCCATTTTCTGCAAGGATTGCTGAGCTTTATAGATTTCCCAATTACTACTGAGAAAGCCCGAATCCTTGTTGCTATCGGAATAGCCGAGCATAATTTCCTGCAAAGCAGTGGGTAAATCTGATCCAGCAGTTTCTTTTTCCTTTATCTGATTCACGAAGGGAGGATCGATCAAATAGTTCCGATAGAGTTCTAACTCAAATAACTGGGTCATCACTTCCGGTGCCCGCTTCAGATCGTCCACTGTTTCAAATAGAGGAATCACATGCAAAGTCCCTGTTGCCGTTGTCGGGTCATACAGCCCCGCCTCCTTGGCAAGGAGCAACACCTCCAACAGATCGCTAGCCTCATGGCTCATGCTGATAATATAGGTTCGGCAAATGTTGGGGCCAAATTCTTCCTGTAGTCGGCGGATCATCCGAAAGGTCTGGATGATTTCCTGGGCTTTCTCTGAGAAGGGCAATTCTGGGGGAATCAAGGGCCGCCGAGTTTGCAGCTCTTGAACTAACCAGGTCATTCGCTCTGCCTCGGTGAGGTCGTTATAGGCCTGCGGTAAAATTTGCAGATATTCCACAATTTCTGCCAGGGCATCGGAATGGCAGGAGCTTTCTTGGCGAATATCTAGCTGAGTCAAATGAAAGCCAAAAATCTCGACTTGGCAGATCAGCCTTTCTAGTTCTCGACATCCGATGCCAGTCTCATGCAAATTTTCCTTCAGTAGCAACAACTCATCTAAGAAGGCCGCAGCAGAGGGATAGTAGCTTTGCTCTTGTATTCCCTGGGTGGGGATGGCATGGGAAAATACGGAGAGTTGGGCTTGCTGTTGATTGCGATCGCGAGTATTCTCCAGCCGCTTCAAAATATAGGAGAGCTTAAATCGATAGGGCTCTCCTATAAACCGAATCGATAACTGATCGTAAACCTCAGCAATTGCAACTGATCTTGACCAAGGGACCGCTCTAAGCCCGGTGGCACTTCGCACCAATATTGAGACAAACTCAACAAATTAATTAGCTTTCTAATGGCCTCAATATATTTTTCCAAGGTCAGGTTGCGTTGATAGCAGGCCGTTTGCCAAGTTACCTCCGGCGTCACCTTCGGGTTGCCATCCCGATCCGACCCGACCCAAGACCCAAACTGACAGAAATTAAAGCGGGGCGGCTGAATTTTAGGAAAAGATTGGTGCAGATGCTGAGTCAACCGTTGATAGAGCTGAGGTATGGCGTCAAACAGCACCTCCCTGAAATAATGGGAACTATATTCCACCTCATCTAGAACTGTGGGTCGGAACTCATGTAATTCATCTGTTCGCCACCAAAACCGGATCTCTTCCGTTAGCTCTGATCGTAATAAATCCATCTCCCACAGAGAATGGGTACCCAAGCCCAAACCCATTTCTGCAATATCTAACCTGGCCAGAATTTTAGAAATGCGGCGCTGCTTGGCTCGAATTGTTTGGCGAACAATTTCCGTGGGATGGGCCGTAAATACCAGCTTGATGTCCAGATTATGGATCAGCTGCTGTAGATGCCGAGGCGGTATATTCAACTGCTTCAGCTTAGGAAAGAGCCAGGAGAAGGTGCCGACATTGACCTCTTGAAAGGTTGTCTCATAGAGACCTTTCTGTGAAGCTGTTGTGCCCTGACCCTGTTGTAGGGCAACAGAATAAGCCGAGGGCTTAGCATGCCCATCAGCAGACTGATCCCGATGACCATTGTGGATGCCTGGAAACTCTCTCGTCGATGCACCTCGGGTCCGAAGAATACTGTCTTCCTGCTCGTAATGCTGCTCGACAATATTGATCAGCTGAAAATATAGAGCAAAGGCGCGGGCTGCTCGAATCGCCTCATCGAGTTGCAGCTTTTCCACGATTTTGAGCACTTCTGCTTCCACAGCTCTGGGGGCTTGCCCCTCGGGGGAACACATCGATCTCAATTGCCAGAGCAAGTCAACCAATTCTTGACCACATTCGTCCCGCAGTACTTTTTCGAGTAGATCTTCAGTGACAGTCAAGCGCTGCTGGAGAAGTCGCTCTAGGCGAGAGGGGGTAACCTGTTCAATGGGATTTAGATCAAGGGTAGAACTCATAGAGACTGAAAACTCAAAGAATTGAGGACCTAAAAAAGGGCTGAGTCAGGTTGAATAGGAAATGATTAAGGTTAAGGCTCTGAGGGTTAAGGTAACTCCCTTCACACCATGGAGCTAAGGATGGAGTCCCTGACCAAGATAGGTTGATCCTAATTTTAGGCTCTAACCTCCCTTTTGCTGCAGTCCAGAGCTAGAGAATCTTGAGCAGAGGTGGCTTTGGGGCAGATATCCCTCAGCATCTATCTGGTGGTGCAGTTTAACTGTATGATTTATCACCGTTTATAGTGGGTTGCTGGATTTATGGAGGTTTGTTGGACCTCTCCAGCGCAGCATATTGTCCAGGATAGCTTTGATAAAAATAGCTCTCAAAGACCCCTACCGACTCTCTCTAATCTTTAACTCATCTAACCATCTAAAAAGAAGAAGATGATGGCGATGTGAGAGTAGGTAGAGTGATCCCCTGAAAAAGGCTTTCACTCCATTGGCCGAGGAGTAAGGAGCCAGCTAGAAATTGCCCTTGTCCGCTTAAGGCTAACAAGAAGGGCAACATGGTCAGGCTGACAATGCAGTCTAAGAAAGGGGCAGGGCAAGGAGTGTAGGGGCTTGAAGAAGAGGCGCTAGAAGAAGAGGCGGTTTTCATGGTGATGAAGATCCCTAGATTCGCAAAGTGAAAAGTGAAGTCTTGGGTATGGCGTAGAATTATGCCAAGGGCCTTAAGACAAAGCCCATGCCTTAGCCCATCCTAGAGTCTGGGCAACACGATCAGCGCTGGGGGCTTCACAATAGAGCCGCAAGACAGGTTCTGTGCCACTAAAGCGGACTAATAACCAGCTTTGGTCGGCTAAGAAGAACTTATAGCCATCAATGGCGAGTACTTTAAGTACTGGCTGATCAAGAACTTGGGTGAAGGGACTGGTTTGCAATTGCTGAATCAAGCGAGCCTTGTCAGCCTCTGATTTCAGGGCTAGATCAATGCGATCATAAACACTTTTAAAGTCTGTTTGGATCTGTAAATTCTGATGCAGGCTAGCGAAATCTTGTCCTGATTGAGCCACTGCTTCTAAGAGATATAGAGCTGAGAGCAAGCCATCTCGCTCTGGGATATGGTTGCCGTAGCCAATGCCACCAGATTCTTCCCCCCCCAGTAATACCGCATCAGTCTCTAACATATGATCGGCAATATATTTATAGCCAATCGGTGTTTCGTGAATGGGGCGCTCATAGAGCTGAGCCACCCGTGGAATTAACTCGGAGCCACTAATGGTCTTGATCACTTCCCCCGGAAATTGACGGCGGGCAGCTAAATGTTCAATTAAAATCGGGATCAAAATTTGAGAACTGAGGAATGTGCCGTCGCCGTCCATAGCGGCAATTCGATCGCCATCGCCATCAAAGATGAAGCCCACCACAGCCTCTTGGGGTTGTTTTTGGGCCGTGTGAGCTTGGATGGATTGGATCAACTGGCCGAGATAGCGGGGTAAGGGTTCTGGGGCACCACCGCCAAATAGAGGGTCGCGATCGCAATTTAATTCATGCACCTGACCCGTCAATAGTCGCTGTAAACCACTAGCTGTCGCGCCATGCATCACATCCACAAAAACTGTTAACTGGCCCCTATGAATGGCTTGATCGATCTGCTTAATATTCACCTTCGATTGCAGGACTTGGCAATACTCGGGCCAGGGATCAAACTCTTGTACCGCTATTTGGTTGGGGGCAGAGAGGGAGCGCTGGCCCGAGGTCAATTGGTCTTGAATTGCTTGGGTGACAGGGGGGGCACGGAGCCACCAAAGGCCCCCTTCACCTTTAAACCAGAGTAGATGCCAGGATTATGACTGGCTGTAATCACTAAGGCCCCTAAGGCTTGGCGGTGCTTGACGGCCCAACTTAAGGCTGGCGTTGGCGCATAGGTATTCGCGAGTAGCACTGGATAACCCGCCTGTTGTACTGCATGGGCTGCAGCTTGAGCAAATTCCTCCGAGAGAAAGCGCCGATCATAACCGATGATGATCAAGCGATTTGGGCTTAAGGCCCCATAGGTCTGCTCCAAAACCTGAGCTGCAATGGGAGCCACTTGGATCAAACGCTCAAAGGTAAAATCCTTAGCAATAATGCCTCGCCAACCATCCGTGCCAAACTGAATGGCAGCAGGTGCAAAGGCATCTGGGGAGTGAGCAACGTCGGCGATCATCGGCATTGTTTTGGGAGGACTTTATCTATCCTACACACCAAAAGTTAATCTACTAAGGCTTCTAATTAACTAGATTTTTCTAAGCACATCTACTCATGAACTAGAGCTAGTTAATTTCACCCTGAAGGTGCGTCAGCGCTTGGATTGCTAATTAGTGCCAATAAAACTTAAGCTTTAGTTTATGATTTGGAGGGAAACAAAGTTTGTAGAGGTTTATGTTAAACCAACAGCAGGATGCCATTGCCCCCCATGGTGGCTCACTTGTAAATCGCATTGTGGCAGAGGCGCAAAAACAAGAGTTTCTTACCCAAGCTGATTCCTTACCCCGCCTCCAACTCGATCAGCGGGCCACCTCCGATTTAGAAATGATTGCTATTGGTGGCTTTAGTCCTCTGATTGGCTTTATGGGTCAGGCTGACTATCAAGAGGTGGTCAACCATATGCAACTGGCGAATGGCTTGCCCTGGTCGATTCCCATTACTCTATCCGTGTCAGTAGCCCTTGCTGAGAACCTCAATATTGGCGATCGCATCTGCTTAGAGGATCCAGCCAGTACCTTGGTAGGAATTCTAGAGCTGACCGAAAAATATGCCTATGATCAAACCCAGGAAGCTATTCAAGTTTATCAAACCGATGATCCCAAGCATCCAGGTGTCAAAGTAGTCTTAGATCAAGGTGGGATCAACCTTGCTGGCCCCATCTGGCTCTTAGAGCGACAACCCCATCCTCAATTTCCGACCTATCAAATTGATCCCGCTCAGTCGCGGCAACTGTTTCAAGAGCGAGGCTGGAAAACAATTGTCGGCTTTTCAGACCCCGCAATCCCATTCACCGTGCCCATGAGTATATTCAAAAATGTGCCCTAGAAACCGTAGATGGCTTATTTTTGCATCCCTTGGTGGGGGCAACCAAAAGTGACGACATCCCGGCTGATGTGAGGATGCGCTGTTATGAAATCATGATGGAGCATTACTTTCCCCAAGATCGAGTGATCTTGGCGATTAATCCGGCAGCGATGCGCTATGCGGGTCCACGGGAAGCTATTTCCATGCCATTGTTCGTAAAAACTATGGCTGTACCCATTTCATTGTCGGTCGCGATCATGCTGGAGTGGGGGATTATTACGGCACTTACGATGCCCAACATATCTTCGACAAGTTCGATCCCCAAGCCCTCGGCATTCTGCCGATGAAATTTGAGCATGCCTTTTACTGTAAGCGGACCCAATCAATGGCTACCACTAAAACTAGCCCCAGTGGACCGGAAGATCGGATTCATTTGTCCGGCACCAAGGTACGAGAACTGTTACGTCGGGGTGAGCTACCCCCACCAGAGTTTTCGCGACCTGAGGTCGCCCGTGAACTAGCTGATGCCATGCATGATTGAGCTTAGGAACGGCCCCTAGAGATTGATATAAAAAACGATAATATTCGGTCTTAAAAGCCGATCTTACCCAGTAAAACAGGTCAATTTCCCCAGATTTACCCATGGTCTTCACACGACGCGCCTTTTTACGACATACAGGTATGGCTGTGGTAGGTCTTGGTGTTGGCGACACGTTTCTATCCGGTTATAGTCGTGCCTATCAACAGGTTTTGGCTCAACCGACCTCACGGAAATTGGCCCTATTGGTGGGTGTTAATAAATATCAAGCCTTAGGCAATATACCTGCGTTGCAGGGCTGTTTGACAGACTTAGAATTGCAGCGAGAGTTACTAGTCCATCGATTTGGTTTTCATCCTGACGATGTGATCTTGCTCAAGAATAAGCAAGCTTCCTATGACAACATCAAAACAGCCTTTAATGCTCATTTGATGGACCAAGCCCAAGCCAATGATGTGGTGGTGTTTCACTTTAGTGGGTATGGTTGCTGTCAACAAAGCCAGCCTGGGACCTTAGAAACGAGCGAAATCGCGTGCAGCTCGCTCTTGATGCCTGTCGATGCAATCGTCGAAACATCGGCTCAACAGCAGGAAGCCGCAGGGATTCAGAATGGCCTAGATCTGGAGGAATTGGCGGGCTGGTTTCGATCCCTAGCGACCTCCCAAGGATTTTGTATTTTGGATGCTGGTTTTGCTTATCCAGGTCAGCCCTTTTTGGGTAATTTACGGGTGCGCTCACATCCCCCCGCCCAGCAGTCTAGCGACGCCTTCCACCCTCAAGAACATCGGGAGCATCTGCTCAATGCGCCTCAGCGCCGCCCTCCGCTCTCCTCTTATATTCTGCTGAATGCTGCTCAACCCTCCCAGACTGCCCTTGAGGGCCAGATGAAAGAGTTTAGCGCCGGTCTATTTACTTATGCCTTAACGCAGCAACTCTGGCAAATCACTGCCGCCCAAAGGATTGTCACCCATTTCAGTGGCGTTATCGCTGAGGTGGAGCATCGAAGCGGCCCAGCCCAACAACCTGAGTGGGGGGAGAGGTCTAACTTAGAGATCACCTTGTCCAACTATGGAATTGCCTTAGGGCCTTCTGCTGAGGGTGTGCTTACCAGCTTAGAGGATGAAGGACAGGCCAGTCTTTGGCTCGGCGGTCTGCCTCCTCGTATTCTGGAGCAATATGAGGCCACCAGTTGTTTTAGGGTCTTGCCCATTGATTATCCGCTAGAAATGCCCCCAACTAAGATTTTTAGTGGTCTGGCGCCTAAGCCTGACCCGACCGCAAACCAGTTCCTCAACCCTGATTTATATATTCAACTGATTGCTCACCAAGGATATTTGGGCAAAGGTCGATGCCTCAAGGAGGGGCAGTTTAATCCTGGCCAGAAAATTCAAGAGGCCTTTCGTGTCCTCTCCCGAGCTGTGGTTCTCAATGTTGCCCTAGGCACTCAATTGAACCGGATTGAGCGGGTCGATGCCACCAGCGCCTTTTCCGATATGCCCAATATTGTTCCTGTCACGGTGGGGGAACAACCTGCAGACTATCTATTTACCCAAATTTCTCCTAACTCAGAGCCGCTCACTACACCCAACACTGACGGGCTAGAGGCGGAGGCTACGCCTTCGGTTTTACCTTCGCCTCAGGTGCGATATGGGTTGTTCTCTCAGAGCGGTGAAGAACTGCCTGATACGAGGGGCGAGAAGGGGGAGGCCATTAAAACAGCGATTAATCAACTCCATCCCACCCTAAACCAGTTATTGGCTGCTAAAACTTTGGACTTGGCGGTCAACGATTTTTCTTCTCGGTTGGGGGCAAGAGTGGTGTTGGAGTCCTTGAAGGCAGATCAGGTAACGATCTTGAGCCATCAAGAGACTCCGAGATTTCCTGGGGTTGCCCCCCCGATCTATGGATGGTTTCTGAGTTCGAAAAACAGGGGCGAGGGGTGCAAGTGAGGCGGGGCGATCGCATCCAATACCGCATTCACAATTACAGTGATTTGCCGCTTTATTGGCTGGTGTTAGGGCTAGATAATCGCACTCAATTTTTTGCAATTTACTCTCCTGAGGCACTGTTGTCTCTCCCTGAAACTAAAGCCACTCCTCAAGAAACGGTTGCCCCTGGGGAAACCTTGACGATTCCCTATGATATGAATGAATATATTGTCCGAGGACCGACAGGATTAGCCAGTACCTATGTGCTTCTCAGTCGCAGTCCCTTTCTGAAGGGACTAGAGGCAATTGCTACAAAGATTCGACCTCCTAGCAGCAATATGGTGCCCATGGTGGTGCGACTTTCCAATGCCCTAGAGGTGACACAACAGGTTTTTCAAGATTTACAGGATGGCAGTATGGCGACCGCCCAGCAAAGGGGGGATTAGCTCGGATATGCACTGGGTCTTAGATGTGGACCAATGGGCGACCTTTCGGTTTATTCATCAGGTGATTAGCTGAGTCTAATGCTGCTCAAGCTCAGAAATTAAATCGGAGCAGCGGCAAAAAATCCTACTTCGGTACAGACGTTTTGGAGAGGACGATCCCAAGGATCTCTGGGCAGTTGGGTGAGTAGGGCTGAGGCAAAGACGAGGCCAATGGTGGGGATAGCGGCCCAGGCAGGGTTGGCCAAGAGACGATCATAATAGCCGCCCCCATAGCCAAGGCGGAATCCTTGGCGATCGCATGCTAGGGCTGGCACTAGGATCAGATCTACATCCCTAGCCTTTAGGATGGGCCAATCAGGATGGGGTTCTAAGATACCATAGCTGCCAGGTTGCAAACGATCTGTCTCTACAGGAAACCAGCGATGCCACACCAAGTCTTGACCGACACATCGCGGTAAACCCCAAATAGGCTGAGGCT
>JAAUUW010000117.1 GCA_012030735.1 Acaryochloridaceae cyanobacterium SU_2_1
GCCTGCCCTAGAGCAGCCATCAACCTCTGATCTGGAAATATCAGATCCAGAAAATGGTCCACCAACGCCTGCTGATCAAGACTCTGCCGGGACAGAATGGGTAGAGGCACCTAGCTCATTCCAGTCTGATCCGATGGCGGATCTCAGCCCTCAAGAACTTGCTCTTTTTCAAGTTACCCCACAGAACTTTGAAGATTCACGACCCAGTCCAGCAGACCTAGAAACACAAGGCACCCCTGCAGAGCTTGATTGCGAGCAGCAAGAAGCTGTCCTAGAAATGGACATTGCGGATGCTAATGCTCAGCCCTCAGGAGAAGTTGTTGAAATTCCTCTAACGGCTGAGCAGCGGGCCGATACCCCTACCTTTGCCGACTATTTAGATCCTGCCATTGAAGAGTATTTAGATTCCTCCACTGTTTTACGTCAGCATTTAGAGGCCTCCACGGGTCCATCAGATCCAAAATTAGCACCCCAGCAACCAAAAACTCAGGCAAGAATTGCCATACTAACCCTCGGGCTCGTCAGCCTGGGAGTAGTAGGAGTCATCTTCCTCTATCGTGCTCGTTTCTGGAAAAGGCCTCAGCCTGTCCCAGTGGAGCAGACTAGCCCTGCAGTACCCTCAGCTTCTGGCCCTGCGAGTCTATCGCCAACAGCCAAGGAATCTCCCTTGTCTTCGCCAGCAACTGGCAATAACCCTGCAGCACCCTTGACGCCGGGTTCAACCAGCACAGCCCCCTTAAGCCCCTCGGGGCAGGTTCCCGTCCAGACCGCTGAAAATTCTGAATCGCGGTTATTCTATGTTGTCCTTCCCTATACGACCCCCGAGGCCCTGTCAGCTATCCAAGCGACGATCCCTTTGGCTTTTGTGACAGACTCCGTTGAAGGTAAGCAAATTCAGGTCGGTGCCCTTGAAACCCTATCCGAGGCCCAAATCCTTGCAGCAGAACTGAGAAAGCAGGGTCTCTCTGCAACGATTGTGTCGCCGAATTAAGGTCTGGTCGAGATCAGCATTGGTACTGGTGGGTTCGAGGAACTTGGAAGATCGACCTTCTCAGATGGCTCGGGCAGCATAAACTCGCGAATAATTCGAACAATCGCCTTTTGCGCCAAGCCATTGGCTATTTGTTGTCCTAGAGCCTGAGTCTCAGGTTTAATCAGCAGCGATGGCATCAAGTTCAGGAGTTGGAGTGCATCAAAACCAGGTGTCTCCTGCAGTAATTGCCAAATTCGTTGAATGTGATCTAGATGGGCTTCCAGCTCAGCCGAGGATTGAGTTGGCGTTGACCAGCCCATTTGCTCTCGTAGTTTTGCGGTTATCCCTTGCCAGGTTCTTTGGCCAAGGGCATCGATGCTGTTGACGAGTTCTTGGGCAAGGCGATCGCGAATCAACTCTCCCCGTTCAGAGAACAAATAATCTAAAGCTTGATCCACTGAACCGCCTAGGTCATAGTCAAAATTTCCCCGAGCATTGCGAAGTAAATTTTCAAGGCGATTCCAGCGAAAGCTATCATCCTTAAACAACAAATCCTTTAGGCTAGCCCGCAACTCTGGGGCGGGATCCGTCAAGAGGCGCTTAGCAACATAGGGATAGGCAGCACTGAGTACCTTAAAATCGCGATCAACACCAATGGCAATGCCTTCCATGGTCAGCAAAGACCGAACAATCAAAGCATAGTAAGAGGGCACTCGAAAGGGATATTCGTACATCAACTCCGAGAGCTGATCAAAAATACTTTGAATATTCAGCTCAGCAACACTGGCTCCTAAGGCATTATTGAAAACCACAGCCAAGGCCGGGATAATCGGATTTAAATCTGTTTCAGGGGTCAAGAACCCCAAATGCACATAGTCATGGGCGAGTGCTTCAAACTCGCGGTTAACAATATGGACAATGGCATTAATTAAGCCATAGCGTTGATCTGGATTGATCTCGCTCATCATGCCAAAGTCGAGATAGGCCAATTTACCATTAGGCATGGCCAATAAATTTCCAGGATGGGGATCAGCATGGAAAAAACCATATTCCAGTAACTGCCTCAAGGAGCATTGCACACCGACATCGATCAAATGGCGGGCATCAATCCCTTGAGCCTCAATTTTCTGAGGTTCGTTGAGCTTTGTGCCCATGATCCATTCCATCGTTAAGACGCGACGGTGGGTATATTCCCAGTAAATTTTAGGGATGTAAATTTCTGGCAGTTGACTGTAAAGTTGAGCAAATCGCTCGGCGTTGCGCCCCTCTTGGGTATAATCCATTTCCTCGAACAGGCGGCCAGCAAATTCATCCAAAATACCCACTAAATCGCTACGGATGGACTTAACATTCCTTTGGACCCAGGCCGCTAAACCCCGCAAAATATAAATATCTAAGGTGATTTGTTCTGCCAAATCAGGCCGCTGCACCTTAACAGCAACCCATTCCCCAGACTTGAGCTGGCCTTTATAGACTTGGCCTAGAGAAGCTGCCGCTATTGGTTCTGGTGTCAGTTGAGCATAGAGCTGATCAGGAGGGTAGCCCAGTTCTTCTTCAATAAACCGATAGGCAATTTGACTGGAGAAAGGGGGGAGCTGATCCTGCAATTTAGATAACTCTTCTAAAAAAGGCGCTGTCAAAATATCAGGCCGCGTTGAAAGGGCCTGACCAATTTTGATAAAGGCGGGGCCAAGGATTGTCAGGGTTTCTCGTAGTTGAATGGCACGCCGTTTCTGTCGGCTTGGTGTTGAGGGAGTAAGTCGATCCCACCAGCGATTGAACATGAGATAGAGAAACGGCCAGAGGATGGCTATCCATCGCCGCAAGACCTGGAAAAATTTCCCCTGATACTGCCGCTGAATTTTATCTGGGTCATAGACCTCAAAGTCAGCAGCCTCAGTCCAATGCCTTCGAGATGCTGTGGCTATGGAATTCACCGACGGCTCTGGAGTCGTGGTTGATATTGGGACATCTTGAGATATCGAGGATGGCGCTAAAGGAATCTGCACAGAGTTAGGGGTTGAGGTTGAGAATTCGGCTAAGGTCATATCGAGGCAGTTATTGGGCAATCTCATCGGCGAGGATGAATCTAAGGACCTCAGGGGTCATGCAGAGGGGAATCATCCGAGGCGATCTCTGTAAAGCATTGTAACAATTAAGGGTGAGTTGGTTGTGTTCTAAAGAACGATAGGTTGAGTGAGGAGGGGTTCCTCTAGTTTTCAAACATGCTGATGCAGGCCCACTATGCAGTCATCCTCAGTCACATGAGTACGGCAAGATTCCCATCACGCTGCCACGATACTGTGTAGTGGTAAATCAGAGGTTTTAGCTCCTGAAGATTTTGAATTGATAATTGCTGACCTCCCGCCTGTATGTTTGATTGAGTTTGGCAAGGTTGAATCAGAGGAGACGAAAGTCCTAACAGGGTTAGTGGTTGCATCACCAATATTCTCTGCCTGGAGTGATACAAGAAAGATAACCGATGGCAGTAAGCCCATCTCAAGGAGAGATTTCGTGGAGTTTATGGATAGGATCTGCAAGGATATAAGGCAAATGATTGAGAGAATGCCGATGAGTCACCAAAAGGTGTCAGAAGTACTATCTTTCTGGGGGTTGCAATCTCTCCGATTGCTATCTGTAACCCCTTATTAATCATGACTGTCCATTGGCTAGTAGGTGGCGAAACCTGCGTTTTGTTTCCCTCCCCATGAATGTATGCTGCTGTCTTTGCGAATTGAGAATTTTGCCTTAATTGACGATTTGGACTTGGCCTTTAGCAAGGGCTTGAATGTACTGACCGGAGAAACAGGTGCGGGAAAATCTATCCTCTTAGATGCGATTGACTTGATTTTGGGGGCTAAGGTGACGAGTGGGATGCTGCGGGCGGGCTCCTCTCGTACCCTCTTAGAAGGTAGTTTTGCCCTTAACGAGGACTTGATTGAAGAGTTGACAGTCCTTGATCTAGACCTGTTAGAGGAGGATCTGCTGATTTGTAGTCGAGAAATTTCTCACTCTCAGGGGACCCTCCGCAGTCGGTTTCGTGTGAATGGAGTAGTGGTGAATAAGCAGCAGATTGCCTGGCTGCGTGAACAACTGGTAGAAGTGACTGTTCAGGGACAAGCCTTGCAATTGGGTCGAGCTGATCGGCTACGCCAATGGCTAGATGATTTTGGCGGCAAAACTTTATTAAATCAACGCCAACAAGTTGCAGTTGCCTTTGCTGAGTTTCAGCAGATCGCTAAGGAACGAGATGCCTATCGCAACAGTGAACAGCAGCGTCTGCAAATTATTGATGGGTTACAGTACCAGCTGCAAGAGTTAGAGGCAGCCCATTTAAGTGATCCACAGGAGCAGGAAAATCTAGAGCAAGATTTACAGCGACTGAATCATAGTGTTGAGTTGCAGCGACAGAGCTATCAGGTCTATCAATGGCTTTATGAGCGAGATCAAGGAGAAGCTGCTGCCGATTTATTGGGACAAGCTGAGGCTGCCTTGGTGGAGATGAGTGGCTATGACCCCAGTCTAAAAACTATTTTGGAGTTAGTGCAACAGGCCTTGACTCAGATTCAGGAGGCGGGTTGCCAAATTAATGCCTATGGCAGTACTGTTGAGACCGATCCAGGACAGTTGCATACTGTGGAGGAGCGCTTGCTGTATTTGAAGCAGATTTGCCGCAAGGTATTGGGCCGAGTTTGGGGGATGCGGATACGCATATCACCACAGCATCCAAACAACAATATACAGAGCTCACCCAGGAGGGCCAGTCCCTAGAGGCCCTTGAGCAAGCCTATCAACAGACACAGGACACCCTATGGGCAGCCTGTACTCAGTTAACGCAACTCCGTCAGATTGCAGGCCAAGAGCTAGAGCATCGCTTACTAGACCAGCTCAAACCCTTAGCCCTAGAGCAGGTGAAATTTCAAGTGCAGTTGCAAGCAGTGCCACCTAGCCAGTATGGGGCTGATCAGATTCAATTTCTGTTTAGTGCTAATCCAGGAGAAGCATTACAACCCTTGACAGAGGCTGCCTCTGGGGGTGAAATGAGTCGTTTTCTTCTGGCGCTCAAGGCTTGTTTTTCTCAAGGAAATGGGGTAGACACCCTGATTTTTGATGAGATTGATACGGGCGTTTCAGGGCATGTGGCCCAAGCCATTGCCACTAAGCTCTACCACCTCAGTCGCCACCAACAGGTCTTATGCGTCACTCATCAGCCTATGATTGCGGCCATGGCAGATACGCATTTCCAAGTGCAAAAGCAGGTGGTGATTGCCCCAGATATCCCAGATCAAACACCAAATTCTCAGGAGCGCACAATTGTTCAAGTCACGGCCTTAAATAGCCAACAACGCCGTCAAGAATTAGCAGAAATTGCTGGGGGCCAATCCACGGAACAAGCCCTTTCCTTTGTCGACTCTTTACTGCAGCAAGCTTTGCAAGTTCGTCAAGCCTATATAGCAAAAAACAGTACTCATGCTCCCCAACAAACGAAGAGATCAGGAGCAAAGAAATCAGCCCAGTCAAAATCATCAAAATCAAAATCTATCCCATCATCTAGCCTCTAATGCTTCGGGCGTTCTATCATTCGTTTTGGCAGCTTGATAGCCCCATTGATCGCAACTCTTGGTTCAGTCGAGATTGCTTTTGTTGGCATCTTCGCTGTTGAAACCAGGCTTGGAGTTGCTGGCGACAGGCCTGAGCGCGCACGCCCTCAATGACAGCCAGTTTATGAAAGGAACAAGCACTGTCGGGAAGATTCAAGACCGTGCGGACGGCTCCAGTTTTAGGATCCTGAGCGCCATAGACCAATAGCCCAAGGCGGGCCTGGAGAATAGCCCCCGCACACATCGGACAAGGCTCTAGAGTGACATAGAGGGTACATTCATGTAGGCGCCAAGATTGGCACCACTGGCCCGCAGCCCGTAGGGCCAGGATCTCGGCATGGGCAGTGGGGTCGCGATCTCGCTCCCGCCGATTTTCTCCCTGAGCAATACAAGTTCCCTGGGGTCCTACAATGATTGCCCCGACAGGCACTTCCCCTGCCTCGCCAGCCAACTTAGCAAGGGCAATGGCTTCATCCATCCATCGATCATGGTCAGGCTCTGCTGGGAACATATCATATCGCTTCCTTCCAGGGTCAACCCACGGAGGTTCATTCTGCTTGAGTGCCTCAGTGTTGGATGATCTGCTGGGTGGTTAACAAAGTATTAAGACCGATGACACCAGGCTGCGAAGCCTTGGAGCGACTCATGCCCAGGGCAAGAGTACCCCCTGTTCCACTGGTTGTCGGACAAACTGAGGAGAGGTATTGATATAAATATGGGCACTGTTGATCCCTTGAACAAACTGTTGGCTGTCTGAGTAAGAATCTGTGACTAAACAATCAGCATGGCCACTACTATGGTGGTTTATCCAAGTCAGCGCTTCTTTAAGATTGTCTACAATTTTAAAGGCCACAATTTTTTGGAGATAGGGTTGCCGCCATTCTTCTTTGGTGGCCAAAATCAGTTCTGGAAACTCTGCTGCTAAGGCTGCATCACCCCTGAGTTCAAAGCCCTTTCCTTCAGGCTTCCCCATAGCAGTGCTAACCGAGATTGCTTAATATTAGGCGTCAGCAACACCTTCTCAATTGCATTGACTGCATCCGGTAAACCCTGATGACTCTCAATGATCATAGAACGGACCTGCTCTGTACTGCCAGAATCTGACCAAAATAGGTAGCAATTGCCCATTGTTGATTGCACGACAGGCAAGGTGGCTTGACAAGCCACCTGATGAACAAAACTAGGGCGACCATAGGGAATGACTAGATCAATGGGAAGATCCCCCGCCACCACATCCCCAATGGAGAGGGTTCGACTGTTGGGCAAGGCTTGTACTGTCGTGGTCAGTAAATTCTCCGCTGCCAAGGCCGCTTGGAGTAACTCTAGAATGACCTGGTTAGAATGATTGGCTTCTGCTCCCCCCTTGAGCAATAAAGCATTGCCTGTTTTCCAGCACATCCCCGCTAACAGAAGAGCTAAATCAGGAAAAGCCTCATAGATAAAGGTAATGACACCTCGAGGGACAGATTGGGCGTAACCTCGTTGGGCAACTCTAAAGGCCGAGCTGCTGACATTGATAGCGGTCAGAGGATCGGGCATCACCAGCAAATGGCTGAGCAAGGCCATCATGTTTTGCAACCGCTCGGGGGTCAGTTTTAGCCAATGCAAAACAATGGCGGGCACTTCAAAGCTGCGGCTGCTCTCTAGATCTAAGGTATTGGCTTCTAATAAGTCATTCTGTCGCTCTTGCAGTAGCTTGACAAAACTGCTCAAAAGCTGATTGCGCTGCTGTTGAGGAGCCTGAGCCAAGGTTGCAGAGGCTAGGTGAGCCTGCTGGACTTTTATGGTCAGATCAAGCCTTAAGGAAGCATCCATAGGCAATTAACAGGATATATATCCTGCGGAAGTTCTCAGTAAAGACAAAGGATAAGGAATTTTAAAATGGAGGAGATTGCAACAGATAACATCAAATCATAGAGAAGGGAGAATTCGATTCCCATCCCCCTATTGTACCCTGAACCCCAAGGCATCCAAAAAGCGGGTAACGCGATTCGAACGCGCGACATTCACCTTGGCAAGGTGACGCTCTACCACTGAGCTATACCCGCAGACAACTAGTCCGTCTATCTAGCTTCTCAAATCGGGGAATTTCTGTCAATGCCCTGAGGGCGGTTGAGGGTCTGAGCCAGTTTGCAGCTGATGCATCAGGCTAGCCATCTCTAAGGCATTTAAAGCAAAATCCCAGCCTTTATTACCCTTAATGCCTGCTCGTTCTAAGGCTTGTTGAAGGGTATCAACCGTTAATATGCCAAAAATGATCGGAATCCCAGTTTTTAAGCTAGCAGCAGCAATCCCCTTCGAGACTTCGCTAGCGACATAGTCGAAGTGAGGCGTATCACCCCGAATAACCGCCCCCAAACAGATGACCACGTCATAGCGATGGGTCTGGGCCAATTGACTCGCGACCAAGGGGATCTCGAAGCCACCGGGAACCCAGACATAATCCACTTGAGTTCCTTCCTCGGCGGTATCTACCCCGTGACGCAGGAGGCAATCTTGGCAGGCAGACAGTAGCTTAGCGGTCACCAGATCGTTAAAACGACCGATGATAATGGCAAAGCGGAATGAGGAAGAATGGGTAAATTGACCTTCAAAGACAGTCATTCCTGTTAGCCTTGCTGAATCACAAATCGGTGAAGTAGCTTATCCTTAATAAGGTGACCATTAGCTTTCTAGCTATAGCTTTGCTAAAGATGTTATCCAACCAACCAAGGAACCTCTGCGCCTGTTAGTCAGTTTGTCTACACCACAAAGATAGAGGATAGAGCTGCGACCACGAGCAAGGCCACCCAAGCAGCAGCCCCACCCCAAATGAGTTTATTAGAGTCGTCACCATCACTGGCGGTAGCAAACACCACTGGCACGCCAATCGCCATGGCAAGGATAAGGCAACAAAAGCAGCAATCAAAAGTTGAAACAATACTGACATGGTTCTCTCCCAATCTGGTCATGAAAGAAGTTTAAATAATCGAAAATTAACTAGGCAGTTGACTGTGCCTACGCTTGACAATCATACCGTAAAAAGATCCCGTAAACAGGAGTTCTTTTTGCCTGCCCTAGGGGCGAGGGGGACTGTCTTTAGCATGAGTGCAGCTTGTGGATATTGTCCTATGCCATCAAACAGCAGATTTTGACACCCTTGGTGCTGCGGTGGGGGTGGCCCGGTTGCATCCTGGTACTCGAATTGTGCTCTGTGGCGGTGCCCATCCTACGGTTCGAGATTTTTGGCCCTCTACCGTGATCAATTTCCGTTGATTGAAAGCCGCTCGGTCCCTGTGAATCAGCTGCGTTCGATTGCGGTGGTGGATGCCCAACGTCGCGATCGCCTCGGCGCTATGTCTGAATGGCTCGATCAACCTGATCTCCAGATCACGATTTACGATCATCATTACAAGGGGATAGTGATATTGTCGCCGATCAGATTGTAGTGGCACCTGTCGGGGCTGCCACCACCCTGTTGGTTGAGCAGCTCCAAGCCGAGCAACTCTCAATTACGGCTGCGGATGCCACGGTGATGGCCTTGGGCATTCATGGGGATACCGGCTCCTTAACTTATCAACATTCAACGGTACGAGATGCTGCTGCTTTGACCTGGTTGATGACCCAGGGGGCCAATCAACGGGCGATCGCAGACTATACTGAACCAGGATTTTCTCAACCTTTGAAGGATTTACTCTTGCCTGCTCTTGAGCAGCTACATAGCCAGTCCGTCCAAGGGTATAAAGTCGGTTGGGTATTGCTCACCTCAGCGGACTATTGTCCAGGATTATCGAGCTTGACCGCTCAATTGATGGTGTTGACGGAAAGCGACTGCCTCTTGCTCGGCCATGCTTACCCCCAAAAGTCTGGCCAACAACGGCTGAGCGTCATTGGTCGATCCCGGATTGAAGGGGTTGATCTCAATACTCTCTTACAGCCATTGGGGGGTGGGGGGCATCCACGCGCCGCTGCCGTTACCTTAAGAACAGAGTCACCTAGCACGGTATTGGCGGATTTAGTCGCAGGGCTAAGGGCCCAAGTGCCAGCCCCCCTAGCAGCGGCAGCGCTGATGTCTGCGCCGGTGCGTACTATCCTGCCGACTACGACGATTGATCAGGCCCGTCGACTGTTGCTGCGCTATGGCCATTCTGGATTATCAGTGGTGAATGACCAGGGTCAACTAGAGGGTATTTTATCCCGACGAGATTTAGATATTGCCTTGCATCACGGCTTTGGCCATGCGCCGGTTAAGGGGTATATGACGGCTCCAGTGAAAACCATTACCCCTGAGACTGGCTTGCCTGAGATTGAGGAGATGATGGTGACCTTTGATATTGGTCGGCTGCCTGTTCTTGATCAAGGCCAATTGGTGGGTATCGTGACCCGCACAGATATTTTGCGACAGCTTCATCAGCTCAAACATGCAGCTCGGCCTCAGGGACAACAGTTGGTGCGTTCTTCGATCCAGGGGCGGTTGCGATCACTCCTGCCTCAAGCCTTGCAAAATATCTTAGCTAAGGCTGCCAGCGCAGCCAGCCAGCAGGGATGGCAACTATATTTGGTGGGAGGGGCTGTTCGAGATTTGTTATTGGCTGACCTCCATCAGCCTTTGCCTTTGCCGGAGCTTGACTTGGTTGTGGATGGGGTTGACTCGCCCAGGACTGAGGCGGCGGGAGTAGAACTAGCACGATCCCTCCAAAAAATTTATCCCCAGACAGGCTTGCAAATCTATGGCCAGTTTCAGACGGCGGCTTTGATTTGGCCCCCTGGGCCTGGGGGAAGCAGTTTTACGGTTGATATTGCT
>JAAUUW010000118.1 GCA_012030735.1 Acaryochloridaceae cyanobacterium SU_2_1
TGCCATCTACCATCGCCGTTTTAGTACAAACACAATGCCTAAATGGCCCTTGGCACAGCCGATGCGCTTTTTGGGGCATAACGGTGAAATCAATACTCTGTTGGGCAATATTAATTGGATGACAGCTCGGGGTTCTACGCTTAGCCATCCTTTTTGGCCAGAGGGTTTAGATGATCTTCAGCCCCTAGTGAATGCTAATAACAGCGATTCGTCTAACCTTGATAATGCGATGGAGTTGCTGGTCCAAACGGGTCGTAGTCCCCAAGAGGCGCTGATGATCTTGGTGCCAGAGGCCTATGAGCATCAACCGGCCTTGGCTGGTCATCGTGACATTACTGATTTTTATGAATATTACAGTGGTCTGCAAGAGGCCTGGGATGGGCCAGCCTTGATTGTATTTGGAGATGGCAAGGTTGTGGGAGCAACCCTAGACCGCAATGGGTTGAGGCCAGCGCGCTATTGCCTCACCACAGAGGGCTATCTGTTGCTGGCTTCGGAGGCGGGGGTGATTCCGATCCAAGAGGCTGATATTGTGGCCAAGGGCGGTTGGGGCCGGGTGAGATGATGATCGTCGATTTAGAGGCCCAGGAAGTTCTGACCAATTGGCAGATTAAGGCCCGTGTGGCTGCTGCCTATCCCTATGGGGAATGGTTGCGATCGCACCGCCAAACTCTCGAATCTCAGCCTTTTCTCGAAGCACCACAGATCGATCTCACCACTTGCTTACAGCAGCAACTAGCCTATGGATATGCCAACGAAGATGTAGAGATGATTATCCTCACCATGGCCAAGGAAGGCAAGGAACCGACCTTCTGCATGGGAGATGATATCCCTTTGGCGGTGTTATCCTCTCGTCCTCATCTGCTCTACGACTATTTCAAACAGCGCTTTGCCCAGGTCACAAATCCAGCCATCGATCCCCTACGCGAGAATCTAGTGATGTCCTTGGTGACCCAACTGGGTCCTCGGGGAAATTTGCTGGCCCATGCTCCAGAGGCGGCACGATTGCTGAAGCTAACTTCTCCCATTCTCAATGAACAAGAGTTAACAACCCTGGCCTCTAAGGGGCTAGCGCTACAGACCCTGTCTACCCGATTCTCCTTGACTAGTGGCCCTGAGGGGTTGCTAGCGGCGGTGCAGAGCTTATGTGAGCAAGCCACTCAGTCTGTCCAAGCAGGGCAGCAACTATTGGTCCTTAGCGATCGCTATGCTGCCACAGGGGAACCCCACTGGCTCACTGCTGAGGAAACCTATATTCCACCGCTCTTGGCCCTCGGCGCCCTTCATCACCACTTAATGGCAACGGATGATCGCCTTAAAGTGTCGCTGATTGTCGAGACGGCCCAATGTTGGAGTACCCATCATTTTGCTTGCCTATTGGGTTATGGGGCAGCGGCTGTTTGTCCCTATCTGGCCTGGGAAACGGTGCGGCAATGGTGGCATGAGGAACGGACCCAAACGCTGATGGCCCGTGGCAAATTACCTCAACTCAGCATAGCAGAGGCACAGGGGAACTATCGCCATGCCCTCGAGGCAGGGCTGCTAAAAATTCTATCCAAGATGGGTATTTCTCTGCTTTCTAGTTACCAGGGTGCTCAGATTTTTGAGGCCCTTGGCCTTGGCCCTGATCTAATCGAATTGGGATTTCGGGGTACAACTTCACGGGTCGGGGGGTTGCAGATCGCCGAGCTTGCTCAAGAAACCAATGCCTTTCATCAGCGGGCTTTTCCCAGCCTCAATCGCAAGAAGCTAGAAAATGCTGGGTTTATTCAGTATCGCCCAGGCGGTGAATATCATCTGAATAATCCAGACATGGCAAAGGCTCTGCATAAAGCTGTGGTCCAAAAACAATATGACCATTACCAGATCTATCAGCAACAACTGCAAAATCGACCGATCACGGCCCTACGAGATCTGCTAGACCTGAAGCCCGATCGCGCCCCAATTTCCTTAGTAGAGGTTGAACCTGTCGAAGCGATTGTCAAACGCTTTTGCACCGGAGGCATGTCTCTCGGTTCCCTATCCAGAGAGGCCCATGAACTGTTAGCCATCGCCATGAATCGCATCGGGGCCAAGTCTAACTCGGGTGAAGGGGGTGAAGATCCCCTGCGATTTATGGTCTTGCAGGATCTCGATGCAGAGGGAAAATCCTCAATCCTTCCCCATTTAAAGGGTCTGCAGCGGGGAGATACGGCTAGCTCGGCCATTAAACAGGTGGCCTCCGGTCGGTTTGGGGTGACGCCTGAATATCTGATTAATGCCCAGCAACTAGAGATTAAAATTGCCCAAGGGGCTAAACCTGGAGAAGGGGGCCAATTGCCAGGTCCCAAGGTGAGTCCATATATTGCCATGCTGCGGGGTTCTAAACCCGGTGTGACCTTGATTTCACCGCCACCCCATCATGATATTTACTCCATTGAAGATTTAGCCCAGTTGATCTTCGATTTGCACCAGATTAATCCCCAAGCCAAGGTCTCGGTGAAATTAGTCGCTGAAATTGGTATTGGCACCATCGCAGCAGGGGTGGCGAAGGCCAATGCCGATGTCATTCAGATTTCTGGTCACGATGGGGGCACTGGCGCCTCGCCCTTAAGTTCCATTAAACATGCAGGCAGTCCTTGGGAACTTGGCCTCACAGAGGTGCATCGGAATCTGATCACCAATCAATTGCGCGATCGCGTTCTTTTGCGCACCGATGGTGGCCTCAAAACTGGCTGGGATGTCCTCATGGCAGCCCTGATGGGTGCAGAGGAATATGGCTTTGGCTCCGTAGCCATGATTGCCGAGGGCTGTATTATGGCGCGCATCTGCCATACCAATAATTGTCCTGTGGGCATTGCAACCCAACAGGAAAAACTGCGCCAACGATTTACAGGCGTCCCCGAGCAGGTGGTCAATTTCTTTTATTTTCTAGCCGAAGAGGTACGGTCCTTGTTAGCCCATCTTGGCTACCATTCCCTACAAGAGGTGATTGGGCGGGCCGATTTACTGCAAGTGCGAGAGGGCGTTGCGCTGACCAAGACCAAACAGCTCAATTTAGACTGCCTGACAGCATTGCCCGATACCCGTCAAGATCGCAGTTGGCTCAACCATGAGCCAGTGCATAGTAATGGCCCTGTGCTAGAGGATCGAATTCTCCAGGATCCAGAAATTCAAGCTGCTCTCCAACAGCCAGCCTCAGTCACGAGCAGTTGGAAGATTCTGAATACGGATCGGACCGTGGGGGCAAGGCTAGCCGGTGCGATCGCCCAGCGATATGGCAACTCAGGTTACACAGGACAGATGACCCTCAACTTTACGGGCAGTGCCGGTCAAAGCTTTGGCGCTTTTAATCTACCCTGTATGACCCTCAATCTCGAGGGCGAGGCCAACGACTATGTGGGCAAAAGCATGCATGGGGGTGAGATTGTGATCAAGCCCCCCGCAACAGCCCTCTATATAGCCGCAGAAAATGTGATTATGGGCAACACCTGCCTCTATGGAGCCACAGGAGGAAGCCTATTCGCCAATGGCAAAGCCGGAGAGCGCTTTGCCGTCCGCAACTCCCAAGGTCAAGCAGTCATCGAAGGTGCAGGGGATCACTGTTGCGAATATATGACTGGCGGGGTAGTGGTGGTTTTAGGCGTCACTGGTCGTAATGTTGGGGCTGGCATGACAGGTGGTCTAGCCTACTTTCTCGACGAAGAGGGGCATTTCCCAAGCCAGGTCAATTCAGAAAATGTCAAAATTCAGCGGGTCACCACCGCAGCAGGCGCCGAACAATTACGCAGTCTAATTGCGACCCATATCGCCCGCACGGGTAGCCCTAAGGGGCAAGCTATTTTAGATCAATGGCCAGACTATCTCTGCCAATTTTGGCAAGTTGTGCCCTTCTCCGAAGCCAATCGCCCAGAGGTCTCTGAGCCAAATAGTTTAGAAATTGGTGCTTTTTAGAAAAGACTAGGACTCAAGTTCTTCAAAGGCCCGCCCATTCAGATCTGAAGGCAACACCTAGAAATCTTTCCAGGAGAGACTAATGGGGATAGTCTTTACGACAACACAGGAGATCCCCATGGACTACAGCCATCTGAGCACGACCGAGGGATTCACGCTGTATCAATATCGGACGATAGATGGCCGGAGGATGGATCAGATTGACTGGCCCTCAGATATTAGCTACTGACCCAGCGCTGATAGAGCTTCTGCAGAGATAGAATAACAGTTTTACGCAATTTGACTGACTCTTCGTTACCTGGGTCGAGCTGTTGAAGTTCAGCTAAAAATTTGGCTTCCTCGGCGGCAACATCGCCATCACTGTAAATGAGACCGCTGAGATCCTCTAGGAGTTGATGATAGGACTCAGTGGTTACCTTGGGCCCTAGATAGTCTTCAATCCAAGCGTAGCATTCTGACTTAGAAACTGACCGCAAGCCATATAGCCAAGGCTTGAGTTCTGGATCTGCTGAAACTCCCTTTTGATCGGCAAGTTTGCGCAGATAGACTTGCTCTGCCTGTTGTACGGTACCATCTAGCCAAGCGACCCCAATTAAAATCTTTAGCAGTTTGATGACGGTTGTCGACGAATCAGACATGAGCAGCATTCTCCCAAATAGATTCCCTGGCCCAAAAGTCTCTCAATATCGCAGCAGGGGTTGTCAGGATTATGTCTAAAGGACTTTGCTGCGTCAACAGGATGACTAAAAACTTAGGATTTCTCTGATCCTCTATTTAGGAAGATTCAGAACGCTTCCATCATGACCGTTGCACTCTAGACTGTGACATTGCTGTTCAGATATTTACGGGTATCACCATGTTTTCTGGGCAATATGCCGGTGTGGACGAGGTGGGGCGAGGTGCTCTATTTGGCCCAGTAGTGGCGGCGGCGGTGATCCTACCCGCCACTACTATGCCGGCTCTTTTGGAGGCTGGTATGCGAGATAGTAAGCAGTTATCTGCTCAGCAACGTTTTAGGTTAAATACCCAAATTCGGGAGAGGGCGATCGCAACCCAAATTGGGTTGGCCTCTGTTTATGAGATTGATCGGTTCAATATTTTACAGGCCAGTTTATTGGCGATGAGGCGGGCTGTGTTGAGGCTGACTGTGCAGCCTGAGTTCTGTTGGGTGGATGGGAATCAACGTATTCCTGAGTTGGATATCCCCCAGCAGACCTTGGTGAAGGGGGATCAATTAGAACCTGCGATCGCAGCCGCTAGCATTATCGCCAAGGTCTGGCGAGATCAACTGATCATTCGCTTAAGCCGCCGCTATCCTGGCTACGATCTGGCGGCCAACAAAGGCTATGGCAGTGCAAAACATCGCCTCGCCCTCCAGCAAATTGGTCCCAGCCCCCAGCATCGCCTCTCCTTTCGTCCTTGCCATGAAAGTCAACGGACCGATTCAAACGCCTCTGTCCAGGGATAAAACGGCTCAGAGCCTATCCTTGAACCTTGCGCCTCGCCACTACCGCTAGATCACTACCCGATTTTGGGCTGCAGATAGGGGCAAGGGAATCGTCAAATGGCAGCCCCAATCCATAGCTGGAGCGATGATATTTAGCTGGCTTAAATCGCTCAAGGATCTGGGTTTGATCGGCCTCCGTAATACCAACCCCAGTATTGGGACTCTCGATGATGAGGGTGTCTGGCCCTGCAGACCCCGAAACGATCACAGAGCCAGTATCGGCAAACTGGATGGCGTTACTGAAAAGGCTCAATTGCCACTCCTTGCCGGTCACTAGCTGGATGTTAAGACTGGACTTTTTTACGCAGAATTTCTTGCTGCTCTGGCGTGAGTAATAACAAGAGTCGCTGTTCAGCAAGGCTTTCAGCTTCTTTTAGTTGCTGAGTTTGTTGAGCGGAGAGGGCCAACTGACGCAAGGCAGAGTCTTGAGTAACACCCTGGGCCCTTAGATCTGCTAAAGTTTCCCATTGTTGGGGGGTCAGAATCGTTTTCAGTTGACCTGCCAGCAGAGATTGAATCGAATCCACCTGGATCTGTTGGCTAGCAGTCAGGTTGAGGTCTGCAAAGGGATCGGGGGCAGAGGGAGGATTGACTACACTGGGTGGATTGGGTTGAGAGCTGCCAGTGGATGAGGCGGCTGGTGGGGGAGAAGGCAGGGAGGAGGATTGTGATCCTTGTAAGGTCAAGAGTTGTTCTTTCTGCTCGCGGGTGAGAATGGCCAAAAGTTGTTCTTGGGCTAAGCTCTCCACCTCTTTAAGTTGGGCCATCTGGAGTGCCGAAAGCGCTAAGGTTGATCCGATCTTAGTCTCTGGTTGGCCTGGAGTTTGTAAGCTTTGGAGTTGCTGCCATTGACTAGGGGTAAGAATTGCTTGAATCTGACCTTGGATAATGGCCTCAATGGTCTGCAGTTGGGCGTCTTGCTCAAGGCTCAAGTTGAGGGCGCGACGTAATTCTGTAGTAGCGGCGGGGGCTGTAGATGGATTAGCCGGCCTCAAGGGTGCAGCCACCTTGTCCTTAGCAACTAGGGCCGCGAAGGGATCTGAGAGTTCGAGGTCGGCGAGCTGCTTTTGTTGTTTGCGGCTCAAAATACTGGTGAGTTGCCGGTTGGTGTTGGCTTCGACTTCTTTGATCTGCTGTCTTTGGCTATCGGTTAATGTCAGTGCTTGCAAGGCAATGGATTGAGAAACCCCGCCTGCTTGGATGGCTTGAAATTGTTGCCATTGGCTGGGGGTAAGGATGCTTTTCAGTTGGACTGCTAAGGCGGCTTCCAGGGTTTGTAAGCGCTTTTGTTGCTGAGTGCTTAACCTCAGGGACTCGGTGGGTGAGGCGGGTGGAGAGGCGGGTTGGGCGGTTACTAAGCTTAGGTGAGACAGGAGGGCAAATGCGATCGCACCCACCATCGCCGGAATTAACTTAAGGTTAGTCATGATACTTTCTCTCTCCAGGTTAGAACCTTAGGATCTACTGTCTAGTGTGCCTCTCAAATCACAAGTTGTGAACCAAAGGCCATCAATGGGAGCAATAAGGTCTACAAAGAAATGAAGACTTACCCATCATTTTTGTTGCATAGCAGTAGGATCTATCGCCCATGTCGAAGGAAGAAGCCATCCTGGAGGTGAATGCTGCCTTTTACCAAGCCTTTGAGAAAAAAGATTTAGTAGCCATGGGTCAAGTTTGGTCCCAGGGCATTGACAGCATCTGTGTGCATCCAGGGCGACCTGCCCTCAAGGGTTGGCAAGCCATTCATGACTCCTGGGAAAAAATTTTTCGCAATACCGCCTACCTAGAAATCGACACTAAGGTGATCACCCTAAATTTGAGCAATGACCTAGCCTATCTGGTGTTAACAGAAACCATCTTACAAGTTGCCCAAAGACGCAAACAAAAAGCAGAATCAATGGCGACTAATGTTTTTGAGCGGATGGGCCAACAATGGTATTTGGTGAATCACCATGGCAGCCCAATGCTCAATTAAGGACTCATGCGTTCCACCTTAAGGCTGGCGAAATTCAACCCATCGCGACTATTTTTGAGCTGTCACCACCCCAAAGATTTGATTCGGTTCCATCCGTACCTCAAAATTGTGGAATCCAGCTTCAGTGGCCCATTTTCGGATTAACGCCCAAGAGCGGACCCGCATCACCCAGGCAGAGCCAGTATGGGAAGGTAAGACGCGGGGCAATTCAGCTCTAATTGGGGATGCTGGGGCTGAATTGTAAACACAAGCGTACCGTGGGTTTCTAAGATTTGATAAAGCTGCTGAAAGTGATGCCGAATTAAAGCGTCATCGGGCAAAATTTCATGTAAGCCAGAAACCACCACCACCTGGGGGCGAGGATGGACTTGCTTGAGGTCTCCATCATTAAAAGCATCACCCTGCTCAATTTGAGCCGTAACTCCCATCTGACGAGCGAGTTGACGCGCCTTGTTAATATTCTCTAGCTTGTAATCCCTTAAGGTGGCAGTGACAGCATGGGGTGGCAAAGCACGCAGCACCTCTAAGTCATAGCGTCCCCCCCCGCAAGCAACATCCAACAACCTACAGGGACTACCTTGATCAATGTAGGTCTGTAAGACCTCTTGCAGAACAGTTTTGAGTAATTTGCTCCGTAGGCGAATGCCCTGCCAGCCTTGGGAATTTAAGTAGCACCAATCGATCAATCGGCCCAAGGGAGTAATGCCACTAGGCTGGTTGCGGTAGACATATTCCAACATCACACCGGAATCAAACCCATAGCGCCAACCAATTTGTACACCTTGAGATAATTGGCCCACGGTGCGCAAACCCAAGCGCAGCAACTGGTAATACCAAGCCTTGGGATTCCAGAGGGGCAGTGGACGAGAAAGGGCTTCGTAACTAGGGACCGTTTTTTGCAGCATAATGCCTCGCAAGTAATTTAAGTAAAGAACAATGAATGACAGAGATTGAGTAAAAAAGAGTCACGGGGGTTAAGCATCAGAACAGGACTGTCTGCAGGCTCGTTATTCCCATATCGGAATATCAGCTTCCCTGGATAGGGCTTGAATTTGGTCCGTCAATTCCTTGAGAAAGTCAGGTTTATTGCCGCTCCAGTACAAGGGGTTACCAATGACGATCTGGCAAAGGAAGGGAACGAGCAGGAATTCTCCCTTGGGGAGTACCTTCCCTAAGCCCTGGAGGAAAATAGGAATTAGAGGAACCTGGGGATGATGTTTGGCGAGGTGGGCCACCCCACTGTTAAAGGGTGTCAAGGCTTCGGGCTGGCCTCGGGTTCCCTCGGGATAGAAGATCACGATCTGGTTTTGGTGAAGGGCTGCCTCACAATTTTTGAGAAAGGCGCGATGTCCACAATAGGCAGAGTCGGAGTTGCGATCGCCCGCTCCCTCTGATCGATGCCGAGGCACAGGAATAATATCGAGAACCTGGCGAGAGAACCATGCTAAACAGCGATTTTGCTCCAGAAAATAATGTTGATCAGCGACAGGACGGAGATGATGCACTTGGGACAGGGGAAATAGAGACATGAGGATCAGGGTATCGAGATGGCTGTTATGGTTAGCCACTAAAATGGCAGGGCCAGATCTCGGTAAGCGGTATCGGTGGTGAATACGCCAGCCAATCAAGAAGACAATACCTCTGGCAACTAACAGGAAAAAGAGAAATTTCCAGAGGCGGCTCATAGGAGCTGACCTCGGTAATAGCAATAAACCGTGATATGAAAAAACAGCGGGGCAGTATAGGTTAAGCTGTCAATGCGATCTAAGATGCCGCCATGACCTGGAATCAATGTGCCGCTGTCTTTAATTCCTAAATCCCGTTTCAGCGCAGAAATCGTCACATCTCCAATAAACCCCATCAGGCTGAGGAGCAGTCCCATGCCGAGGGTGGGCAAGAGGGTAAAAGGCGTCAGCCAAGGTGCGAGAGCCACCGATAACCCAGTGGTGATGACGATCCCCCCCCCTAATCCCGCCCTTGTTTTGCTAGGGCTGATCTTGGGCAAAATCTGATGCTGTCCCCAAAGTTTGCCCGTTATATATTGGGCAATATCATTACCTTCGGTCAGCACCACTAAGTACACCAGCAAGCCCGCTCCGCCCGTGACAGGGTTACCAGTGCGAGGCAGCATCAGCAAATAAGAGAGGTGGCTAATGGCATAAACCGTTAGCATCAGGCCCCAGTGCAGGGTACCAATCGCATTCAAGAAGCCCTGGGTTTCGCCCATCAGCACCATCCGCATGGGCAAAAACAAAAAGACATAGATGGGAATAAAGATCAAAAACATGCCGTACCAGCCCATGCCAACCCACAGATACTGAAGCAAAATGGCCAGATAGGCCCATAGCAAGAGTTGACGATCCACTCGACGGGTCGGAATCAGGGATAGATATTCCTTCAGGGCCATAAAGCTGAGCAGCCCGAAACAGATAATGGCGACGGAACGATGCAGCAGGACAGCCAGACTAAATAAGGTGACCATCACCCACCAGGATTTGATCCGGTCTTGCAGTTCGGCCTGGTCTGCCGGTGAGGAAGCGTTGACCCATCTGTAAATCACTAGGGTGGCCACCACCAGCAATCCATAAATACCCCCCAGGACAACCACCACGGGGTTGGCAAGGGCAGCGGCTATCCTCTCGCTCAACATGACTCCACCGCCTTTAGCGTGATCCGCAGCCGATTGGCAATCGTGACCAGTTGTAGCAGGATCACCACTGGCCATATCCAAGACAGCCAAGGATTAAGGTCAATGCCTGACCCGATTCCTAGGGCGATCATCCCAAAGACTAGGGCGCGATCGCTTTTCCCCATTCCGGACGCATAGCAGCGCTGCTGGGCAAGGGCCCATGCCAATACCCCAGCAAATTCCGTCAGATTTGCCAGTATTACAATCGCCATCAATCCAGGGCGCTACAACTTCCAAGGAATCA
>JAAUUW010000119.1 GCA_012030735.1 Acaryochloridaceae cyanobacterium SU_2_1
CAACGCTTTGCCGGATGTCGGGTCGCGGGTCTGGCATCGGTTACTCAGTGCCGAGATGCGATCGCCCAAGCCCGATGTCTTAATTGTGGTGGCAGGCATGGAAGGGGCCCTAGCTAGCGTTGTGGCTGGCTTAGTGGATTGTCCGGTGATTGCGGTGCCCACCAGTATTGGCTATGGTGCCAGTTTTAATGGGTTAGCTCCCTTACTGACCATGCTAAATTCCTGTGCTCCTGGCATTGGAGTGGTTAATATCGATAACGGTTTTGGAGCCGCTTTGTTAGCGGGACAAATTCTTAGAAGGGCGGTAAAGCTACAGCAGCCTCCTCAGCCAGCAGCAGAATAAGTTGAGAGCAAAGGCACGGGGCTATCGCTATATATCACAGCGCAGAGTAAAGGAATAATCACCACCAGGCTCTAGCTGGTAATCTTGTTGCTCTAGAAATCGACCCAGCGGCTCCTTGATCAAAGCGCGTCCTAAGGATGGAGAGACCTGTAACTCCCCATCCTTAAACCGCCATTCAAATTGCCAAAGGTAATGGCTAGCTGACACTTCACCTTCAATATGTCCTTGTTGCCAGGACTGACGGGTAATCCGCACATAGGCAGTGGTCTGAGGAAGGGGAAGAGCAGACACAGGGGTAGTTTTCTTCAAGGGATGAGCCACGGTTCAAAACTATTATCAAGAAGTCTGGCTTGGCTGTCTACCCTGATCACTGGAGAGTTCCTAGATTGTCTTGCCCTCTGCCTAAGGTTGTTTCCTATACTTAAAAAGGAGTCAATCTTAAGGTTTCCGTTGGGAATCAATCACAATCTTTTTTAAGGTAGAACCACCATGGTAATGGCCTTTGATGCCAAGATTATGACCGCTGTCGAGCAATTAGACTACCGTGTCACCGTGGGTGATGTGGCCGCTCAAGCAGGGATAGATGTTAAGCAAGCCGAGCGAGGGTTATTGGCGCTAGCCTCAGAAGTCTCTGGTAATCTTCAAGTCTCGGAAGCGGGCGAGATTGCCTATTTGTTCCCTGCCAATTTTCGGGCAGTGCTGCGCAATAAATACTGGCGTTTGCGCTTCCAGGCTGGATGGGCAAAGCTTTGGCCTCTGCTATTCTATGTGATTCGTATTTCCTTTGGCCTCGTATTGCTGGCCTCGATTGTCTTGATCTTTGTTGCTATCGCAGTAATCCTGCTGGTCCTCAATAGCCAAAATAGTGACTCCAACAACAATCGCAATAACAACTTTAAGCTACCCAATATTTGGATCATGCCCGATTTATTTTGGTTCTTTGATCCACAACCTCGGCGGTATCGTACCACCAATGCCCTAGGCTCTGTTCTTCCGCAAGAACCCAACGAGATGAACTTTTTAGAGGCAATTTTTTCCTTTCTCTTTGGTGATGGCAATCCTAATGCCAACCTAACCGATCGGCGCTGGCAAGAGATTGGTGCTGTTCTTCGCCAACAGAGAGGCGCTGTCACTGGCGAGCAACTGGCTCCCTATCTTGAGGTCACCGATAACCAACTAGAGAGCGAAGACTATGTTCTACCAGTGCTTCTCCATTTGATGGTCGACCAGAAGTCAGTCCCCAGGGTCAGATAATCTACCACTTCCCCGCCTTGCAAACCACGGCAACCCGTGAATATCGGCAACCTAGTACCTCTGCATTACAAGAGTTCCCTTGGCAATTTAGCCGAGCCAGCTCAGGCCAAATCATCCTCGCCATTGGGCTAGGCTCCATCAACCTCATTGGTGCCATGGTTTTATGGTCATTACTGCGAGGGGGCAGTCTGGCTG
This sequence comes from Acaryochloridaceae cyanobacterium SU_2_1, assembly GCA_012030735.1. Lineage (GTDB taxonomy): Bacteria > Cyanobacteriota > Cyanobacteriia > Thermosynechococcales > Thermosynechococcaceae > Acaryochloris. Next base: position 1,793 of record JAAUUW010000119.1, read on the forward strand.
TACAGCTGGGGGGACTGGTGGGGTTTGTCTATTCGATCTTCTGGCTATTAGTGACCTATGGAATTGCCTTTTTGGGGATACCGCTGCTGCGCTATTTTTGGGTTCAAGCCCAAAATACCAAAATTAAGGAACGCAACCAAAGACGCCAAGTTCACCGGGCAGCGCTATCTCAACCCAATCCAGCCTTAGAGCAAAAGATTGCCTATGCCCAAACCTTTGCCGCCCAGGCCGTGATCTCTACAGAAAACTTAGCCTACACCACAGAGAAAGATCTCTTAGAACAAGAGGCCGAAGGCAAAACAGATATTGATGCTGAGTGGCAACGTCGATTGAACGACGCTGACTCTCCTTATAAGTAAATGCCAGATTAATCAATCGGGTTCATAAATAGGCCAAGGGTTCAACAGGTTCTCCCTGCAACCGCACTTCAAAATGCAAATGGGGTCCAGTCGAAAGCCCCGTAGATCCAACTGCAGCAATGGGTTGACCTCGCTGTACTCCTTGTCCCACAGAGACATAGAGTTGGCTGCAATGACCATAAAGCGTCGTTAATCCATTGCCATGATCAATAATCACCGCATTGCCATAGCCACCGTACCATTCAGCCACAATGACGGTCCCGCTATCAGCTGCAAAAATGGGCGCTCCCTCGGGTGCACCGAAATCTGTGCCAGCGTGAAATCGGCTACTCCCCAGAACAGGATGCTGTCGCCAACCAAAATTACTGGTAATTTCACCATTGGTGGGCAGTGTCATTTGACCGGTGCCTAGAACACGTTGATATCCTGGGGTGCCAGAGCTAAAGGCAACTTGCTGCTCAGCCAGGCGCTGTTGAATAGTCTGGGCAATATTACTGGAGTCCTGGGCTAATTGTTGCTCGGCGGCCTCTACAGCCAATCGGTCTGTACTCAGACGAGCCACTAAGCCTTGCTGCACAGTTGATTGAGCCTGATAGTTTTCCCTCTGATGGTTGAGTTGCTCAGAGAGTAAGGCAATTTGGTTTTTCTGAATCTCAGCCAGCAGCTTTTGATCGCTGACCTTATCTTTTCTGTCTTTAGGGATAATAGGGTTTGCCGATCCGCTTGATAGACTAACTTGAGCTGTTGGCGTCGTTCTAATAATTCCTCTAAGCTGCGGCTTTGCAATAGGGTTAGCCAATGGCTGCTATGGCGCTGACGTTGCAATACCCGTAGACGAGCCACAGTATTGCCCTGCTTTTCCAGGTAGACAGCTTCCGCCGCCTTCAGATCGGTTTCGATTTTTTGCAGCGCTTGATTGGCTGTTACCAATTTGGCCTCATTGGTCTGAATCTGAGAATCAGTAGCTTGAATATTTCTCTCCAGTCCACCTAACTGTTTGCGTGCTGCGCCTTCTCGGGCTTGTAATTCTTGGCGCTGCCTGGCCAGTTTGGTGCGCTGTTCCTCAACTTGTAATCGACGTTGTTGCAAATCCGTCAGGTTAGAAGGATTTGCCGGTACTTGTGCCAAACTCGGGGATAAGGATAGATGCAGGCATAGGGCCAAACTAAAGCCAAGGAGCAGACTTCCAAGGAGCTGCCCTCGCCTCCCTTGACCTAGATAGCGAAGTTTCAGCCAGGAGAAAAATTCTCGAAATTTTGAGAATCTATTGGTGCAAGTAACCCTGAACCGTGAAGATAAAACCTGCATAAACGCAATTGAGAAGTATAAATCAACAATCATCGACGCAATTGACTGGTTCTCTAAACCCATCAAGCTTTGATTTTAAGTAACACACCCTAAGCTATCTTCTTAAGGTAACCTCAGGATGGATCTTATTGCTCTAGAATTTTCAGCGAAACTGGGGCAACCCCCATGTCAATCAAATCAATGCTTACAGCAGCAGCTTTACTCAAATCAATCCCACAGTTACATCGAACGTTAATTCGCACTGTTACGGAGGAGCCGTTGTTTAAGTTAGTCACCTCCACCCAAGTCCCAAAGGGTAGGTTAGGATGGGCTGCCGTATAATCCCAAGTGTTAAAGAGTTCGCCTGACGCCGTAGGCTGACCTTGGTACTCATCGCTGTAGTAGGTTGCTGTTTGGGCAAGGGCCACGGGCTGGAGGAGCGCTAGGATTGTTACGGTTAAGGGGATAAAGCTTTTCTGGAGCATAAAAAATTCCGCTGATGCTAACAAGTGAAGGTATAGATCCTTGTAGTCTCGATTTGACCTAGCTGATTAGATTCAGACTACGAGCAGTCTGACGACGAGGCAGTTCCCCCTAGAATGCCCTCCGATGGAGATCAAACAACGGGTATTCAGTTTTGGGGTTTACCTTTTTTGAGATGCTCTACTAGAGCTTGTAAACCCAAATAATAGCTTTGCTCACCAAATCCGCTAATTTGACCCACCACAACCGGTGCCAAATGAGAATGGTGTCGAAAGGATTCGCGACGATAAATATTACTCAGATGCACCTCAACAGCAGGAATTGCGATCGCGGCTAGGGCATCTCGTAAAGCAACACTCGTATGGGTATAGGCTGCGGCGTTAATCAATATCCCAGACTGGTCCTCAGAGGCGGCTTGAATTGCATCCACCAAAACACCTTCATGGTTGGACTGCAAAGCAGTGAGCCGATACCCCCAAGAATGGGCGAGGGTAGCTAGCTCCGCATCGATCTGAGCTAGGGTTACAACCCCATAAACCTGTGGCTCACGACGACCCAAGAGGTTGAGGTTAGGTCCATGCAAAACCAGCAGACTTGGCAAACTCACGGGCATCCAAGTTGCCTACAAGGGGTGCAAAACCGACGAACGGTCAAAAAATTAGCGTTGGCGATCACGAACTGGAATAGGAATCAGCTCCAATTCAGGCTCGGTATGAGAGCCCCCTAGGGCCTCTGCCAACCAGCGGGCCATATCTTTAATCTTTTCAATAAGTTGATCTAAAAAGTCCATTGAGTGAATTACTCCTCGCAGTGACGTACTTTTTTCATCAAAACCCAGGTAACCCTTTCTTTGGAGAGGGTTTGTATACAAAAAAACATATAACTTCTTATTAACCTAGCATATTTACTTAGAAAATGTGTAACTTCGACGACAAATTCCAACGGCCCTGGGATAAAAATGTTCAGAAAGTTTTGCCGACAAAGCTTATCGGGCAGAGAGTAATTGGCGACGCAACAGATCTAAGGCATAGGATGCGCTGAGTTGGCGTACCCAGTCACGACCGCGTAGGGGAGCAATGGCATATTTAAAACTCTCTACCGAGTGAGGTCCTGCAATGCCTACATAGACTAGACCAATAGGTTTTTCAGCGGTAGCACCGCTTGGACCCGCTAGGCCAGTGATACTCAGTCCCCAAGTGCTTCCTAGTTGAGCTTTCACCCCCATGGCCATCTGCTCAGCCACAGCAGAACTGACGGCCCCTTGGGCTGCCAACACCTCTGGATCGACCTGGAGCAGAGACTGCTTGACGTGATTGTCATAGGCAATCACACTACCCAGAAAATAGGCAGAGCTGCCTGAAATGCGCGTCAGCCGTTCACCCAAACCTCCCCCGGTGCAAGATTCAGCCACGGCAACGGTCTGTTCTTGGGCCAAGAGCAATTGACCCACAACGGATTCGAGGGTATCGTCGTCGATGCCGAAACAACTGCTCCCAGTCCGACGACGAATTTCTTCTTCAACGGGTCTGATCTTCTCTAGGGCTAAGGCTGCTGAAGTAGTGCGGGTAGAAATTCGCAACCGGGCTTCACCACCGCTGGCATAGGGGGCTACGGTTGGATCACTTAAGGAAAATAGGGGGGCCACTTGATCCGCTAGGGTAGATTCGGGCAAGCCCCAAAACCGTAGTACTCGGCTGTAGATCATGGCTGACACCCATCCTTGTTTTTGCAAATAGGGAACAGCAACCTCTTGCCACATCGGATAGAGTTCTTGAGGGACCCCTGGAAAGGTAAGGATCGTTATGCCTGAACGCGGTTGCCAGATCATCCCGGGAGCGCTGCCTATGGCATTGGGTAATATTGCTGCCGTTGCTGGTAATAGCGCTTGTTTGCTGTTAGAAGGGCTTGGCTTTTGGCGGCGATGAGCAAATTTGCGGGCGATATCCGCTAGAATTTCGGGATGCTCCACTAGGGGGGTTTGAAAAAAATCGGCGAGGGTTTCAGTGGTGAGGTCATCAGGGGTTGGACCCAGGCCACCGGTAAATATCAGCAGTTGGGAGCGTTGACAGGCAATGGCGATCGCACGCTTTAGCCGAGTAGGGTTATCCCCCACCACCGTTTGATAATAATGGGCAATTCCCAAGCGAGCCAGTTCTTGGGCCAGATATTGGGCATTAGAATTGAGTACCTCTCCCAATAGCAACTCTGTGCCCACACAGATAATTTCAGCACTTTGATCCATCGTGGTTGATCCCGTCCTTAGGCGATTACCTAGATTCTTGCACCCGCCGCCAAGCCCTCCAGAGAGCATAGACCAGCAGAATGCTGGCCCCAAACGCATAGGCCATGCTACCAGGGACATTGCCTGCAAAGGCGATGGCTAAGCTGCCCACCCAAAAGACAATAGCGTAGATTAACAACACACTACGGCGTTGGGATAAGCCTGCCCCGATGAGACGATGGTGGAGATGCCCTTTATCGGCACTAAAGGGGGACTTACCCCGCCGAAGCCGGTTCAAAATTACTGTAGACGTATCAAAGATAGGCACAGCCAAGATCAAAAAAGGCAACAGAACCGCCACCGTCGTTACGGTCTTGACCAAGCCAATCACACCAATCCCAGCTAAGGTAAACCCCAGAAAATAAGCCCCACCATCTCCCATGAAAATTTGGGCAGGGTTGAAGTTATAGCGTAAAAATCCCAGGGCACCCCCCGCCAACGCCGCCGCTAAATAAGCAGCACTGGTCTGACCCACATATAAACTCACCACCAGCATCACCACTGCCGAAATCCCAGAAACTCCCGCAGCTAAGCCATCTAGACCATCCATGAAGTTAACAGCATTGGCCATGCCCACCAACCACAACAGAGTAATTGGTAAACTCAGCCAATCTAAGTCCACTAAGCCCACATTAGAAAAGGGCAGCGTAAAAAACTCAATCCGTACTCCCACTAGCCAGGCAAGGGCAGCAACGGCCATTTGCATGAATAGCCGGGACCAAGAGGAGAGGGTAAACAAGTCATCAGCTAAACCGATCAGAAAAAAGAGAATCCCACCCCCCACGACACCAGCTACTTCATAGGCAGAGGCTGGTGGCAAATCAATAAAGCCGCCGGAGACCACCACCATCAAGAGGGCCAACATGTTGCCGAGAAAAATAGAAACGCCTCCCAACCGAACCATGGGGCGCTTATGAACTTTGCGAGGATTGGGCAGATCAACGTAGCCACTCTTGAGACCCACCTTTTTAACAATTGGCGTACTCCAGAGGACTACTAAAGCAGCCACCAAGAAGGCAAGCAGATGATAGGGCATCTGAGTTTTTTTTGCAGAAGAGACAACGTTTTAAATTGAGTCGAAAAGGAACTCCTTAAGATGAACCATAGTTCTTTGCGAACTGTTACAGTCCTAGCATATCCCTGGGTACGATGCTAAAGCGAAAAATGCCTCAAGCAATGGCAATCACTCTAAGGTCCGCCAGAATCTGCCCCAGAGCGATTACCGATGGTTGATGGCCATCGGCATTAGGTTTAACCTCCGGTAAAGGCTGACAAAGGCAAGCTCAGATGAGGATAGAGGGGAAAGCCTTCACAGAGCTGAGCGACTCGTTGTTGACAGGCTTGAGTGACCTGATCATCCTCCAGATGCAGTAAGCAATCAGCAATAATATTGGCAATTTCTGTAAATTCAGTCTCTCCCATGCCGCGGGTGGTCATGGCTGGCGATCCCAGTCTTAGTCCGCTAGTGACAAAGGGTGATTCTGGATCAAAGGGCACGGTGTTTTTATTGGCTGTAATTCGCACCTGACTGACCCGTTGATCAGCTTGCTTGCCGGTCATGCCAACGGAGCGCAGATCCACTAAGAGCAAATGATTATCGGTGCCATCAGAAACAATCTTGAAGCCTCGTTGCTGGAGCTGAGTTGCCAGGGTTTGGGCATTTTTGATGACCTGGGCTGAATAGGTCTGAAATTCAGGCTTAAGGGCCTCACCAAAGGCAACGGCCTTCGCTGCAATCACATGCTCTAGCGGCCCTCCTTGGCTGCCAGGAAAAACGGCTTTATCCAGTTTTTTGCCTAGGGCTGGATCCCGCGTCAGGATTAGACCGCCCCTTGGTCCTCGCAGGGTTTTGTGGGTAGTAGTGGTGACCACATCGCAAAAAGGAATGGGGTTCGGATGATGCCCCGTTGCCACCAGACCTGCAATATGGGCCATATCAGCCATCAGGTAAGCGCCAATTTCATCTGCGATCGCTCTAAATTTGGCAAAGTCAATGAGCCGTGGATAGGCCGAATAGCCACAAACAATTAATTTGGGACGATTCTTCAGGGCAATGTCGCGAATTTGATCGTAGTCAAGCTGTTCAGTCTCGGGATCGACGCCATAATGCACCACCTTGAACCATTTACCGGAAACATTAACAGGTGAACCATGGGTTAAATGACCACCGTGGGACAAATCCATGCCCATAAAGATGTCCCCAGGCTCGAGGAGGGTGAGGAAAACAGCAAAGTTGGCTTGGGCGCCTGAATGGGGTTGAACATTAACATGGCTCGCCTGAAAGAGTTTCTGGGCGCGGTCAATCGCTAGTTGCTCAGCAGCATCAATAAATTCACAACCGCCGTAATAGCGTTTGTCAGGCAAACCCTCCGCATATTTGTTAGTCAAGACTGACCCTTGGGCTGCCATCACAGCAGCTGAGGTAAAGTTCTCGCTAGCAATCAACTCTAGATGGTCTTGCTGCCGTCGTAACTCTTGTTGGAGAATATCTGCGATCGCTGGATCAGTATTTTGCAGAATATCCCAGCTAGTTTGCATTGCAGAGCCTACCTTATATTTAACGTTCAACCAAGCTTAAAAAAGTCATTGTGCAGATCGGCAGCTCAGCTTGTCGCTGCTTTCTGCTGAGCCAGAGGTTTATAACAACAATCTACTCAACAAGATCCACTTAACAAAGACTTATCTTAACGCCTCATCGTGGCGCTGGCATGCCCGCTTGATAAATCCTGCCTAACTGAAAAATTATTCAGCTAAGGCTTGCTGTTGAGCCGCAATGAGTGATTCAATCCCCTGTTCTGCTAAATCCAGCATTTGATTAAGTTGCTGTCGGGACAAGGTCCCCTCCTCCGCTGTTCCTTGAATCTCTAACAGGTCTAGCTCCTCCGTGGCGACCACATTCAGATCCACTGCCGCCGCTACATCCTCTGGATAGTTCAAATCCAAAAAAGCCTGCCCATTCAATAACCCCACAGATACCGCTGCCACATGGTGTCGGATCGGAGACTGGACCAAGACACCCTGCTTGATTAAAGGGCGGATCGCATCGACTAGGGCAACAAAGCCGCCTGTGACTGCCAGAGTTCGCGTTCCTGCGTCCGCTTGTAAGACATCGGCATCTACCACTAAAGTCCGCTCACCCAAAGCTTGCAGATCTAAGGCGGCCCGCAAACTACGGCCAATTAATCGTTGGATCTCTTGGGTGCGGCCCGAGAGCTTGATCAGCTCTCGCTGTTGGCGCTCAGGAGTTGCACCGGGCAGCATTCGGTACTCCGCTGTTAACCAGCCTTGGCCTGTCCCCTCTAAAAATTTGGGCACACCGGGTTGCACCGATACCGTACATAGAACCTTCGTGTCACCAGCCTCGGCTAATACAGACCCAGCTGCAAAACGGGTATAGTCTCGTTGAAATCGCAGAGGACGGAGTTGATGCGCTTGACGGCCATCGGGACGGGACCAAATCATAAAGTTATCAGTCTCAAACCTGTAAATTTAAAGCTGTGATTTTGGCCTGAGATCTCTCTTCTAACTCATAATCAATGGTTGTCTCAGATCTGGGGGCCTTCGTTGTTGACAGTCCACATACTTTAGCATCTTGGCAAGAACTAAGGATGGTAATGGCCCAAGGCCCATCTTCGCTCAGCAACTCTCCATTCTCTGAATTATTTTTCTGTGGATTATTTTAAAACTTAATATATCGAGCAAGCTATTGACGAATATCGCACATCTGGTGTTGACTATGGGGGCACACTTCAGATAAGCACTATATCTGTTGTCATCATTTAGATTATGACCCCCCAACTAGAAACACCTCCTGTTCCCGTTGATCACCGTATTTGCCATAAGGTTGAAGGTCTAGTTCATCTCTTTACGGCCCCCCATCGTAGTTTTTTTACGAATGTGATGGCTCAAGCGTTGCAGGCTGCGGGGCAAGGCACGCGTGTGCTTGTGGTTCAGTTTCTCAAAGGCGGCATTAATATGGGGCA
>JAAUUW010000011.1 GCA_012030735.1 Acaryochloridaceae cyanobacterium SU_2_1
TTTTCTGCCACCCTGTCTGCATCCTCATGTCCTCCAAGCTCAGGTTTCGCTCATCGTAGCTGAATATGGACTAACTGCTTAGAACCTCCATCTGGCAATGCCTCCATGACTTAACGTGAAAAGTCAGGTCACTGTCCAGGTCCTGATCACTGAACGTTGAAATGACCAAAATTAGAGACGTTGCTTATCAAAATCTCTGCTTGGCAAGATCCCGCTGTTAGCTTGCTGGGGAGGCCCTCCTCTCTTGGAACCTGCTATCCTTGCTTTCCCTTAATCTGATTTAATGCAAGTGTCATCGCTTTTATTGAATCGATCCTAATAAGGGGACTCATTATGCGTTTTAAATTGCCTCGGATTCTATTCTGTCTCTGGGTGATGGTTAGTGTTCTGACTGTGCAGGGCGCCCAACTGCCTGATGCTTGGTTCGGTATGGCCGGTGATGGTAATGCGATCGCAGCTCCCCTGCTTGCTGCGGCCAATTCAAAATTCACGGTACCGCCCCTACCCTATGCCTATGACGCCTTGAGTCCGTACATTGATGCCCAAACGATGACCATTCACCATGACAAGCATCATGGTGCCTATGTGACCAACTTAAATAAGGCCATTGGCCAATATCCAAATTTAGCGGGTCGCCCTATTGAGGATCTATTAGCGAATTTAGAGAATTTACCAGAGGAGATCCGCAGCTCTGTGCGCAATAACGGCGGTGGCCATGCTAACCACAGCTTATTTTGGAGCAGTATGGCTCCCCAAGCGGGTGGACAGCCCCAAGGAGAACTGGCCCAAGCGATTGACAGCAGCTTTGGTAGCTTTGATCAGTTTAAGCTCAACTTCAACAAAGCAGGGATGGCTCGGTTTGGCAGTGGTTGGGTTTGGTTGATTTTGGATCAGAAAGGTAACTTGGCAATTACCAGTACTACCAATCAAGATAGCCCGATTTTAGAGGGTCAGATACCCTTGTTGGGGAATGATGTCTGGGAACATGCTTATTATTTGACCTATCAGAATCGTCGAGGAGACTATCTGAATGCTTGGTGGAATCTGGTGAATTGGGCGGAAATTAACCAGCGATACTTGGCCGCAAGTCAGTCTTAACCCAACTCTGGCCCTGGATAATCGATCACCAAACAGCACCAATCATGTTGATAATCGGTTCGCAAAACTTGCCAGCCATGCTGGTCTAAGGCTGTAAGGATAGGGGGAACTTGACTGGCTAAGATTCCGCTCAAGATTCCCCAGCTACCGGGCTGCGTGATGCTTGCAAATTGCGGGATCAACTCCAATATCACAGGGGCCAAAATATTTGCAGCAAAAACCTTGCACTGGTCCTGGCAATAGTTCTGCGAGGGTTTCAAGACTGCCTGAGGCAACGATCATCTGGGTTGTCGATAGGCCATTTAACTGGCGGCTATCTTGGGCAGCGCCCACGGCGAGCAGATCGGTGTCTACTCCATAGGCTTTTTGAGCGCCCAATAGCAGGGCTGCGATCGCAAGAATTCCTGAGCCACAACCAATATCAGCAATAATTTGGGATTGGCTAGGATCAATCTGAAGTTGACGCTCCAAGGCTTGTAGACAGAGTTGAGTCGTGGCATGGGTTCCCGTGCCAAAGGCCACCCCTGGATTTAGCTGGAGAACGAGCCGATCGGTGTTCTCTGGCCTTGGCAGCCAGGCTGGATTAATCAATAATCGTTCACCCACTGCTTGAGGATGCCAATACTGTTTCCAGTCCTCGGCCCAATCCTCTTCGGCAATTTGTCGCCAAGTAACCTGGGGCGGGGGTTCGCCCAAGGCCATGGCATCTTGGCGCAGGCAGGTTGCCATGGGGGCCAACTCCGCCTCCTCTATTTGGTAGCAGGGCAAATAACTTTTAACGGATAAGGCTTCAGCAATGTGCTGACTGGCCATACCTTGACAGCCCATCTCTTGTAACCGCCAAAACAGGCTCTCCTCTAGGGCCAGAGATCCGACCACTTCAATCTCCCACCATTGATTGAGCCGTGGGCCTGAAGAGAGATCGGGCTGGACTGTAGAGGGAAGTCCCTCAGGATTAGCCATGCCTATAAATTAACAATATAGGCATCACGAATTCCCTCTACATGGGTAATTCCTGCCAGGACACCCTCGGGTAGAGGATCATCCAAACTTAACACCATTACCGCTGATCCCCGCACTAGCTTGCGACCCACCTGCATACTGGCTATATTGACGTTAAAGCTCCCCAGCTGAGAGCCAATTTGGCCAATGATCCCAGGCATATCACGGTGAACTGTCAATAACATATGACGGGTAGGGGCCACGTTGATGGGAAAGTCATCAATATCCGTAATCCGAATCTCTTCAGCGCCCAAAAGGGCACCTGTTACAGAGCGAGTCTCAGAGGGACCCTTGGCAGATAAATGAATCGAACCTGCATAGTCCCGAATCGAGGCATCGCGGGTTTCAATCACTCGAATGCCCCGATCCTTGGCTTCAATAGCCGCATTGACATAATTGACTCGCTCTCGCAAGGCGGGCGACAACAGACCCTTAAGGGCTGCCACCACAATGGGCTGACTATCATTGGACGCCAGCTCCCCTTGCAAGCGCACATCTAGAGATTCAATCCGTCCCCCGGCCAGTTGGCCCACCAGATTGCCCAGGGTTTCAGCGAGGAGCATATAGGGTTTGAGTTTCTCTAATACATCAGGTCGTAACCCTGGAATATTGACCGCTGAACGGGCGGGCAATCCTAGCAATACATCACGGATCTGCTCCGCCACATCTAGGGCAACATTCAATTGAGCTTCTTCTGTAGAGGCGCCCAAATGGGGGGTTAAGATCACATCCTGCTGTAAATGACATAGGGGCGAGTCGCCTAGGGGCTCATTGGCATAAACATCTAGGGCCGCTGCTGCAATTTGTCCAGACTCAAGCGCTGCTGCTAAGGCTTGTTCGTCAATAATTCCACCCCGAGCGCAGTTGATGATCCGGGCGGTGGGCTTCATTTTTGCTAAGGTTTCGGCATTGATCAGATTTTGGGTTTCTGGGGTCTTGGGTAAATGTAAGGTCATGTAATCTGACTCTCGAAACAGAAAGTCCAATTCCACTAACCGACAACCCAATTGTTCGGCCCGCTCCTTCGAGAGAAAGGGATCATAGGCAAGCAATTTCATGCCCATGGCTCGAGCAACAGTGGCCACATGGGAGCCAATTTTGCCTAGGCCAAGAATGCCTAAGGTTTTTTTGTAGACTTCTACGCCGGTAAATTTTTTGCGCTCCCATTTGCCGGCCTTAACGGATTGATTGGCATCAGGAATATGGCGCGATAGAGACATCATCAAGGCTAAGGCATGTTCAGCGGCGGCAATGGTGTTACCCTCAGGAGAGTTGACGACAACGATGCCTTTGCGAGTGGCGGCGGGCACATCGACGTTATCAACTCCAACGCCTGCACGACCAATGATTTTAGTTGGGTGGCGGCTTCGATCACCGCTTCGGTTACCTGCGTGCTTGATCGAATCATCAAGGCATCGTATTCAGGAATAATTTGAATGAGCTGGTCTGGGGTGAGATCTGTCTTGACATCGACTTGGGCAACTTGACCCAGCAGGTCAATGCCCGACTGATCGATGGAATCTGAAACGAGAACCTTGGGCATAGTTGACTAGGATAGTGATGGGGCAAGGGTTAGAGTTATATAAAGGGACAAGTGATTCCGGAAGGAAAGGTTTACTTGCCTCAGATGGTCATTCTACAAGAACCATTCGGTAAAGCCTAGGGTAATGGATAAATTTAGCGTGGAGCCTGAACGTATTCAGGTTTTGAATCGACAGCCGATCCAAGCCGGTGATTATGTTTTGTACTGGATGCAGCAATCCCAACGGGCCACAGATAACCATGCCTTGGAATATGCGATTCAACAAGCTAATTTGCTCGCCAAGCCAGTGTTGGTTTGCTTTGGGCTCATGGCTGATTATCCTGAGTCTAATTGGCGTCATTACACCTTTATGTTGGAGGGTTTGCAAGAGACGGAGCAAGCTCTGGTGAAGCGCGGCATTAAGTTTGTTTGTCGCTATGGCTATCCTGACCAACTGGCTTTGGAGTTAGGGCAAGGGGCCGCTTTGATAGTCTGCGATCGCGGTTACCTGCGCTTCCAGCGTCAATGGCGCGATCGCCTCGCTCAAGCAGCTCCCTGTTCCCTCATTCAAGTCGAGTCCGAGGTGGTGGTGCCTGTGGAAACAGCCTCCAGTAAAGCTAACTATGCTGCGCGCACCCTAAGGCCACGCATCCATCGTCATCTGGATCGATTTCTGCGCGGCTTAGATCCGACGCCGGTCCAGCATTCATCCTTAACCTTAGAAATTCAGGGCTTAGATCTCAGCAATATTGAGGCCGTCTTGTCGAAGTTATCTCTCGATCGAAAGGTGCCCCCTGTCAGCAGCCTTTTTCGGGGAGGAACAACGATTGGCAAGCAAGTTTTGGCCCAGTTTTTAAAGCATTCCTTTACCCATTACGCCGCACATCGCAACCAGCCTCAGACAAATGATCTTTCCTATATGAGTCAATATCTGCATTTGGCCAAATTTCTCCCCTCTATCTGGCCTTACAGATTCAAGGGCAAAGCGAAGCTGCCCTGCCTAATATTGAGACCTATCTCGAAGAATTAATCATCCGGCGGGAGCTAGCCATGAACTTCGTCTATTACACCCCCGATTATGACGCCTATAGTTGTTTACCGAGCTGGGCGCAAAAAACTCTCGATCAACATCGTCATGATCCCAGATTGCCTTGCTATAGTCTAGAACAACTGGACCTAGCCACCACAGAGGACCCCTACTGGAATGCAGCCATGCGGGAAATGAAATATACGGGATATATGCATAATTACATGCGGATGTATTGGGGCAAAAAAATTCTAGAGTGGACAGAGAGCCCCGAGGCTGCCTTTCAGCGCATTTTGTTCCTTAATAATAAGTATTTTCTAGATGGCCGAGATCCAAATTCTTACGCAGGAGCGGCTTGGATTTTTGGGGTTCATGATCGAGGTTGGCGTGAACGTCCGATTTTCGGTACGGTTCGCTATATGGCAGCCAGCGGGCTGCGCCGCAAATGTGATATCGATGCCTATGTCCGGAAGGTGGATCAAAGGGTTCAGCCCTTTCTGGCTTGATTTTTGGTGTTGACCTTCCTTAAGTCGCCTTCGATAAAGGGGTTAGCCCCTTGATAGGGCTATTCTCTCTGCCTTTTCAGGCAAACTCTAAGGAATGGAATGCTGCTATGCTAACTCTGACTTCCGCTCAAATTGATCAGATCAAAACCCATGCCGAAGCCTGTTATCCCCAGGAATGTTGTGGATTGCTCTTGGGTATCATCGAAGGGTTGCCCGACCATCCCCAAAAGATACTCTATGCCTTACAGCCTACAGATAATGTTTGGGATACCCAGACAGACCCCTGCAGGCGTGGGGATGATCACCCAGACTTGACCCTGACCACGGCTCGACGCTATCGCATTGCCCCCCAGGATTTACTTCAGGCTCAAAAATACGCACGTCTTCAGGGTTGGGATATTATAGGAATCTACCACTCCCATCCTGACCAAATAGCAGTACCCTCAGAATGCGATCGCCAAGGAGCCTGGCCACAGTATTCCTATCTCATTGTTGCTGTCGAAGGCGGCACCGCCCATGAGATTCAAAACTGGGTATTAAATGATCAGCATCAGTTTCAACTTGAAGCCATGATTCTCAGCCAGGATGCAACCTTGTCTAACCTTGAAGCATCTCCTTAAATGTCTGATTGACCCTTATCACTTCATCTCTGGATGTCAAGATATTTCCCATCATGCTCAACCTCAATCTAGATCAGATCGACCTTACCAAGGCAGAATACGAGCAGTATTCCCGTCATTTAATTCTGCCTGAGGTGGGTTTAGAAGGGCAAAAACGCTTAAAAGCTACCAGTATTCTCTGTGTCGGCACCGGAGGACTAGGTTCGCCCCTATTACTTTATTTAGCTGCTGCGGGTATCGGTCGACTCGGAATTGTGGATAACGATGTAGTGGATCATTCTAACTTGCAGCGTCAGGTGATCCATGGCACCTCTTGGGTGAACAAGCCCAAAATTGAATCTGCCAAACATCGCATCTTAGAGATTAATCCCTTCTGTCAAGTGGATCTCTATCCGACCTGGCTCACCTCGGAGAACGCCTTAGAAATCGCCGCACCCTACGATATTGTCATTGACGGAACTGATAATTTCCGACTCGTTATCTTGTCAATGATGCCTGTGTGTTACTCAATAAGCCCAATGTCTATGGTTCAATTTATCGGTTTGAGGGGCAGGCCACAGTCTTTAACTACGAAGGGGGGCCCAATTATCGCGATCTCTATCCTGAACCCCCACCCCCAGGCTTAGTGCCCTCCTGCGCTGAAGGAGGGGTCTTGGGGGTTTTACCAGGCATTATTGGTGTGATTCAAGCGACCGAAGCCCTTAAAATAGTTTTGGGCCAAGGCACGACCTTAAGCGGGCGACTCTTGTTATTTAATGCCCTGGATATGAAGTTTCGGGAGTTGACCCTACGGCCCAATCCCATTCGGCCGGTGATTGAAAAACTGATTGATTACCAAGAATTCTGTGGCATTCCACAGGCCCAAGCCGCTGAAGCAGCCCAACAAGCAAATATGGAAGAAATCACAGTCCAAGAACTCAAAACTTTGATCGATAGCGATGTCCAGGATTTTGTCCTCTTAGATGTTCGAAATCCCAATGAACATGAGATTGCCCGCATCCCCGGATCGGTTTTGGTTCCCTTAGCAGAGATTGAAAGTGGTGAAGGGATTCCGAAGGTGAAAGAACTCTTGAATGGTCATCGTCTGATTGTGCATTGCAAAATGGGTGGACGCTCAGCAAAGGCATTGGGGTTCTTGCAAGCAGCGGGAATCATGGGCACTAATGTCAAGGGAGGCATTCAGGCATGGAGCCAGGAAATTGATGCATCGGTCCCTGAGTATTAAAGGGCGAACCCGATGATATTGATCTACTCAAGATTGCTTTACTGGGAAGGTGATGGTCAGAATTTGTTGATCGGCCTCTAAGCTGCCACACCCAATTCGTGTCGATTGGTAAACAGACCCAGAGCCATATCATGGATCTCACGGCCCCTAGAACAGCAGATTGTTCTGGGGGCTCATTGCTTGCTGTCCAATCCAAGCTGTTTATCTTCGGTCTCCTGAATTTTAGAGAGGACTTGAAAAATTCTCTAGAAGTCTTGCCTGATAAGATTACAGCCAAGTCATTGGCGAATCTCTTCAGGGTTGTGAGTGATTGTTAAATATTAACTTATGTTATAAATTATAATTATTTATAACAGTAAAATTTTTTTTCAATAGAAGCAAGGTAAGCCTTCGAGGCTAAAGACCTTAGCAGAATTTCTCAGAACAGTTTCTGGGGGGTTGTCTAGCATAAATTTTGCTTTAAATCATGGAGATAAACGTCCTTTGGTCAGGCAACATAAGATTTTGGTGGTTGATGACGAAGCAACCATTCGGCGGATTTTAGCAACCCGTTTATCGATGGTGGGGTATGAGGTTGTTGTGGCTGCTGATGGCTTAGAGGCCCTAGATTTATTTCAATCAGCTGAGCCTGACCTGATTGTTCTAGATGTGATGATGCCTAGGATGAATGGGCTAGAGGTTTGCCAAGAGCTACGCAAGCACACAGGTATCCCTATTATTATGCTGACTGCTTTGGGTGATGTGAGCGATCGCATCAAAGGGTTAGAGCTAGGGGCCGATGATTATTTACCCAAACCCTTTTCTCCAAAAGAGCTAGAAAGCCGCATTCAAGCTATTCTGCGACGGACAATGCCTGCTGCAGGGCTGCAGGGTAAGAGGCCGGAGGACAGACCAGACCCCGCGATTATCGAGATCGGGCCGTTGCGCATCGAAACCCATAAGCGTCAAGTTTATCTGAATAATCAACGCATTCAACTGACGGGCATTGAATTCGATGTGCTCAAACTGTTGGTCTCTAAGGCTGGACAAACAGTGTCACGCTCAGATATTTTGCAGCAAGTCTGGGGTTATTCAGCCAATCACTATGCTGATCTGCGGGTTGTGGATGTCAATGTATCGCGATTGCGCTCCAAAATTGGGGATAGTTCCAAGCAACCGAAATATATTCATACGGACTGGGGAATTGGGTATTTTTTTCAGAAGATTAGGCAATCAGCAGAGCAAGTGATGTGCTGAGAAGCGTTTAATTTTAGGGTCGTTTCTGGGGGCTATTTATTCGCGCAGCACATAGCCAACACCACGCACTGTCTGAATGAGGCGCTTCTCTTGATTTTCTTCTAACTTGAGGCGCAGATAGCGAATATAAACTTCGATGATATTGGAATCACCCATAAAGTCATAGCCCCAAACCTGTTCTAAGATGCGATCACGAGTTAGCACTTGGCGCGGATGCATCATTAAATAGACCAGTAGATCAAATTCCTTGGCTGTTAACTCAATGGCCCGTTCTTGGCGGAAGATTTCGCGGGTACGCTGATTGAGTGTGAGATCGGAAAACTCTAGCAGGTCGGGATCTTCTTCGTGGGTGCGGCGTAAATGCGCCCGTACCCTAGCCAGTAATTCCTCAATGCTAAAGGGTTTGACCATATAGTCATCAGCCCCGGCGTCAAGACCTTCGACGCGATCGCTAATTTCATCCTTAGCCGTCAGTAAAATTACTGGAACCTTATCACCCGTGGTCCGCAACCGGCGGCAGACCTCTAAACCCGACAGGCCAGGTAGCATCCAATCAAGCAAAATCAGATCCGGTTGAGATTCCCGAGCCATCGTTAATCCGCCCATGCCATCACTCGCCACCGTGACCTGATATCCCTCATGGGTGAGTTCCATCTCCACAAACTGAGCTAACTTGGCTTCATCTTCTACTACAAGAATATGTGCTGTCATAGTGCTTTAGTCGTTGCCGGTAACGTTACCGTAAATGTACTCCCTTCACCCGCACAAGAGACAACGCTAACATTCCCGCCCATACCCTCAGTGAAGGTTCTCACTAAGGATAACCCTAATCCAGAACCACCAATGGCCCGATTTCGAGATTCATCTAAGCGATAAAATCGCTCAAAAATTCGAGCTTGGTGTTTGAGGGGGATGCCTGGGCCGCGATCACACACATGAATAATCGCCTCAGTCTCCGTTTGCTGAAGCTTAACCACCACCGGCGTCAATGGATCCGAATATTTGACTGCATTTTCCACCAAATTCACCAAGACCTGCTGCAGTCGATCGGGATCAGCATAAACTGAAATAATCTCAGTCTCGGCCTCTAAGCAAATCTCCCGATCATTAAAGCGATCTGCCATTTTTACCACCTCCGCTGCCACATCATTGAGAATCAAATTCTCTAAATGATAGGGTAAATAACCATCATCAGCCCGCGCCAAACAGAGCAGATCCTGCAGCAGACGAATCGTTAAGCCCGTCTCTGACAAGGAGATGTCCAGGGCTTCTCGTTGCATTTCTGTCAGATTATGGCCCCGTCGTTGAATACTTTGCAAGTAGCCCAAAACAATGGTGAGCGGCGTGCGAAGCTCGTGGGAGACATTACTGACAAACTGGCGTTGCTGCTCACTGCTCTGCTGCTGCTGAGTCCACGCCTTAGATATCCGGCCCAGCATCCGGTTAAAGGTATTCGCTAGCTCTTGAATTTCGCTAGGGGCTTGGTTAATGAGCACCCTCGTTTCCCCTAAATCATCGGCAGAAATAGCCTTGGTGATCATCCCCATCTGCCTCAGGGGCGAGAGGGAATGGCGGACAAAGAGCGTCAGGGCAGCCGTAATCAATAATATCGCCACCAGACTTGCTAGAGTCAGACTTTCCACACTCTCCTCAAGCATTTCCTGATCGGCTGTAATATCTTGAGCAACATAAAGCTCTCCATAGGTCTTATTACCGATCACCAAGGGTCCTCGACAGGCCACAAAATCTCGACCTTCAAAACGGTGAACCTCTGGTGTCACACTAGCCTGAAAAGCGCTGCTCATAACCTGAGGGTTTTCGAGCCGCTGCCAGGTCGGTATCAACCCGTTCGTTGAGGCGGTAATGAACGTTCCTTGAGGTCGACTCACCCATAGCAACAGATTGCGACCAGCACGGTTATCGACCGCTTTTTGCACCGTTTGCTCAGGGGTAAACATCTCCTCCATCTGTCGGTACAGCATCACATCGTCCGCCACCCGATCAGAAATCATCTTGATATTGTGCTTATGGCTAGAAATTAAGATCTGCTGCATTTGCCAGCTTGTCCAGGCCGCCACACAGGTTAAACCCATAACGATTAAGCCAGCCATACTCACCGTCAAGCGAAATTGTAGAGATTTGGGATCAATCCTGGGTCGCCATCCTTGGGGAACAATCCAACCTAGTTTTGGCATCAAGAGTTTCATGGGAGGTCTGGTTGGTTCTTTCAAAACAAGGTAGCGGTGTGCAACACCGGATCAAAGGTAAAGCGGGCCTCATAGTCCGTAAGGCCATACAAATTGAAGGTAACCGTCGGTTGCTCGCCCATCGCCTCTACCGAGTGAATGCTATCGGGCATCACACTGATAATGTCACCAGGATGCAAGATAATTGTCTCTCTCTGCTCAATCTGTTGGGGATGCTCTGCAATCGGTTTGCGTTGCCAGAGCGTATTTTTCTCTTTGCCACTCAATAATGCTACAACTCCCCAAGTGGCATGGTTATGAATGGGCGACACTTGACCCGGCAACCAAACCACCGTTTGCACTGTCAAGGGAAAATCTGGCTCATCATAGAGCATGGTCACCGACCAACCCTGTGCTGGATCTGGCAGGGCTACTTCATACTGCAGCCAAGGAGCATCAGCCAATAGCTGGCGCACCAAGGGATGAATGGCCTCTAGCCGTTGGTAATCATCTTCAGTTGCTATCAGTACGTCTTCCACCTCGGTTAAGAAGCGGTATAGGCGATAGGCATGTGACTGTTCCCGCGCCAAAGTTGTCCTTGGCCAAGGCTGTGCATGCCCTGCGGTTGTGATCAACCAATCTTGCTCAACCATGATTGATGCTCTGCGCCTTTGACAGTTTTGTGTTTGACAGCTCAGTTACTGAACAACGACCGGATAATCTGGGGTTGGATTCAGAGGGCAACTGAATACATAGTTCCCTGGTGTGAGGGTCACTTCGTAGCGAGAGGTTTTCCCTTGGGTAAGGTTACCACCACTCACCTTAGGTAAGCTGCCTTCATTGGTTCCTTCGCCCCGCAAATAAAATCCTAAGGGGTAGGCAACATCTCGATTCGTAACCTCAAAGGTATATTTGCCAGGCTTGAGTTTTAAGGGCTTAAAGCCAGTCTGACGCTGATCGAGGGTCTTAGCGTTGATTCTTTGGCAATCTTCGATGCTGGTGGTTTGATATTTATAATCTTCAGCCTCTGCTTCAATGAATTGACAACCGGTCTGAGTTAGCTTAACCAGATTTACCGGTGATTCATCCCCCGGCCGATTTTTCGGAATTGTTAGCAGTTGTTTGTGTGGGAGTACAGCTCGTCAACATTATCAGTGCCAAGACACTGCTCTGCAACCATGGATATTTCATCGAACATTCTCCCTTTGGTAGTGAACCGTCCTATCTGTCCCCAGTCTAGAACTCAAGAGATGATACCGACCTGACGGTGGTCTAAATTTTTCCTGAGAAAACCAATGTTTTTATTTGGGTGCGAAGTTGCAATAGTCCTTGGCTAGATTAAGGAAAGGCGTTGTTTCATAAGTAGAAGTTGAGCCAGATAATCCCTCTGCCAAGATGAAGTTAAGCAGCGATCGGAAGGCAAATTGATTTGCCAAGTTGAATCATCCGATTCAGGATCGCAGCTTGACACAATAATTCTGTCCCCTGATTCTCGAATTTACACAATTGAACTTTGCTCCCAAAAATAGCTCAATGACGAAACATCCTCGTTTCAGATGAAGTTCACCATGCTCATGATGGTGATGTCCGGACTTGGCAGGCATTGTTTCTGAAGGCTTGATTATTAAGTCATTGCTCGCTGACCCAGAACCTCAAGCTACCTCGTTGTTTTAAGGCCAGATTGTACTCACGCCAGTTGCGAACTCGGTATTGCTTCATCCTTTGGGGCTGGACTTCATGATTCAGGGGAACGATCCCATTACACCCCAAAGACACTTGCTTTCGCAACAACGCTCCTATGATTGAGAGGGCTTTGATCTATCCTGCATAAATTCATCAATAAAAACTGACTAATAGATATGAGCCTTCTTCAAGCTTTATAACGAATGCAAAACATTTTCTTGAAATAAAAACTATTTACTTATAGTAAAGTATGAAAATTAAATAATACAGATTATTTTGAGCTACCTGCAATCTAAGTTAAACTTAATTTTGAAAATATAATTTAGGCGCTCATCTTCTAGTTATCTTTTATTGCTTAATCGTCAAAGAATTGTTTTCTAATTGCATCAATAAATATTGTTTTTAATTGAAGAAAATATTGAAAAAACAATTATAAGTCTCGATAGGACTGTTATTCGTTGATATTACTCAATTCACAAAAGATCTTTTTGGTCAAGATCAGTGAGATTTTTAATTGCCTTCTTGTAGAGCAAACTGTTTCATGAATATTTAGGAGAAAACGTGAAAGCAGACTTTAGGTTTTTACCCCTCAAATATAGCTGGGTCGCTATTCATCCTCAGCCAATTGGTGTTGTTAACATAATTGGGGGTGCCTTCTTTGGCACATTTCCAACGGTGTTTTATCGATATCTTCTCCAGAAAATCTTTGAGAAAGGATATACTATAATTGCTCTTCCCTATCGATTTACTTTTCGTCACTGGTCTGTTGCTATTGGTTTAGTGAGAGAGCAAGAAGCTCTCCGCCAAGCCATCTCAGCGGAAGCCCAGCGACGAGGCTATGCCCATCATATTTACGAAGAGGATCCTCGATCAGGAACAAGGAACTTTTTTTGGCTTGGCCATAGCTTAGGAACTAAATATATTGCCTTATTGGAGCTGTTGACCGATTTAGAAACCAAGTCAGAGCAAGAAGTGCTGGGAGATTGTGTGGGTCTTGATCAGTATCAAGAAATTGAGAAGCGCCTACAACAAATTGACTTCAAGAATATTTCGCTCTTAAACCAACCCTCAATTTTGATGGCTCCCGCAATTACAGGGATTGAAGCTGCAATTCCCTTCCCAGCCTTGGCAAACTTATTTAAGCGCTTTGGCATAGATGTGAAACCCAGCGTTGATCAGACCTATTGCTTAATTCGTGGCAGTCGCCTATTTAGCTTAATGGGCTTAATTGCCTTTGATGGAGATGATACGGCTAAACCCACTGTCTCTTGGCTCAGAAAGAATTTATCCTCAAAAACGATGCCTTTTGCTGAGCTGCCAGGAAAACATCTGACTCCCTTGGGGTATCGATCTGGCGATCCCATCCTCGCTAACCGGGTGATCGAGTTTCTCCAAACCTTAGCGGCGAGTCTTTAATTCTGAGATTATGTCTGAATCAAAATTTTTGGTACGTCTATTAAGAACAGACTCAGCTCTGGGTAAGCTAAGGAAACTGTTTAAACGATCCTCGGGCAAAGTTTCTGCTTATCCATGGGCTGCTACCAATGATCGCTACTATACAAACTACAGACCAGAGTCATCGCCAAGAATTTCTCACTCAGGGCTATACCATTGCTAGGAATTTCTTTTCTGAACAAGAAATGACTGACTTAATTCAGCAGATTGAATC
The DNA here is from genome assembly GCA_012030735.1 of Acaryochloridaceae cyanobacterium SU_2_1. Taxonomy (GTDB): domain Bacteria; phylum Cyanobacteriota; class Cyanobacteriia; order Thermosynechococcales; family Thermosynechococcaceae; genus Acaryochloris. The sequence continues at coordinate 13,775 of JAAUUW010000011.1, forward strand.
CCCTGAGTCTGGTGAATGTCTGGATCAAGTTTTGTCCAAGGGAACCCTCCGCTTTTATGCCAATTTATTCCGGCAGAACTCGAGTATTCGAGAGTTTGTCTCGCAGCCCAAATTGGTCGATTTTTTAAAGCCAGTGATTGGGCCTGACTTTTGGGTGAGATGGGATCAGGCTGTGGCAAAGGGGCCAGGGGCAAAAACCTTCCCTTGGCATCAAGACAATGCCTATAACGGTTTTAAGCATACTCACTATCAGCTATGGGTTGCTCTCACAGAAATGACCCCAGAAAATGGTGGACTCTGGTTGGTGCCTGGTAGCCATAAACGCTTACTGCCCCATGAACGGGTAGATTGCCACATGGTCTATAAAGGTAAACCGGAGTCTCCTTTGTTTATTGAGGCCAATAAGGGAGATCTGGTGCTTTTCTCTTCCTTAACGCTGCACCGCACCACCCCAAATACAACTGCAGCGATTCGTTGGGCCTATGTGATTGAATATATGTCCATTGATGACATTGATCCAGGTATCAAACCACCCTACTTCATTGTCGCGAAGAAGGGGCAACCCCAAGCAGAATTTGTCCAGTCTTACCGAGGGCTGCGTAACCCCCTGAACCATCTTAAATATCGCCTCTCTCGCCGAGAAGTGAGTAAATTGCTCTGGGAATAATCCTGTCAGCTAGGGATATAGGTTGGCCGCTGACTCTATTGCTAGGATGGATAGCAAGATAGCAGCCTGAGGGTCTAAGAGGAAAGAGACCTATAGTAGTAGAACTCAAACCCTTTGCTCTACTGGCTTCTTGCGAGAAAATATGTCTGCTTCCCCCATCTATGCTCCCCCTTGGTTTCTCAATCAGGGACTGTTAATGACTCTATATACCGCTTGGTGGTCGAGTCGAGTTTGGGAGCAGACGGTACACTTACCCCAGCCTCCCTACACAGAAGTAGTCTTTACCGGAGCAGGGGGAGTGCCTATTTTTGCCTGGATGGCGATCCCCACTGCCCCTCGGGGTACGATTATTGGCACCTATGGAATTACCGGTACCCTAGAGAACCAATGGTTTTGCAGATTTTGGGTCGCAAGGCTTATGCTCGAGGCTATGCGCTGGTCTTGTTTGATTGGCGGGGTCACGGCAAAACGGCTCAACTTTCACCTGCCTTGACCTCTGATGGTTTATATGAAGGTGAAGATTTTGTGCAAATTGCCCGCCAAGCCCAAGCACAGGGCTGCCCAGGCCCAATTTGGTTTACGGGATATTCCTTAGGGGGTCAACTTGCCCTCTGGGGTGTTCAAGCCGCACAGACTACCTCTCTGGATATTTGTGAGGCGATTGCTGGTGCAGCAGTGATTTGTCCGAATTTAGATGCTGATCGATCTTTAAGTTACTTGGTTCAGCAACCCTTAGGTCGGTATATTGAGCAGGCCATTGCCAAAAACCTGACAACTCTTGCCTGGCAAATCCATCAAACTCATCCTGGAGTCTTAGATCCTGAGGCCATTATCCGAGCTAATAGTATCGAGGCCTTTGATCGAGAATTGGTGATTGGTCCCCTTGGCTTTGATTCTGTCCAAGACTATTACCAAGCCAGCTGTCCCTTGACCTTCTTACCTGGATTGCAGCGTCCGACCTTGATGTTATATGCCGCAGATGATCCTCTCTTTGATCCCAGCATTATTGAGGATCTGCAGAACCTGGCTGCCCAAAATGCCCAGATTACCCTCTGGTTAACTGCTCGAGGGGGACATGTGGGCTATTGGGCCAACCCTTTAACTCAAGGATATTATGGCGACTCAGATCCTTGGTGGGCTTGGAATCGAATTTTAGACTGGTGGGATGAGGAAGGTCTGAAGTGGATGTAATCAGCAGTGCCAGAGGCTTTTGATCGGACTAAATCCTTAATTTGTAGATAAATAAGCTGATATGTAGAAATTTACAAATTTTACACTTTTGATTATGCTAATGTAGCCGTCTTGATCAATTTATAGGCAAATTTGTCTGTCAATTTTGGATCAATGGACGCCAAGTATTGGGATTAAGCAAGTTTATAACCTTTATAATTATCTTTTAAGGTTTGAATCACACTTCCTTGACAATTATCGGTACTTCTTTTATTTCTTTCTTTTCAGATATTCTTCCTACTGAGCTGTTTGCATGAAGACCCGGATACTTGTAATTGATGATGATCCAGCGATCGCAGAATTAGTGGCCATCAATTTAGAGATGGCAGGCTATGATGTTGTCCAAGCAACAGATGGCATCAAGGGCCAAGCCTTGGTTGTGCAACTGCTTCCCGATCTCATTATCCTGGACTTAATGCTTCCTAAGGTGGATGGTTTTACGATTTGCCAGCGATTGCGACGCGATCAACGCACTGGCGATATACCGATTTTAATGTTGACTGCCCTGAACCAAACCCAAGATAAGGTTGAAGGGTTTAACGCTGGTGCTGATGACTATTTAACGAAACCCTTTGAGCTAGAGGAAATGCTGGCGCGGGTACGGGCCTTACTGCGCCGGACGGATCGAATCCCCCAGGCAGCCCGCCATAGTGAAATTCTCAGCTATGGTCCTCTAACTTTAGTGCCTGAACGCTTTGAAGTCCTTTGGAGTGAGAAGGTGATCAAGCTTACCCGTTTGGAGTTTGAATTGTTGCATTGCCTTTTGCAACGCCATGGCCAAACGGTTTCTCCCAGCGAAATTCTCCAGGAAGTCTGGGGTTATGATCCTAATGATGACATCGAAACCATCCGCGTTCATGTTCGCCATCTGCGCACAAAACTAGAACCGGATCCGCGTCACCCCCAATATATTAAGACTGTCTATGGTGCCGGTTACTGCCTTGAGCTGCCTCTAGTGGTGGAGGGGGATTATGCTGAGGGAGGCGCCCATCATCATGGCAATTCTGCGGCTACCCATAAGGGATGAGGTTAGCCTAGGGGCGTTGAATCATCATCGGTGGCGACTGAGTCTGGCTCTGATGTGATCAGAGGACTCATTAGGCCACTATCGGCAGAGGCTAGGGTCTGATCAATCTCGCTAATCGGAAATCGGTTGAGGAGGAGTTGGGCACGCTGGGCATTTTTGGACAAGGTGGTTGAAACACCTGGTACATGGGGAATCTGAGAGAGGAAATCTAAGCTGCGTCGCAGAATACGGACGAGATCGCCAGCATCTAGGCTGGTATTGGTGCAAAGTTCTTCCCAAGTCAGTCCTAGGGCCCATTGTTCCACTAAGCCTACGAGTTCTAAGTCCAAGCAGATGGGGAACTCGATTTGATGGAGCTGCTGTTGTTGGAGAAGTTTTCGCTGCAAGGGTTTCAAGGGTCTGAGAGCGGTGGCGATCTGGGGGTTAAGTTTGCAGGTCGTCCAGACATCAGTCCGATTATTCTCGATCACAAGGGCGGCGCAAGCGGCGGCTAACTGGTGCGGTTCTAGGGTGTCTAATTGGCTAGAATGAAGGGCTAGACCTAGCCATAATTCGTTCTCACCACGGATCGCAGCGATCATTTGCCCTAGGGGGCTGGGGGTTAAATCGTAAGGGCCTGGAAATTTTGTAAACATCGATGAGGGCAAGAAAGTCTTGCCAATGGTGTTGCAATTGGCGGTTGCATTTAACTTGGCGATCCTGTAGTTGCAAGGTGATGGTCTTCACTCGCTGTTGCCAACGCAGAAATTTTTGGTGATGGTGTCGTGAAGCATGGGCAGGATGTTGAACTAGTTGGCTGGCAACTGCTTCTAAACTGTGCTGTTGAGCCAATACTTCTGAGGGGTATTGCCAGGCTATGTCAGGAATTTGCTGGGCAATTTTAGCTGTAATTGCGTCACCTGTTTGAGTTTGTCCGGGTTTCTGTAAGTTGCTGGGCAAGGATAAATTTTGGCAACTCTGAAACTGATCCCAAGTCGGCCCCAAACTGATCACCTGATGCCGAGTGACCACCTGCCAGATATTTTCTTGGCTCAAACAGGCAAAGTAGGGAAACTGGCCCGCGCTAGGTAGACGGGTGATTAACAGGGCGGCTAAGGGAGCTTGGGGTTGGCCTGTGCTTGTGGGGGGGCGACTGAGTCCCACTAGGGTGCCAGGGTCAGCCTCGATCAAGGCGAGGGCTATGTCACGGGAACAGGTTTCTTGGGCTTGTTGATCCAAAATTTTGAGCAGGCGCTGCTCTTCTTTGAGGCGCTGTCGAAGTTTTGGTAGCTATTGAGGGCAGTGGTGTCGAGGTTGGCAAGGTTGGCTTGTAATTGGCTGATGTTCTTGCTCTAAGTCTGCGATCGCTTGTTTTTGGGGCGACAATTGCAAGTTGGCTAAATATTGGCCGAAACTTTGTTCGATTAAACATTTTGATTCATCCAAACTATGGGTTTGTAAGAGATTAAGGACCATCCCATAGCTGGGGGTAAACTGGCTCACTAAGGGATCGGGCCCCATGGTCGCCAGATGAGCAGCCTCCTTCGCTCCTTCAAAGCGGGTTTGGACCGTGACAACATAGCCCCGGTCATCCATGCCCCGTCGGCCAGCTCGACCAGACATCTGCAAAAATTCTGAGGCCGTCAATAAGCGATGTCCCCCATCGGTGCGTTTGGAAAGGCTGGCAATGACAGTGGTGCGAGCCGGCATATTAATCCCTGCTGCTAGGGTTTCGGTGGCAAATACAACCTTAATCAACCCCGCCTGAAACAATTCCTCAACCCAGTTTTTCCATTGAGGGAGCAGTCCAGCATGATGGGCGGCAATGCCATGGGCAATGGCGGCCAGTTGGCCAGGTTGACCGATACCGGGATGCTGCTGACGAAACCGCTCTAGAGCTGACTGCATTTGCTCTGCTTCATCTGGATTGAGCAAGTTAAGATGGGCGGTGGCTTGAACGGTGCGATCGCAACCCCGCCGACTAAAGATGAAATAAATGGCAGGCAGCAGCTGCCGCTCTCGCAACTGCTTTAAGATACCAATCACATCTGGACTATCGCCACGGCGTTGATGACGAGCAGCTCCTTGCTTTTTACCCTGCCCCTTTAAGCGAGGATTAATGTGGGTTTTCTGTGCATTCAATAAGGGAAAAATTCCCTTATGAGTGGCAAAATACACCTGAAGGGGGACAGGCCGCCAATCAGACTCAATCAGCTGTGTAGGGCCATGCACCCAGTTCATCCAATCCGTCAACTGCTGCCCATTGGCAATGGTCGCTGACAAGGCAATCAGTTGAATATGAGCTGGGCAATAAATAATCGATTCTTCCCAAACTGTACCCCGCTGGCGATCATTCATATAGTGGCATTCATCCAAAACCACTGCCTCCACACCCAGCAAAGATGTATCAACATTGGCGACTAAAGTGCCATAGAGAATATTGCGAAAAATCTCTGTGGTCATCACCAAGACAGGTGCCTCTCGATTGAGCGAAAGATCCCCCGTCAGCAAGCCCACATTGCTACTGCCAAAAACAGCCTGAAAATCGCGAAGCTTTTGGTTAGAAAGAGCCTTTAAGGGCGTCGTATAGAAAACTCGGTGCCCCCGTTGCAGAGCTTGATAAATCGCATATTCACCAATCACAGTTTTCCCTGACCCCGTCGGGGCAGAGACCACAATTGATTGTTGGGCATCTAAGGCCGCACAGGCCTCTTGCTGAAATGGATCCAGAGCAAGGAGAAACACTGACTAAAATCAGGTAGAACATTGGACAGACTCACAGGCGCACCGTCTTGAGCTTCGCTAGGGAAAACCTTCCCTGAGCTACAGCATAGACCTTAAACCCCTCCACCGGTCCTACTTGACCAACACTTCGCCGTTAAGCATCCGTTGGGCAGCTTCCAGCAGAGCTTCCTCTAGATAGGGCTTTGTAAAGTATCCCTTAGCACCTAGTTCAATCGCCATCTGCTTATGACGAGTTCGCCCCCTAGAGGTCAGCATCGCCACGGGTAGATCCTGCAAATCTTCATCTTGCTGCAAACGAGATAACAACTCTAACCCATCCATCCTTGGCATCTCGACATCACAAAATACCAAATCACAGGGCAAGCCAGACCGCAGTTTTTCCCAGGCCTCTTGACCATCTCGAGCTTGTTCAACCCGATAGCCCACCTTATTGAAAGTCATCGATAACAGCTCTCGCACGGTAATCGAATCATCAACAATCAATACCGTTGGATCAGTCTCTTCATCGAAATCCGTAGTTTCTAAAATATTCTGCCAGAGATTGCTATTAAGCTCTGTGCGATCCAGACTCAGATCAACTAACTCGATCACATCTGCGATCGCCATAATGCCACCATCCCCTAAAATAGTGACCCCAGCAATTCCCATAGGCTTGGGTACCGGATCCGCCAGCTGTTTAATCACAATCTCTTGCTCAGCCAGAACCTGCTCCACCTCAATAGCCACCACATCTTCCCCACTGCGAAGAATGACCAAAGATGCCATCCCTTCATCCTTCGTGGAGGCACCCGCATAGAGATTACTGCGCTTAAAACGGAAGTTATAAGCCAACAAATCACTCAGCCGTTTATAGGGAATCTGCTGGTCCTGCCAACTAATCGTAATTTGCCCTCGGCATTCTGCCTGAGTTGATCCTTAGGCAAATCCACCACATCTTGCACCCCATCAATCGGGAAAGCAATTTGCGAAGCATGATTCACACAACAGAGCGCCTTGGTAATACTCAAGGTCAAAGGTAAACGGATCGTAAAGGTTGTCCCCTTATCAATCCCCGAGTCAGTATTGATAACCCCACGGATTTCATGGATGCTATTGCGGACCACATCCATCCCCACACCACGACCAGCCAAATCATTTGCTTTATCTTGAGTGCTAAAGCCCGACTTAAACAACAGTGCATAGGCATCCTGTCGTGTCAGATTCTCCGCTTCGGCAGGGGTTAACAATTGTTTTCTAGGGCCTTGGCCTTAATTCGATCAACATCAATGCCAGCGCCATCATCCGTAATCGAAATAACTGCTTGATTCCCTTGATAAAAAGCACGCAACTTAATAACACCTTCAGCTTCCTTGCCTAAGGACTGACGAATCTCCGGAAATTCAATGCCATGGAAAATCGCATTATTAACCAAATGGGTTAAGGGATCATAGAGCCGCTCTAAAATACTTTTATCGATTAAAGTCTCTCGCCCTTCCAGTTCTAAGCGAGCTTGCTTACCACATTTTAAGGAAATATCACGCACTGCCCTAGGCAATCGCTCAGCCACCTGGGAAAAAGGTACCATCCGTGATTGGGTTAGCCCCTCTTGAACCTGAGTCGTAATTTGCCGAAACATCCGAGTGACTTGTTCAGTCCCCTCAACCATAAACTCAATATCAGCAGCAGCTTCTCGGACTCGGACAATCCGCTCAATCATTTCCTGAGACAAAATATGAAAGCTACTAAAGCTATCCATCTCCAAGGCATCGAATTGGGCACCTGTAGCATGGCCATCACTAAAGCCATTTCCTCCCTTCGAGGCCAGATGCTGTTGACGACTACTTAACAAAGAATTTTCAAGCAAAGAACGCTCATAATGATCCTCCATCTGCCGCCCTAAATCATTGAGCTGCTGAACTTGTAGCAACAAATTATCCAAAAACTGTCGCAGGCGATTTTGGGTATCTTCAAAGGAGTTCCGGCTAACAACCAACTCTCCAATCAGATTACTCAGGTTATCCAGTTGCTTCACTGGCACCTTCATGGTCGGGGAGGCAGTACTATTACGACGCGATGGCTTGGCTGCCCCATGAGCCTGGGCCGCAACACCGGGGGCCTGAGAACCTCGATTAGGTTCTTCTATCAGCTTTTCTAAATCACCGAAATCATTGCCCTGCAGATCTTTCCCCACAGTTGCTGGCACAATACCAGATGAGCCCTTTGCCAAGAGCTGATCAAAATTAGTGAAGCTCTCTTCAAAATTAGCAGCAATAGCAGGCTCAGGAACTGGAATAGACTCCGGTGTATTTAGCCAATCCTCCAGAAAAGAAGCAGACTCTCCTTGAACGGTGACTTTTGTACTGTCTGACCCCTCAAAGAGTCCAAACCAATCCAGATCCGCTGATTGATCTTCAAGGGGACTATGGAGATCCGTCAGGTCTATGGCCGGCATTAATTCAATGAGCTCTGGCATCGGCTGAACTTCAGCAGCGCGTTGGGCCAAAACCAAATCCCTCGCATCTTTAATACTCGGAACAATCAAACCTGCCAAGGTTGATAAGGAGTTATCAGGATGTCCAATGGCTGAACCAGAGATTTCTAACAATTCAGACCAACCAGTTAAGCCAAAGGATTGTCCCAATTGAGATAACTCTTGGCAAATAGTAATGAGCGCTTGGCGAGTTTCCGGGGAATCTTTGCCTTTGAACAAGCCCAAAAGTTCTCGCAGCTTCTGTAAAACGTCTTTTTGAAAGACATTAATGCCCTCAGCAGTGAGTACCGATGACTCTGCCGCAGCCTGTGTTGGCGCTCCAGTAGGACTTGTTAACATGAAACTTAGATCAACACCAGGTCCAAGAACCGCCACCAGATGCGTATGAATATCCGTAAACACCGGCTCCACATCCGCTATTATTTTGGCTGAGAATTGATCCGAAAGACTAAAAGCCCCCTCTAATTCTTCTGTTAAAACACTCAGGGCATCAAAGGTCTTCAAAAGCAATGACTCCAGCGTTTGATCAACCTGCACCGTATGCTCTTTGAGTACCTTGAAATAGTCTTCTAGGCGATGAGCGATATGCTGAATACTATGAATTCCCAGCATGGCAGCCCCACCTTTGACAGAATGGGCGGCTCGAAAAACCTCATTGAGCGATTCAGGGTCGGCAACAACGGTTTGTAAATTGAGTAGGCCATGCTCAATTGTATGGAGGTGCTCTTTAGCTTCCTCAATGAAATAGACCATAATCCGCTGCTGTTCTGGCTGCATCACCTTTTTCCTTAGGGTTGCGTAGTAAAGATAAAAACTGTTAGATAAACCGGTGAAATATGACCCTAAAATTCAGTCCCATCCACACGGAATCGTTCGACAGAGGCTTGTAACTCGCTAGCCACACTCACCATGTTGTGGAGCGAATCAGAGACTCGTTGTGCTTCTTGAGAGGTCTCTTGAGCTGTTAACTCGACAGACTGCATAACTTGGGAAACATAGCGAGAAGTCTCTGTTTGCTCAGTGGTGGCTGTAGTAATCGATCCCACAAGTTGGTTGATTTGAGAGGAAATCTGGATAATATCATCCAAGGATCGCTTGGCTTGCTCAGCTCGTTGGGTACCCTCAATTACCTGCTGTGTTCCCTCTTCCATGGCCATCATCACAGAACTTGTTTCACCTTGAATTTGCAGGACAATTTGTTCAATTTCCTTGGATGATTTAGCCGCTCGATCAGCTAACTGCCGAACTTCGTCAGCAACCACGGCAAAGCCCCGTCCCGATTCCCCTGCTCGGGCTGCTTCAATACTGGCGTTAAGCGCGAGTAAGTTGGTTCGCGAGGCAATTTGTGAAATTAAACCCACAATTTTAGAAATTTCTTGAGATGATTCCGCTAGCCGTTTTACCTTGCGGGTGCTTTCAGCCACTGTTTCTCGAATTTGAAGAATACCTGCTACGGTGCGTTCCACAGATTCTCCACCCTTAAGCGCCGCCTCTGTTGCGCGCTGAGCAACTTGATCTGCCGCACGCGCGCTGTTAGCCACCTCTTGGATAGATGTGGTCATCATTTGTACAGAATTGAGAGAGACTGCCAGTTCTTCAGCTTGTCGAAGGGCATCTGAGGACAAACTACGCGCAAAATCTTCATTTTCAGCTGCCCCTTTATTCACTTGATGGGCTGCCACTTTAACTTGCTTAACAATTTTCTGGAGATTGTAAATTGTTAAGTTAAGGAGTCAGCAACCGCCCCGAGAATATCTGCTGTTACTTCAGCTTGGACGGTTAGATCCCCCCGCGCTGCACCTTCAACATCATCCAGTAGCCGAATTACCTGCCGCTGCAAATCCTCTTTAGCTTTTTCTTGTTCCTCTGCTTTCCGTTGAACCTCAGCTGTTGTAGATTCAATAAAATGAGTCATTTGGTTAAAACTGGTGGACAGTTGACCAAACTCATCCTTAGAGAATTCAGTAGCTCTCACACTCCAATCGCCCTGGGCAACCGCCGTTAATTGCGTTTGCAAGTCATTTGTTGAGCGCTTGATTTGTTTGGTCATAATTTGACCTAAGGCCAAGGTTGTGCCTCCACCTGCTAGGCCAGCCGCCGCTGCGCCCCAACCTGTCGCTGCACTCATCGATTGGGTGCCTAAGCCAGCGCCAACAACTGCTAGGGCTGAGACGACCCCTGCAGCAGTAGACATCATGATCTGCTTTTGAGGTAGAGAGGCATTGGTAAAGGGGGCCAAAATACCACTGGCAGGTTGCGCTAAAGAGGTATTAGCGCCTGTAAAGATTGGCCCCCCTGATCTAGGGCTTTTTAGAAAAACTGCGCCAGAAGCATTGTCCAGATTAGCATCAGGTTGCTCATCTGCTTGAGCAGCAATGGCCTGGGTATTATCCTCAGGGAAGATTAAGCCAGTGTCTCCCATGAGATCTAACTCATCATCTGCCAAGTTTAGCAAGCTAGGATCAAAATCTGAACTAACATCAAATTCAACCTGCTAAATCAAAATCTGAAATGGACTGATCTAGCTCTAATTCTAAGCTGTCCTCAGAATGAGGAGCCTCGTTTTCTAGGTGAATATCATTGGGGAATGAAGCATCCATCGATGAACCACTCTCAGCATGAAGAAAGCCAGTCTCTTCGCCTAAGTCATCTAGTTGTACCTGATTGTTGGCCATAAAATTTTGCTCCATCGAGGGATAGGGATCTTGCCAAGTCGTGGAATCCTGCACTTGGAAATGAGTGGCACTGTCTAAGTCAGACTCCTCTACCTTCGGATTATCCTCTGACAAACTCTGAAAAGGCTCTGAAGTTAGGGGTTCTGAAACACCCTTGTCGGATGTTGAATTTTGTTTATGCATTAGTAATGTGTCATCTTCTTCATCAGCAAAACTATGGATCACAGGAGACTGTTCCTTTCTCAGCTCAGTGTCTTGTGGGGGTTTATCACCCATAATGAACGGGTTAAAAGAATCTGAAGGGGCGGAGATTGGCGAAGGTTTGTCCATTTCTGGTTCGTCAGGAACTGATAAGTCGTCCCATTGCAAGGTTGTCTGGCGAGTCATTATTGAAGTAGAAGAGGGCTGTTCAGTTTGGACTGCTGCCAAATATTGAGTGGAATCGGCTAAGCTATTCCGAGCACAGTCGATCAACTCTGGATCAGTGGTTAATTCCAGAACAGTCTGGTATTGTTCATTGGCAACTTCATATTCTTGTAAACAGCTATATATATGGCCTCGCAATAAACGCAGATTGGGATCGTCAGGATATTCTTGGACCAAATGATCTGTGGTCGTTGCAGCATCCTGGTAATGCCCCTTCATATAGTCGCTAACTGCTTGTTGATAGTCCTGCGTGTATTGGGTGCTTAATGACATCTGCCTGCTCCTGCCATTGGGTGAATCGATATGCTAATTGCAGTAGATCTGCATAGGGTTGCATGTAAAGGTTGACAAAATCCTCTCAGATGAATTAAACCATTTAAGTCTGACAACTCAATATTAGCTATTATTGCTGAATGGAAAAATAAAGCGAGGCAGTGATCGATTATTGTTAAGGTTGTTTGTTCCCTTTGATTCTAGGATGCCCATCTTGCCGATCTTAGAATCGCAAGGGGATCAAGCAATCTTAGGGCAAGGTTAGCAGATCCATTCAATGGCCATTCTCCTTTTAAAAAAGGAGACATGTTATCGGAGGCGCTAAGGGAAAGGCGAAGTTGCTCAGCGTCAAGCCACTCCATACCGGCAACTTTTTCTACGGTTAAACCTACGGTCATATCTTGGGACTCAATGGCGATCACCGAGAGTTCTTGGCAATCCGTATCCAAGGGTTTGGGATGCCCTAAGAACTGGCCGATATCTGTTACCCAGATTACCTGACCTCTCAAGTTGAGAACACCCATAACCACGGGAGATACATTAGGAACTGGGGTGATCTGATCCGGTGTTAGGGCTAGCACTTCTCGAATATCGGCAGCTGGCAAGGCAAATTCTTGGTTGCCAGCAATAAAAATCTGAGGAACAACTCGCCCTCAGGGTTTTGTAGTTCCTGTAAGCCTGGAAGTGGAAGAGGCTCTTGTGTTTGTAAAAGATCTGGATGACTAACCATATTGACTTACCCCTCTAGTAATTGCTTAACTAGGATTAATAGATCCCGAGGTTGAACGGGTTTGGCAAGATAAGCATCTGCTCCCTGTTTCATCCCCCAATAACGGTCAAACTCCTCTGATTTAGAAGAGCAGATGACAACGGGGACGTTTTGAGTGCGTGGGTTAGATTTTATGGTTCGGCAGACTTCATAACCATTCATGCGAGGCATGACGATATCCAAAATCACAATATCAGGTTGAGTAGACTCAATCTGTTCTAGTGCTTCAATACCATCCGTTGCAATTAAAACGGTTAAGCCAATTTCCTCGAGGGCATTGCTGATCAGTTGCCGCTGTGTAATGCTGTCATCAACCACTAAAACTGTTTGCATCTAGCGTTCCCTGGTATCTTGATGTGAGACCGTTACTGTGCTGTTATCCTCTAGATCTACATCTTTATAGCTCTATCGAGCAAGTTAGAAGCTGATGCTAGAGGTGTGACACTTATGGATTGGATTATTCTAAGCAGCTTGGCCCTATGACAGCCTACTGCCCACCCTAGAGTACCCGCTCTTCAAGAGCAAATTGCCAAGACTGGAAGAATTTCTCTGAAGCGAGGTTAAGACGGCGAATTTTGAGCAGGGGGCCTAAAATGGGATAGGGCTGATTGAGTAGCAAGCGCAGGTTGATCGGTCTGCAGGGGAATCATTGCATTAGGGGTGTTTGCTTCCCCTTTTATGGAGGAGCATGTATCTTTATAGATTATTAGCTAATTGCTAGTGTTTAGTTAGTCTTAAAAAGTAGTATTGAGCGCTCAATTTTTTCTGAAAGACTTAAATCTGTTTTTTTTAAGTCGAAGGTTGGTTGTCCCGTAATGCATTCGGACAAATACACCGGGTTTTCCCTGGGAAATAATTGTTAGGCTTTTGCTAAAAATAGCTCAGGTGGATATTAAATAGAGGGTAATAGGTGTGCTGTATCTTGCAGAAGTGCACAAAAAAAATAGTTTCATGGGGGCCAAGACAGAGCTGAAGCTCATCGCCCGCAAACAATCTGAAAACGATTGGAATCCCATTGCCCGTGAGGAGCTTATTCCAGCAGATGCTGCTAATGATTTCAATGCTGGAGTGCTGGTGTTGGTTGAGTTGGATGGGAACCAGGTACCTACCAATGTGCAAGATGCAACCCGTCAATTGGTAAGCATCCTCAAAAATTTCTCTCGGATGCGAGACCGGTTTCGTACTCAAGAAGAAGAAATTGAAGGGTGGAAGCAATCATTAATTTATCAAAGTCAAGAGTTAACGCGTCGTGAGGTTGATATGGAGGCTCGGGCAGAAGAATTACAGGAGTTAGAAGCCGAAGCTCAGCGGATTGAGCAGCAGCGCCAGGAATTTGAGGCCACCCGAGATCAAATTCTGCAATTAAAGGAACAAATTGAGCAAGATCGCCAGCAGCTTGAGGAGGGATGGGGGCGGTTGCAAGTTGCCCAAAGAGAAGCACAGCCTGGACTATCGGATCAGCAAGTTCATCAGATTGAGGCGTTGTTAACTCAATTAGATGGTGCCTTTGTGAATGAGTCTGGCCATCCCGAGGGGTTGCTTTTGAGAATGGAGCAGCAACAGTCTCAGTTGGCTGGTTTCTGGCAAGCCTTGGAGCAGGATCGGAATGAAGCTCAAGCGCAACAAACAGCTTTGGAAAAGGTTGAGGCGGAACTGAAGTCCTCTTGGCAATTCTGGCACCAAAACCAAGAGTCTTTGGTTCAGGCCCAACTTGAGTTGCGGCTGCAAGAGCAGACCTTAAGTTTGCAGGCAGATCGTAAGGTATTTTTGAGTGAGCAGCTGCAATCTCAGTCGCAAATCTACGATAGCCTGCGAGAGCTTAAGGGTGATTCTAGAGATCAATTGGTTGATCTACGCTCCTTAAGAAATATGCCGATTGAGGAGCTGGATCAGACTGTTGAGAAATTAAATCATGAGTTGGTAAAGCTCTCTAGCTTTGTCAATGACCAAGAGGAAGAGCTTACTTATCAAAAGCAAGCCATTGAGGCCCTTGAGACGAAGATTCAGGTTGCAAGTGAATATGACAGACTGGGTTTGACGGGAGAGCTTGAGGATGAGCGGCAACATTTTCGACTGTTGGATGAAACCTTAGAAGGTCAGCGCAAAACTCTGAAGGAAAAAGAGGCGGTGCTTTATCTGCATCAGGATGTGCTGCATCAACGGAACGATCGCAAAAAACAAATTTCATCAATCAGCCACCTTAGATGTAGGCCCTATTCTCGATAATTTAGAGACCGAACAACAAAAAAACCAACAAGCTTTGCAAGCGCTGGAGACTGAGTTAAGAGCCTTAGAAAACTCGGTAGAAACTACAAGAGACACTATTGCTACCACCACTGCCAGTCAAGAGATCAAACATCAGCAACTGCAGCAACAGGACCAAGACATACAGCAACAACGATCGACAGTTGCTGAACTATGGGGTAAAGTCAGGACCTACGAGCAACTCTTACAGCCCATCCAAGACACGGTTACAACCTTACAGGAGCAACTATCTACGGTCTTCAATCCTGGCAGCTCCGTGGAGCACCCGCCCCAACAGACTCTAGAAGAACTGAAGCGAGTTTTCATGGAAATCGGTCAAGGCCGAGAGGGCAGTAGCTGAGGTAACCCATCTTAACAAAACTCTACTCAGACTGACTCAGTCCACTCATCTAGCTTGTTTCGAACCGCTTGAATATCTTGCCACATAAGCCATTTAGGCTTACCTGGCTCCGAGGAAGGATTTCGCAACAGATAGGCAGGGTGAAAAATGGGCATACAGAGATAGGTTTGCCAGGTTATCCATTGACCTCTAATTTTAGTGATGCCACGCTGATCACCGACCACTCCCTTCACGGCGGTGGCTCCAGTGAGCAAAATAATTTTGGGGTTTACCAACCGAATTTGCTCTAGTAAATAGGGTTTACAAGCATCGGCTTCATCAGAAGTAGGGACGCGATTACCTGGCGGTCGGCATTTGACAATATTACAAATGTACACATCTCTTTCGGTGTCTAGCTTGACCGAGGCCAGAATCTTTTCAAGTAGCTGCCCTGCACGCCCTACAAAAGGCATACCTGTCTCATCTTCATGTTGTCCAGGGCCTTCGCCAATAATTAATAAAGGCGCTTGAGGGTTGCCCCGACCCACCACCACATGGGTGCGGCTTTGCGCGAGATCACAACGCTGGCATTGTTGACAATGCTGTGTGAGTCTATCCATATTGGCATAAAGCCCTGTAGGAATCGGGACTTGGGCGCTAGTCGGGATCAACTCAGGATCAAATTCAAACGCTGAGGTTGAGGGGCCAGAAACCGATTCAGAGGTCTGCCAGTCAAATAAGTTGATTTGTTCTCCGTCAGGCATAGGACAGAATTACAGCTGCGAGGTTGAGGGGTAAGAACGGCTAGGTAAACCACTTTGAAAGACTATGCTGCCCAGTGAATCTTGTACAAAGCCACCTCAGTGCAAAGGGTCCTTGGCAAAAAGCGAAGGCTAGGCGAGGGCAATGGGTAAAGGCAACTCCTATCCAGTTTATTTTAGGTCTAAATACCCCGTATCTTTGAGTTTTGGATTAAATCGCAAATCTTCTTCTAGACCACGTTCTTTGAGCAGGGATAGGATTTCTGCTTCGATCCGACGGGCGGCATTCTTTAAGATTTTTTGCTGGCTCCGTTCATCGAGTTCTGGATCTTGGTATTGCCTTAACTCTTCAGAGGTCATAGCGGCCTTGACATCAATCGCTTGCTCCCAAGCTGATTGGTCAGCACTGTTACCCGTGGGTACTGTGCCATTCTCTGCTATCCAACTAGTGCGGATATCTTCTAAAACTGTCCGATTGGGGCGATCAATGGTTTGCACCTTCAGCCAATAGCAGTGTTGGGGCTGACGGATCAGATGTTGTTTGAGACTTAAATAGATATCGCGCGAGTAACCCACATATTGCAAGCTTTTGTCTGCGGCAAAAATGGCATAGACACCAATCTTGCCCTCTAGGTCTTGGGGAATCAGGCCTTCGGGACTGATATAGGGAATGGCCTCTAGACTAGCTAAGGGGGGGATAACATTCTCAGCAGACATGATCTTTGATTCGCAACAACAGTCTTAGATGTGATTAAGAATCGCAGGGTATGGCAACCTATTTTTTTGCCAAAAAAGCGGATAGCCGCTTTACTGCAAGACTCTTTGGGGATTTCCCTAGTATGCAGCACCCTCTGTCCCTAAGGGCAAAAAGATTGTCAAGACTTCACCTTGTTGTTGATCTTGGCGAACGGTCAGTTTGCCCCCTAGAATTGCAAAGAGATGTTTGGTAACGGGTAAGCTGAGGCTCAAACCACCCGTCTCTGGTTGTAGCATTAATAAAGATCCGACTGCTTTGAGCATCGGTCTTTCTAGGGGAGAGGTGGCTGTCTGGCTTTGGCTCGGTGGATGGGAACGGATCTCTAGTTTCAGTTGGTGACCCGCTAGGGCAATCTGAAACTCAATTTGACTGCCTGTTGGTAAGCTATGGCTGAGTCGATCCATCAACCCTGTGAGTACTTGCTCTAGCATGCCTGGATCGCAGATGGTGATTGCGGGTAATTGGCCGGGTACCTC
This sequence comes from Acaryochloridaceae cyanobacterium SU_2_1, assembly GCA_012030735.1. Lineage (GTDB taxonomy): Bacteria > Cyanobacteriota > Cyanobacteriia > Thermosynechococcales > Thermosynechococcaceae > Acaryochloris. The sequence continues at coordinate 30,614 of JAAUUW010000011.1, forward strand.
TAGATTAATGGTGAGATTACGGCGACTGGCTTGTTGGCGCCAACGGGGCATATTGGTTTGCAATACGTCTTGAACTGACACAGATGTAAGTTGCTGAGCGATGCTTGGTGGTTCGCTATTGGTTAATTCCATGGCCCGAAAGATGAGGCCAAAGCGATCAATTTGATCCCGGCATTCCCGCTGGATGGATTCTAGGCGCTTTAAGACTTCTCCCGGCAAGTCGGAGCGGTTAAGGAGTAATTGGGTAAAGGTGGCGATGGTGGCTAAGGGAGTTCGCACTTCATGGGCGATCGCTTTTAGGAGGGCAATGTCATTCCCCTGTGAATGATCTAGATCTGGAGAATCAGCCTCCAGGGCAGAAGATTGGATAGAAGATTGGATCTGCTCTGGTTTAGCACTGTTTGGATAGGAAACATGGGCAGGTAAGGATAGGGCGAGGGGGGTACTCTTCGGTGCTGACGTGGTTAGATAGGAGCCGAAATGGGTGGAAAATTGCAAAAATTTGCGACTAAACTGCAAAATTAGCCGATAGTCTGGTTCAATGACTGGGAATTGCTCTAGTAGGCTGTTGAAGGTCTGGAGTTGATGGGGACAGGTAAGCTGAATTCGAGATCTGAGCACCTGTAAAATTTGCTCCAGGGTGTCTGGTATAAAGGAAAATTGTAGCCGTGATTGACTGGCTGATAGTCTTTGCAGGATGGCAACCCAGCTAAATTTGGGCAGGAGTATCACACAAAACTGCTCGAGGGTTAAGGGATCGGCAGGGAGCAAGGGAACGACTTGTCCCGTTAAGGTTTGGCTGTTAGGACTGTCACCAGGGGGGAGTTGAAAGGTAGATGTTTGGGCACCAGCAAAGGTCCAGGAGGGAAAGCGCTGGAGTAGGGTTGGATCGCTGAGGAGGGGGGTGGGTCCGGCCAGAATGATCCCTGAAATTTCTGGGGTTGCAGGGGGAGTTTCTGGGATGCAAGCTTGTTTGGGGAAGGAAGACTCAGAAACTAGAGGGTGGGGTGCAGGATCGGGCAGCATCGACAATATGGTTGCGATCGCAATATGCCATTGCTGCTCCCCTTGGGCAAGGGAAACCCTTTGCATATTTTGCCATCCTCCAAACTCCAGCTCACTTCGGCAATAGGCTTCGCTAACCGTCGGTAAAACCCATTTATTCACACCCTTGACACCCTCCACCTCATCATCATTCATACCCAATCCCAGATTCATTCCCTAGACCATAACCCTTCACCCCCTGCTCTCCCAAGGTTGAAACCGAACAAAATTAGCGAAACCTCCCCACCAAGATCTGGGACTATCTCTTCAGAATACGAAGGAAAAGACGTTAAGATAGGTTATCTTAATCGGGCAATATCAACTCAGTTATCCTTACCCTGCCCTTATTACCCCTTAAATTGTCCCCTCCAATAGAGGTATATTCCATGCCTGCCTTAGCCGCAATTCTAGCGATGATTGGAATTCTCGGGCTGTTGATTGCAGTTCATGAGCTCGGACATTTCTTAGCCGCTCGGCTCCAAGGAATTCATGTCAATCGGTTCTCGATTGGCTTTGGCCCTGTGCTCTGGAAATATCAAGGAGCGCAAACGGAATATGCCCTAAGAAGCATACCCTTAGGGGGATATGTGGGCTTTCCAGATGAAGATCCTGACAGTTCCTTCTCCCCTACCGATCCTGATCTCATGCGCAATCGACCGATCTTGGATCGCGCCATTGTGATTAGTGCTGGGGTGATTGCTAACCTTATTCTTGCCTATGTGCTGCTTGTTGCCGAAGTCGGAATTGTGGGCATTCCGGGTGGCGTGCAATATCAGCCCGGTGTACTCATTGCTCAGGTAGCAGCGGATGTCAGCTCTGTAGCCACCGATGCTGGTCTGCAAGCGAGAGATGTGGTGTTGGGGATCAATGGTCAATCCTTGGGGAAAGCAGAAGCAGCCCGTGACTTACTCATGAATTCTATCCGTGGCAAAGCAGGGCAGCCTATCCAACTCCAAATTAAACGTCAAGATCAAGAGCTTGATATCACCCTAGTTCCGGAGGCGGGAGAAGAAGGGGTGGCTCGGATTGGCGTGCAACTCGCCCCTAATGGCAGGCTGGTGCGCCGTCCAATTAAAAATGTTGTCGAACTGTTTGGCGCCGCTGCCCAAGAATTTCAAAAGATTATTGGTTTTATGGTCCAGACCTTTGGGCAATTAGTGGGTAATTTCCAAGAGTCGGCCAGTCAAGTGGCTGGGCCTGTGGGCATTGTGGCCATGGGAGCAGATATGGCTCGCTCGGATATCACGAGCCTCTTTCAATTTGCAGCGGTGATCAGTGTCAATTTGGCCTTTATCAATATTCTACCCTTGCCGGCTTTAGACGGCGGTCAGCTTGCTTTCTTGCTCTTAGAAGGGGTGCGCGGTAAACCATTGCCTAACGGGATCCAAGAAGGTGTGATGCAAGTGGGTTTATTTTTATTGTTGGGCTTAGGGGTGTTTATGATTTTTCTCGATACCGCCAAATTGATGGCTTAAGGTATCAATTTGGTGATCAAGGCTTTCCGGGGGTAGAGGTAGGCAATATTCATCTTGTTTATTCCCCACTAGGGAGCCTGCAGAAATTCCTCAATCCGGATCAAAGACCAGCGGTATGCAAACACCATGAATATCCTGAGTAACAAGGGTCCCAGCCTTAAACCTTGCCCTTTGCACCCTGAGCCAATGCTCCTATGCCTTCTTCTCTGAGTTCTCAAAGAAAACTGGCCCTCAAACTATTAGCCCGCTTGCTGGATCTCTATCCCGATGCTTGCTGTAGTCTGACTTATGAAACACCTGTACAGCTCTTGGTTGCGACCATTTTGTCAGCGCAATGTACTGATCAACGGGTCAACCAAGTCACTCCAGCCCTATTTGCTCGATTTCCAGATGCGGTGGCATTGAGCAGGGCAGATCGCCCAGACTTAGAGGCGTTGATCCGATCGACTGGTTTCTACCGTAATAAGGCCAAACATATTCAGGGCGCTTGTCAAAAAATAGTTCATGAATTTGGTGGTCTTGTCCCTGATCAAATGGATCAACTGTTGACGTTGCCGGGTGTGGCGCGTAAAACAGCGAATGTGGTGCTAGCCCATGCCTATGGCCTCAATCAAGGGGTAACGGTAGATACCCATGTGAAGCGATTGAGTCAGCGTTTAGGGCTGACCCGTCATCAAGATCCTGTCAAAATTGAGCAGGATTTGATCCAGTTACTGCCGCAAACCGATTGGGAAAATTGGTCGATTCGTCTGATTTATCATGGTCGTGCGGTTTGTAATGCACGGCATCCAGCTTGCGATTGCTGCACCCTAGCTGACCTTTGTGCCTCAGCAGGTAAAGTGATGTCTAGGAAGTAAAGGCCTTGGGCGTTAGCTTAGAATAAGTAAGCCTCTAAACCGATAGTCATCACCACCTAAGGTCATCGCCAGCCTCTCATTCATCTGAGACCTAGAGAATAGGTCAAAAATTCGTTACCATAGAGAAAACTGTTTCACATAGATTAGGTATTTCAGAGCTGCATGGCTAAGAAAGGTATGATCGAGCGAGAAAAAAAGCGCCAACGATTGGTCGCTAAATACGCTCCTAAAAGACAAGCATTACAAGAGCAAATCTCTCAAGCGACCTCTCAACAAGAGCGCATGAACCTGCATCGGCAGCTTCAGCAGTTGCCACCCAATAGTGCCCCCACTCGTTTACGAAATCGTTGCTGGGCGACGGGGCGCTCCCGTGGGTTTTATCGGGACTTCGGTTTATCTCGTCATGTACTGCGAGAAATGGCCCATGAAGGCTTACTCCCCGGCGTTACCAAATCAAGTTGGTAATCCCCTGAGTCTCCAAAGTTGAGTATATTAAATGATTAGATCAGGTTATCTTGTTTCAAGGTGGCCTGGTTTGGCCTTTTAAACTGGCTCAGACTCTAGTCGCTCCAGTCTTAGGATCTGTATCGCAGATCCTAAGACTGCCCACAGCAAGTATCAATTCCTAGGCTGTTGAGCAATAAGTCGCTGACAGCATTAGCCACGGCAAATTCGCTGTAAAAGCTTTTAGAGAAGTCAAAACCACGCATCTCTGTCAAAATGGCCATTAACAGAGAGCCAACATCATTCTCTCCTTCCATCCGCTGTCGCAGAAAAACGCTAGCTGCCCGTTGAGCAATCTTTTGGTTAACTAACTCTGGCAAAAATTCGCGATCTAGCCATTCTTTCAGCGCATTTTCCAACCATTGAGCTTCCTGTTGAGGACGATTGCAGGGGGGTAAGGTGATTGCTGGGATAGGTTCTATCATGACTGATCCGCCTGTCCAAACTAGAAAGGGATACCGTTCAAGGCCATGAATTAATGGCACTAAGAGCCTGGTTTTTGTAAATGAGAACGGCCATTATGCACCACTTGAATCATGTGACCAAGCCGTTCTTCTAACTCCCTCAACACTTGCTCAGCATAGTGATCAGCGTCTCTTTGAATTTGTTCACAGTCTCTTTGAGCTGCTTGACGCATTTGATCCAGCTCCTGTTGGGTTTGTCGTCTGGCCCGCTCAACATCTGAGAGATTACGCTGGCGAATGCTATCTACTTCCCCTTGAACTTGTTTGCGTAGGTGTTGGGCCTCCATTTCTGCCTGCTGAATAATAGTTAACTCATCGGCAATTTTGGCGGCGCGTTGCTCAGCAGCTTGAATCAATTCCTCGGCAATTTGGTTGGCGCGGTTAATAATATCTTCTTTGGTTTGCAAGATCTGCTCGGCGCTGCGAATAGTTTCAGGAATGCTCCGTTCTACTACTATTAATTGAGCAAGCAATTGTTCTTCATCAATGATGGCCTGTCGAAGCAAGGGTATTTTAACCCCATCTACAACAATCATTTCTTCTAGACGCTGAAGCTGTTGCTGTAGTTCTAGTCCTTGAGACTGTTGTGGTATTAGTCCATTGGCATAGTGGGAGCCATTGGAGTTGGTGTCGAGACTAAAGGAGGATTCTTGCTGAAGCATTGTTCTAACTCAATAGCAATATTTTTAGGGACAAGATGAGCAACTGAGCCTCCAAATTTGGCAATTTCTTTAACTAAGCTACTGCTTAAGAAACTATACTCATTGGATGTGGCCAGAAATACTGTTTCGACTTGAGGAGATAAGCTTTGATTGGTATGGGCCATTTGTAACTCATATTCAAAGTCAGACAAGACCCGCAACCCCCTTAGCAAGACAAGTGCGTTGCGCTTGCGTGCATAAGTCACTGTTAGTGTATCAAATGTGTCAAGCTCTAAATTAACAAGATGTTGAGTACAAGATCGAATATGCTCCACACGTTGGTGAACGGTAAATAAAGGAGCCTTGTTAGGATTGCGGGCAACGGCAACAATCACTCGCTCAAATAACTGGCAACCTCGCTCGATGATGTCGAGATGGCCTAAGGTGATCGGATCAAAACTGCCAGGATAAACTGCAATCATAGCGATCTGTACTGAGTTGAAGTGATTATAATCTATCGACTCTAAAGTTTAGAGTATTCGATGCTCAAATTGCCTTTGATTCTTTGCTCAGGATAGTTCTCTCCTCAATGAATATTTCGGTTCTCTGGTTAATGAGTGTGGGACAATTCCCCTAAACGCTCTACTCACCAAGGGATTTTCTGGCTAACTGGGTAGCGGAGAGTTCAGTTTGCTTGCTCTGCTGATGTACCTGGCAAGGTTTGAGGTTCTAGTCAGCGATTCCTCGAAATATTTCTTATTGTCACTCTTGTTATTGTCATTCTTGATTCAGATGCCCCTAATCCTCTATAACAGCCTGACTCGTAGCAAGGAAGCTTTTCAGCCCGTGATCCCTGGTCAGGTGCGGATGTATTGCTGTGGTGTAACAGTTTATGACTACTGCCATTTAGGCCATGCCCGTTCCTATGTGGTTTGGGATGTGATCCGACGGTATTTGCAATGGCGGGGTTATCAGGTTCGGTATGTGCAAAATTACACTGATATTGATGACAAAATTCTGAAGCGGGCCGCCGAAACAGGTCAGGATTGGCAAAGGATTACCCAAATCTATATTCAAGCCTATCAAGAAGATATGGCGCGCTTAAACATTTTACCTGCGGATTTGTATCCCCAAGCGACAGCATCCATGCCGGCTATCCTTGACCTGATCGAGGCGTTGGTGACTGAGGGCTATGCCTATGCAGCCGCTGGGGATGTTTACTATGCTGTCGAGAAATTTCCTCGCTATGGTCAGCTTTCAGGCCGTTCTCTAGATCAGGATTCTGCGGGGTCTAGTGGTCGGCTAGGTGACGGAGACCAGAAAAAGCAGCATCCCCTAGACTTTGCGCTTTGGAAGGCGGCAAAGCCAGGGGAGCCGAGTTGGGAGTCTCCTTGGGGAGCAGGGCGTCCAGGCTGGCATATCGAATGTTCGGCAATGGTGAAGGTCTGTTTAGGGGCTGAGATTGATATCCATGCGGGTGGCTCAGATTTGGTGTTTCCCCATCACGAAAATGAAATTGCCCAGTCGGAAGTGATTTCTCAGAGGCCTTTGGCTCGTTACTGGATGCATAACGGCTTTGTGAATGTGGGGGGGGAGAAAATGTCTAAGTCTTTGGACAATTTCACAACTATTCGCCAACTGCTGGATACCCCCCTAGAGGTATTGGAGGGGGAAAAGCTCGATCCGATGGCCCTCAGGTTGTTTGTTCTTCAAGCTCACTATCGAAAGCCGATTGATTTTACGGAGGATGCGATCGTAGCCGCGCAGCAAAGTTGGCAAACCCTTAAGGAAGGTCTGCTCTTTGGGTATGACCATGGATTGCAATTAGGATGGCCTGATGCTCAAGATCCTGACTTTGGCGATCCATCCTCAATGCGTATCTCTAAGATTGATGAGCCTATGCAACGCTTCCAATCAGCCATGGACGATGACTTTAACTCCCCCGGGGCCTTGGTCGACTTTATTTGAGTTAGCGAAGGAATTACGCAAGACTAAGGAATTGCTCAAGCCAATCAGGACAAAGCA